>SVOG01000018.1 GCA_015066525.1 Oscillospiraceae bacterium | reverse complement strand
GAGATTAAATTCTCAAGGCAAGTTGGCAACCGCATTGACATATACTTCACATTCAGAAACAAAGCACACGCAGAACAATTGGACAATGAAAACACAAGTGTAGCCTAAACGAATAACCGGAAGGCATTAAGCCTTCCGGTTACCTAAAACACTTATGTTCCCCTAACGTATGCTGGCATTGCGTGAGGCGGTTGTTTTTTGCTTACGGTTTGATGAGCTTGCCCTGCTTGAGAAGGGAGAGCATCTGCGTATTCTGTTTTGCGGTACCGCGATAGGATTTGATGTCGTTTGCCGCGGCAATCCGCCTGCGGTAGGCATAGGACGACGCCGCCCCGACGGCATCGAGCGCGTCTACAATCGAAACGCCGCTGCCCCGATACGGGCGAAAATACGTCACGCGCGGTGCGGCGCAGAGCGGGCGGAGAAATCCCGCCACGCCGTCAAGACGGTGCACGACTTTCCGCATCGCTTTGCCGCCCCAGTTCTGGTCATAGGTCGTGATATGGGTCGCGGTCTGCTGCCCCGCCGCAATGGCGATATGCCCGTAGGGTGAGGTGCCGTTATACTTCCGGCGCCAGACGACGAGGTCGCCCGCCTGCGCCTTCACGCCCGCCCGATACGGAATCTTCGTAAAATACTTCTTCAGATAGGTGCTGTCAAAATCATCGTAATACGCGTGGGCATTGCCGATGCTCTGCGGTTTCACCCCGAGCACCTTGTCGATATACAGTTTCGCGAGGTCGACGCACTGCACGCCCGCGCAGCCGTCGTAATCCGTCGCCTTGCCGCGATAGGTACGCACGAAGGAGGCGAAATCCATCGTGCCGCCGCCCCGCTCGCCCGGCTCGAGATTCATGACCGCTGCCAGCGCGGCGGCAAGCGTCGGTATCAGAAGGGAAATCATCGCGCCCTTCACGTAATCGCCCCCGCCCGCAAAATCAATCTCATTCAGCCCGACTAAAAAGGCGGGCACGAACGCCTGCAAAAAAGTCCGCAGCGCCCTGCGGAGGGTTTCATCCGTAAATTTCATTCGTTCACCCCCTCATGATATACTGCTTGACTTCCCTGACGTCGGTCTTGAGTTCCGCGATGTCGCGGGAGTTTTCGCGGACATTTTCTTCGAGACGAAAGGTGCGCTCCATCACGCCGTTATGTTTCTCCACTCTGTCGGAGAGGGTCTGGATTCTGACATCAACGACATCAAATCGGCTCTCCATTTTCTGCTGATTTTGGGCATTGGTCTTAATAATTGTGATGACGGTAATCATCACGCCTGCAGCCGAGAGCAGAATGCCGATTACGGAAACTGGCATCGGTACCATAACCGGTCACCTCTTAGTTATACAGCTGCAGGCTGTAAGTGATAATATTAGTACCGGAGACTTTGGTCGTAGGCGACAGCAGTCTGAAGCCCGTTGTCACAATACTGTGGTTAAACACAATTTCAAAAGTTCCTGAATTCGGCTCTTTATAGCCCGATACGACAAAATCCTGACCGATATCCACCCAGCCGACACCGTTATAATACTGCGGCTTTACGGTAAAGCTATTGGAAGCGGCACAGTTGCCCAGTAAAGCAACCATTTTTTTAATGCATACCTCCTCGTGAAACATATAACCGATATAGCCGTTTGACTGACCCTCACCGTAATATTGACAATTCGTGGACGCATTATTATCAAATGCATAGTAGGCGTTCGAGGCGTTTCCGCCGTGATAACCGCCGCTGTTGATAACATAACCGTTCGTGCCGTTATTACTGCTGAGTTGCGGAATCAGCGGCTCATTGTTGCCCTTTTCTCTGCCCTGCAAAATGAAAGTTCTCGTCGTTGCGTTATCATCGACTTGACAGATAAGCTGTCCGTTTTCGTCTAATGACACGGGATGTATATTCGCGAGCGCTGCGGTGACGGCGTTCTGGGACATCACCTTCTGCGTATCATTTCCCGTTGTCTGGGCAAGCGAAGCGTCGCTGATAAAACGGTCAAACGGATAGTCCATCAGGTTTTTCAGCGCCAGCGTTTTCGCGACGGCACCCTTTTTGAACACGGTGATGCAGCTGTCGGTGTCGCCGAGAATCGCGCCGCTGCAAGTGCCGTCCCCCACTTTAATGCACAGAATCGCGCCCGCCTTGACGAGCAGTCCGCCATCGATGCCGAGCAGCGTAAACGACTCGGTAACATCGTAGATACCCGTCGTAAACTCCGCAAACGGGATATAGGCGCTCTGCGGGGTAAAGAGTGCGCGCGGACGATTCTCAAGTTCGGTATAATCCGTCGTTCCGGGGTCGCCGTCAAACGCGCCGCTGTCCGCATCCGCGCGCACGGAGTCGGCGGTATCCTTAGCCGACTGCGCGAGCGCCGCAAGCTGGGTATAGACGTCGGGCGTGGGCGGCGCGGGCGTTTTTCCCTCTTCATAGCCGCTGGGGATGACGGGGACGGACACCTTGTTTGCCGTAATCAGATTACCGCAAAAGCACGACACGAAGAATCCCGGCGCTTTAATGACTTCCCACGGCACGGCGCAGGTGCCGTCGGAATCGAGTATCTGCTCATAGGTATCGCCTTTGTCTGTTTCCTGTTTTTTGTATTTGAATACCGCCGTGACGGCACCCTCCCAATCCGCAGGCAAATCGAAGGCGGCGCGCAGATAATTCTTGCTGTCGGCGACCGGTTTTTCGCGGTCGGTACGGCTGATAATCTGTTTTGTAATCTTAAAAGATAAAAGCATTCTTTTCCTCCTTTTATAAATTGTCAATCTCCTGCCACCACCATAGAAAAAGCGAAAAATACTGTCAACATCTTTGCCGCATTGTTTACGAAGTATGCCGTTTGTCCGCTATAAGCGGCGCAAAATTTCTTGATATTTCAGCGCGCGTGTGATAATATTAGTAGTACAGTAAGATTAGAGAGGAATGCTATGCTTTTATCACTCGTTGTGCCCTGCTATAACGAAGAGGGCAATGTAAGACAGCTCTTTGATGAAGTGAATCGCGCATTTGCCGCGCGTAGCGAAGAGATTGAATTCGTTTTCGTCGACGACGGCAGCACGGACAAGACCTGCGCGCGACTCAGCGAGATTTACACGGAAAATCCGACGGCGAAAATCCAGGTCATCTCCTTCAGCCGTAATTTCGGCAAAGAGGCGGCGATGTACGCGGGACTGAAGAACGCGACGGGCGACGCCGTGTGCATCATCGACGCGGATTTGCAGCAGCGCCCCGCGGTAGTCTGCGAAATGCTCGACGAGATGGCAAAGGACGGGGACATCGACTGCGTCTGCGCCTTTCAGAAGGAGCGAAACGAGGGCAAGCTGCTCCGATTCTTCAAAGCCTGTTTCTATAAAATCATCACAAAAATGTCCGAAATCGACTTCAAAAACGGCGCGTCCGATTTCCGACTGATGAAGCGCACGATGGTCGACGCCATCGTATCCATGGCGGAGTATCACCGCTTTTCCAAGGGGCTCTTCAGCTGGGTCGGATTCAACACGAAGTACATCCCCTACCGCGCGGCAGAGAGAAACGCGGGCAGGACAAAATGGAGTTTTCGAAAGCTCGTAAAGTACGCTGTCAACGGCATCATCGCCTTCTCGACCGCTCCGCTGAGAATCGCGACCTATATCGGATTCGGCACCTCGTTTTTATCGCTCCTGTATCTGATAGCGGTCATCATCGAAAAAATTGCCTTCGGTATTGAGGTCAAGGGTTATCCGACGCTCGTCGTGCTGATACTCTTCATCGGCGGCACGCAGCTCTTCTTTATGGGCATCATCGGCGAATACATTGCCAAGATGTACGTCCAGGTGAAAAACCGACCGATTTATATCGAAAAAAAGCATCTCAGATAAGATAAAAAGGGACTGTCCGCGGACGGTCCCTTCTTTACTGTTAAGAAATTATTAAATAAAAGCTATTTACCTTTATTTACAAAAATCGGTGTGCTATAATGTTGGCGACTATAATGGGGAGGGCTTTTTTATGACAAAGGAGCAATACTTAAAGCAAATCGACGCCGTGATTGAAAACGGCAGGTACAAGGATAACTGGGCGTCGCTTGCGAATCACAAGACACCCGACTGGTACTACCGCGACAAGTTCGGCATTTTCATTCACTGGGGACTTTACAGCGTGCCGGGATTCGGCAACGAATGGTACTCGCGCAATATGTACAATGCCGACCACCGCGAATTTGAGTACCACCGCAAGACCTACGGCCCGCAGGATAAATTCGGCTACAAGGACTTCATCCCGATGTTCAAAGCGGAGAAGTTCGACGCGGAGAAATGGATTGCCCTTTTCAAGGAGAGCGGCGCAAAATTCGTTATGCCCGTATGCGAGCACCACGACGGATTCGCGATGTACGAAACGGATTTCAACCGCTGGAACGCGGCTGAGATGGGACCCTGCCGCGATGTCATCGGCGAGGTGAAGGCGGCTGCCGAAAAGAACGGGCTCACCTTCTGCGGCTCGACGCACAGAGCGGAGCACTACTTCTTTATGAACACGGGCAGGACCTGCGACAGCGACGTCAACGACGACACCTACCGCGATTTTTACGGACCGGCGGTACGCGAGGAGGCGTACAACCGCGACAATATCTTCAAGACGACCGAGGACACCTACGCACCCGGCGCGAGCGTGGAATGGCTCGAGGACTGGATGGTGCGCACCTGCGAGCTCGTCGACAAATACCAGCCGAAAACCCTCTATTTCGACTGGTGGATTCATAACCACACCTTCAAACCCTACCTCAAAAAAATTGCGGCATACTACTACAACAGAGCGGAGGAATGGGGCGTCGAGACCACGATTATCTACAAGCACGAGGCGTTCCCGCCGACCGTGGCGACCTTCGACGTGGAGCGCGGCGCGCTGACGGGCATCTCGCCCCTGCCGTGGCAGTCGGACACTGCCATCGGCAAATGCTCGTGGGGTTACCGCTTTGACAACGAGTACAAAACCGCGCGCCAGCTTATCACCGACCTGATTGATATTGTCAGCAAGAACGGCGTGCTCCTGCTGAACGTCGGACCCAAGGGCGACGGCTCCATCACCGACGAGGAGACCGCGATTCTCAAAGAAATCGGTCAGTGGCTGAAGTTGAACGGCGAGGGCATCTACGGCACGACCTTCTGGAAGCAGTTCGGCGAAGGCGAGACCAATAACGAGGGCGGCTTCTTCAAGGACGGCGACGAAAAGAACTACACGGCAAACGATTTCCGTTTTACCTACAAGGGCGGCACGCTCTACGCCTTCCAGATGCGCCCCGACGGCAAGGACGCCGTCATCAAGGCGCTCAAAAAGCACCCCGTACACGATTTCATCATCAACTCCGTCACCCTGCTGTCAACGGGCGAAAAACTCGATTTTGACCGCACGGAGGATGCGATTATCATTAAAGCAAACAAGGATTTCAACTCCGATAAGCCGCTGTGCTTCAAGGTGGAACTTGACTAAAAAGGAGATGTTCGTTTGAAAACAAACGCTACTTATTTCGTAAACGACAGAGAGCGCCCGCTGCGCTACGGCGAAATCAATCTCATCAATCCGAAACGGCAGCGTCTGCGCGGCGAGGAGATGAAGGAGGGCGTGGAGGCAATTCCGGTATTCTGCGGCTTCTGCGGCACGGATTTCGCGCTGATGAAAATGGGCGCAAACGGCGAACTCGACAATAAATTTCCGACCGGCGAAACGCGGCTGATTAACGGTCACGAGGGCGTCGTATGGTACCCCGCCGAGAACCGTTTTGCCATCGTGCTCATCCGCGGCGGCGACAGCTTCGACCCGACGCGCTTCACCGAGGACGAGGATTATTTTGAATACGGCTGCGACCGAGCGGACGGACTGTTCGCAGACAGGAACTACTTTAACCCCGATATGCTCCTGCATCTGCCGGCGGAGTATGAGGGAATGACGAAACTGCCCGTCTCCCTCGCCAAGCGCCTCGTATTCAGCGACCCGTACGCCTGCGCGATTTTCCAGCACGAGAGAATGTGCGACATCGGCGCGGCGCAGAATTTCAGGGTCGTCATGGCGCGCGAAAAATGCACCCCCGACAAAGCGATGGAAATCGCCGTCGAGGAGACGTTCAAAAATACGGTTATCTACGGACTCGGCACGACGGGGCTCTTCATCGGCGACCAGATTCGCCGCAACCACCCCGAAGCGAATATCCTCTTCGTCGCGCGCAGCGGCGAGGAGAGCACGAAGGTGCAGTTCGCCAGGAAGCATATTCGCGCGGACTATCTCTGCGCGAGCGGTCTCGACGACAAGGCGGCTGCCGAGAAAATCAAGGCGCATTTCGGCGCGAGCGCGACAATGTTCGTCGGCACGAGCGGCGCAGCGGTGGAGCACCGCGTGGCATTTGAGCACGGAGCGCTCGGCTGCAACGGTATCTACGACAGTTTTTCGCTCGGACCGCAGGTCACCTTTGACACCATGCCCTTCGGGTTCAAGAATCAGGTCATCTTCTCCTCCATCAATTTCACGCAAAAGCATATGGAGGAGGCGATTGCAATCCTCGCAAACAGCCATTTCGACGAGCTCGTTGAACTGATAGACAAGGACACCTTCATCGCCGACCCGATGGACGCTTACAATAACCACATTTACTCCAAGGCGGCGCCGCTGAAAACGGCAGTCATCTGGAACGCAAAATATATGGACGGAGAAAAAGAATGAAAGCAATAGAAATTACCAAACCCTTTGAAATCAAAGTCATCGACAAAAACGCACCGCAACCCGCTGCGGGCGAGGCGCTGCTGCGCGTGCTCTACTGCGGTATCTGCGGCGCCGACGTCGCCTCGTACACGGGCAATCAGCCCTTTACGACCTATCCGCGCATCCCCGGTCACGAGTTTTCGGCGCAGATTGTCGAAATCCCCGAGAATGACAGGGGGCTCAAGGCGGGCGACATCATCACCTGCAACCCCTACTTCAACTGCGGCGAATGCTACGCGTGCAAACGCGGTATCGTCAACGCCTGCCACGACAATCAGACGATGGGCGTGCAGAGAGACGGCAGTTTCCAGGAATACATCACGATGCCCGTGGAGCGCATCATCTGCGGCAAGGGACTGAGCGCGAAAGAGCTCGCGCTGATTGAGCCCTTTTCCATCAGTGCGCACGCGCTGTCGAGAGCCGAGGTCAAAGAGGGCGACAACCTGCTGATTATGGGAGCGGGACCCATCGGTCTCTTCGCCCTCATCAAGGCGAAGGCAATGGGCGCAAGGGTGGCAATTGCCGACCTGCTCGAGAGCCGTCTCGCACTCGCGAAGGAGTACGGCGCGGACCTCATCATCAATAACAAGACCGATAACTTCGAGGAGAAATGCGACGCCTTCACGGGCGGATGCGGCTTCGACGTATGCGTGGAGGCTTGCGGCGCTCCCGTAACCTTCCTGTCCTGCATTGACCGCGCGGCGCACGGCGCGAATATTATCCTCATCGGCAACGGCAAGAAGGAAACAACCTTCGTCCACTCGATTATTCTCAAAAAAGAGCTCAATATCTTCGGCAGCAGAAACTCCTTTACCAAGGATTTCGAGGAACTGATTGACCTCGTAGCCTCGGGCAAGGTGGATATTCTTAAAATGGTGAGCGGCGTTTACGAGACAGATAACGCAAAAGAGGCATTCGAGGCGCTCGCGCATAACGACGGCTCGCTCGCAAAGCTGCTCATCAAATTCAGCGAGGGCGACAAATGATTATCGACGCACACGCACATCTGTGGAAAACCCAGACGGGCAGGCGGGATAATGCCCCCGTCCGAACGCTCAGGGACGGACTGTCCGACTTCGGCGGCGAAATCAAACAGATGATGCCGCCCTATATGGTAAGCGGCGAGAACTCCCCCGAAATGCTGATTGCGAATATGAACTACGCGGGCGTAAACGGCGCCGTCATCGTCGGCGAAGTGATGGACGGCAACCAGAACGAATACTTCAAAGCGGCAAAGGAAAAATACCCGAACAGGCTGAAAATCTGCGCCTTCTTCGACGAGGGCGAGGACTACACGCTGGACGGCTTCGACGGTATCAAAATCTGCGCCTGCAAACTCAAAACGCCCGGCATTCAGAAGCATTTTGACGTATTTGAAAACGCGTATAAAAGCGGCAAATTCGTCTGCATCGAGCTCGAGGACGGCGACGCACAGACGGGCGAACTCGAGGAAATCATCCGGCAGCTTCCCGACCTGAAAATAGCGATTGGTCATTTTGGTATGGTCACCCGCGACGGCTGGGAGGAGCAGATAAAACTCGCCAGGTACAAAAACGTCTTTGTCGAAAGCGGCGGTATTACCTGGCTCTTCAACAGCGAATTCTACCCCTACCCGTCGGCAATCCGCGCGATTCAGACGGCGGCGGACATCTGCGGCTTTGACAAACTGATGTGGGGCAGCGACTACCCGCGCACGATGGTCGAAATCACCTACAAAATGAGTTTCGACTTCGTCCTCAAATCAGAGGAAATCAGCGACGCGGACAAAGCAAAATTCCTGTTTGAAAACGCCCGGAATTTCTACGGATTTGACGGGCTTCAGGAATTAGACATCATCCCCAATATGTTATAAGAAAGGTTCTCACAATGGGAGAAACAATTATCCAGTTCGGGCAGGGCAATTTTCTCAGAGGCTTTGCCGACGATTTTATTGACATCTTAAATACGCAGGGACTCTACGACGGCAAGGCGGTTATCGTCAAACCGACGCCCCGCGGCAATCTCGACACCTTCAACGCGCAGGGCTGCGTGTACAATCTCGTGGTGCGCGGCATTGAAAACGGCACGCGCGTTTCGCGGCGCAGGGAGATTCACTCCGTCAGCCGTTGCGTCAATCCCTACGACGATTTTGACGCGTATCTCGCGCTCGCAGAGAATCCCGCGATGCGCTTCATTATCTCGAATACGACCGAGGCGGGAATTGCGTTTGACGGCGACTGCAAATTCACCGACCGTCCCGCGCTCTCCTACCCCGGAAAGCTGACGCAGCTGCTCTTTGCGCGCTACAAGGCGGGGCTCGGCGGCTTTGTGCTGCTGCCCTGCGAACTCATCGACAATAACGGCGACGCACTCAGAAAATGCGTGCTGAAGTACGCCGAACTCTGGAAACTCGGCGCGGAATTTATCAGATGGGTGAAGGAGGAAAACACCTTCTGCAACACCCTCGTCGACCGCATCGTAACGGGGTTTCCCGAGAGCGAAGCGGAGGAAATCTGCAGGGAAATCGGCTATACCGACAAGCTTCTCGACACGGCGGAGCCGTACCATCTCTGGGCAATCGAGGGCGATTTCGAAAATGAACTGCCGCTCAAAAAAGCGGGCGTCAACGCCGTCTGGACAAACGACATCAAACCGCTCAAAAAGCGCAAGGTGCGCCTCCTCAACGGCGCGCACACAAGTATGGTATTCCCCGCGCTGCTCTGCGGAATCGAGACCGTCGGTGAATGTCTGAAGGACGAGGACATCCGCGCGTTTTTGCATCATTTTCTCTTTGACTGCGCGCTTTCCGTGCTCGGTGACAACGAGGATAACAGGGCGTTTGCCGAGGCGGTGCTGCAGCGATTTGAAAATCCCTTCATCGCGCACAAACTCACCGCGATTGCGCTCAATTCCGTCAGCAAATTCGGCGTGCGCGTCGTGCCGACCGCGCTCGACTGCAAGGAGAGAAACGGCGCATTCCCGAAAGCGGCGGCATTCTCACTCGCAGCGCTCATCGCGTATTATAAACAGCACTCACCCAACGACAGCGACACCGCTGCCGCAGAACTCATCAAAACAGCGGATATTGACACGATTGTCCGCTCCGACATCTTCGGCGCCGATTTAAGCGCAATGTGCGACGACGTCAGAACGGCATACGAAATGATAGAAAACGGCAATATCAGAGAGGGCATCAGATGGGCAATATCGTAATCCATCCGCACGACAATGTCGAGGTCTGCCCCGAAAACGGGCACAAGTACGCAAGGCGAAACATCGCCTGCGGCGAGGCGGTCATTAAATACGGCTACCCCATCGGCACTGCCACGGCGGATATTAAAAAAGGCGCGCATATTCACGCGCACAACTTAAAATCGAATCTTTCCGGTTTGAACGAATACCGCTACAATAAGGCTGAAAATGCCATCTCCCCCGCCGCGCCCGTAACGATTAACGCTTATGTGCGCCAAAACGGTCAGATTGGCATCCGCAACGACATCTGGATTATCCCGACCGTCGGCTGCATCAATAAAATTGCGGAGAAAATCGCGCAAAGGACGGGGGCGTTCTGCTTCACCCATCCCTACGGCTGCTCGCAGCTCGGCGATGATTTCACCTGCACGCAGAAAATTCTCTCGGGTCTTGTCAGACATCCGAACGCGGGCGGCGTGCTCGTCATCGGGCTCGGCTGCGAAAATAACAACATCCCCGTATTCAAAGCGCAGCTCGGCGACTACGACGAAACACGCGTCCGTTTTCTGGGCGCGCAGGAATGCGACGACGAAATCGCCGCGGGCGTGAAACTCGTCGAAGAACTCCAAAGAATTGCAGCAAACGATATACGGCAGGAGGTGCCGATATCGAAACTCGTCGTCGGACTGAAATGCGGCGGCAGCGACGGACTCTCGGGCATCACCGCGAATCCCGCCGTCGGCAGAATGACGGACAAGCTCGTCTCCATGGGCGGCACCTGCGTGCTCAGCGAGGTACCCGAAATGTTTGGCGCGGAGCAGATACTGATGAACCGCTGCGCAGATGAAAGCATCTTTAACGACACGGTCAATCTGATCAATAACTTCAAAAACTATTTCCTCTCCCACGGTCAGCCGATAGGCGAGAACCCGTCCCCCGGCAACAAGGAGGGCGGTATCACCACGCTCGAAGAAAAGTCGCTCGGCTGCGTACAAAAGGGCGGTACGGCACCCGTGACGGACGTGCTCGGCTACGGCGACACGGCAAAAGTCAGCGGACTGAATCTGCTCATCGGTCCCGGCAACGATATGGTCGCGGTCACGAATCTCACGGCGGCAGGCTGCCATATGATACTCTTCACCACGGGCAGGGGCACGCCGCTCGGCGCACCCGTGCCGACGCTCAAAATCGCCACGAACACGGCGCTTGCTGAGAAAAAGAGCAGTTGGATTGACTTTAACGCGCAAAGCGGAAGCGACGACGCCCTCTTTGACCTCATTGTCGCCACGGCAAACGGAAAGAAAACAAAGAACGAAGCAAACGACTGCCGCGAAATTGCGATTTTCAAGGACGGCGTCACACTGTAAGAGAAAAAGCGCTGCTTTCGCGGCGCTTTTTTAGGTTTTAGGTGTTAGGTTTTAGTTTATAGTAAGGGCGGCGCCCTGTGTCAAAAAAAGAACTCGGTTTACGAGTTCTTTTCTTTATCCCGTTTGGACATCGGGATTTCATCGTTTATATAGGTTTCCCAGACGTTCAGGCGGTCGTCCTCGTCAATCTCGCGGACGACGCGCGCGGGCACGCCCGCCACGATGGAGTTCGGCGGCACGTCCTTCGTCACCACTGCGCCGGCGGCAACGATACTGTTCTCGCCGACGGTAACGCCGCCGATAATCGTCGCGCTCGAGCAGACCCACACATTCTTCTTCAGCGTAATCGGGCGGGCATACTCGAGGTCGTGATAGCCGTCGGGATACTCCGCCATAATGCGCTCCTCGGCGATGAACGGGTGCATCGGCGTCGCGAGCGTCACATTTGCGCCAATCCATACGAAATCCTCGAGCGTGATGGGGGCAATATCGAGGAAGGTGCAGTTATAATTCACAAAGCATTCCTTCCCCACCCGGATATTCACGCCGTATTCGCAGTAAAACGGCGGAAAAATCACAAGTTCGTTTTCCTTCGAGGTAGGAATAAGTTTATACAGGGTGCGTTCCTTCGCCTTCATTCTCGTCAGCGGAAGGCGGTTAAAGCGGTCGCAGAGGGTCATCCCTCTTTGGTGAATCTTATCAATATCGGGGCTGCCGGCATTATAGAGCCTGCCCGATATCATTCTCTCAAAATCGTTCATGAGCGGATACCGTACTTTTCAATCACATAGTCCATATCTTTGTCGCCCCTGCCCGAGAGATTAATCAGAACAGAGCCGTGCTCCATCTCCTTCGCCAGCTTCATACCGAAGGCAACGGCATGAGAACTCTCAATAGCGGGGATAATTCCCTCGAGTCGCGAGAGTTTATAAAACGCGTCGATGGTTTCCTCATCGTCAATCACATCGTACTTCACCCTGCCGATTTCCTGGAGGAATGCGTGCTCGGGTCCCGAGGAGGGATAATCGAGTCCGCTCGCTACCGAGTAGACGGGCGCGGGGTCGCCGTTTTCATCCTTGAGCATAATGCTGTTGAAGCCGTGCATAATGCCCTCGGTGCCGTATTTCAGGCTCGCGGCGTGGTCGCCGAGTTTCGCGCCCCTGCCGAGGGGCTCAACGCCGTAAATATCCACGGGGTCGTTCAAAAATCCCGAGAAGAGACCGGCTGCATTACTGCCGCCGCCGACGCAGGCAACGATGGCATTCGGGAGATGTCCCGTCATATCAATGAACTGCTCCCTCGCCTCGATGCCGACAACACTCTGAAAATCGCGCACCATCATCGGGAAGGGATGGGGACCGAGTACCGAGCCGATGCAGTAAATCGCGTCGTTATACTCCTTGCTGTACGCCTCAAAAGCGGCGTCGACCGCCTCTTTCAGCGTCTGCAGACCGTGGGTAACCTCGACAACATTCGCGCCGAGCACCTTCATACGCGCCACGTTCGGCGCCTGCTTCTTAATATCGACGGAGCCCATATAAATATCGCACTCCAGCCCGAAATATGCCGCTGCCGTGGCAAGCGCAACGCCGTGCTGACCGGCACCGGTCTCGGCGATGACCTTCTTCTTGCCCATATATTTCGCCAGCAGCGCCTCGCCCATACAGTGGTTGAGCTTATGCGCGCCCGAGTGGTTGAGGTCCTCGCGCTTTGCGTAAAGCTGCACCCTGCCGCCGAGCGAATCCGAAAGTCGCTCGAGGTGGGAAATCGGGGTCGGTCTGCCCTGGAACTCGGTACGGATACGGCGCAGTTCGGCAATGAATTTGCGCGACTGGCAGATGGAGTAATACGCCTGGGTAATCTCCGCCATCGCCGCCTTGAGTTTATCATCGACATACACGCCGCCGTATTTGCCGAAGTATCCGTCCTTGTCGGGATAGTTATTAAAATAGGTGTCAAAATCGACATTATTAAGCTTCATTTGTGCGTCCTCCATGGATGATATGCGTAGTATTATACCACATCTCTTTCGATAAAACAACAATCTATTGACTTTATTCGCGCGATAACTTAAAATAACAGCGTTATGGATACTATGAAGAAAGATTTATTCAAAGGTCACCTCATCGCCGTGCTGACCGTGGCGGTATGGGGCACGACCTATATTTCGACGAAAATTCTGCTCAGGGCGTTCTCCCCTGCGGAAATTCTGATAACCCGTTTCGTGCTGGGGTATATTTTTCTTTGGCTGCTGCACCCGAAAACGGAGAAGGTCACGGACAAGAAGCACGAGTTATTATTCTTCGGCGCGGGACTGTCGGGGATGACGCTCTACTACCTGCTCGAGAATGTGTCGCTGCTCTACACGACCGCCTCGAATGTCGGCGTGATTATCGCGGCGGCGCCGTTTCTGACCGCGCTGCTTGCAAAACTCTTTTTCCGCAAGGAAAAGCCGCTCGGCGCGGGATTTTACGTCGGAATGGTGCTCGCCTTTGCGGGCATCGCGCTGATGAGTTTCAACAGCACGAAGCTGCAGCTCAATCCCAAGGGCGATTTGCTCGCACTGGCGGGCGCGCTCGCGTGGGCGGTATACTCGGTCATCATTAAAAAACTCGACGGCACCGATTACAACGTCATCTTTGTGACGCGGCGCATCTTTTTCTGGGGCATCGTGACGATGATCCCGATTGTGCTAAGGAGCGGATTTCATCCCGATTTGGCGCAGCTCAAAAGTTTTACCAACCTCTTTAACCTGCTCTATCTCGGCATCATCGCGTCGGCGGTATGCTTTGTGACCTGGAACTACGCGCTCAGGGTCGTCGGCGCTGTCAAGACGAGCGTCTACATCTACCTCACGCCGATTGTCACCATCGTCACCTCAATCATTGTCCTCGGCGAGCGGCTGACGCCGATTTCGGCGTTCGGCACCGCGCTCACACTGACGGGACTGCTTGTCAGCGAAAACCCGGTGAAGCTGATAAAGGCTCAGGACAATTCCTGAGCCTTTGAGACTGTCAAAAAAGCGCATAAACACTCACTTTTTTCAAACTTTTATATGTATATTATACCATTTATTCAGTGCTCAATCAACAAGCATCCGTGCCATAATGGCGTTGCCGTTATCTTTAAGCCACTTGTTCCACTTCTTGTATTCGGGATACACCCTAAAAACCTCGGAATAGAACTTCTTCGAGTGGTTCATCTCTTTGCGATGGCAGAGCTCGTGAACAACAACGCTGTCAATAACCTCTGGCGGTGTCAACATAAGCAGACAGTTAAAGTTCAGATTGCCTTTTGAGCTGCAGCTACCCCATCTCGTTTTCTGATTGCGTATCGTAATTTTACCATAATCAACGCCGACAAGAGGAGCGTAATACTCCACCCGCTGCGGGATATACGCCAACGCCTTATCCGCAAGGTCCTGAATATCCTCATTGGTCAACTTTTCAGCAAAACCATGCTGCTCCTGTGTCGCCTTTAGCTTTTGCAGATGCTTTTCAATCCACGCAGATTTCTCGCCGATAAATTTATCAATCTCACTCTGCTTCATCCGCATCGGAGCACGGGCAATCACTCGCCCGTCAGGCTTTATCTCAATCCCCAGCGTCCTCCGCTTGCTTCTGATTATTTCAATGTTATAATTCATTATTCCATACTGTTTACAACCGCTAACAAGTTTTGATAATCATTCACCACATCATACCTTACTTTGCTTGTTGAAATGTTGTTGAAGAGCTTCTTGGCGCATTCAATTTTAGCACCCTCAATACCTCTTAAATCCATAGACTCCATTGAGCCCTTTGTTTCAGCAACGAAATAAATATGCTTAACTGTTCCCTCGTTAAAAGCAATTGCCCAGTCAGGTGAATAGTTGCCAACAGGAGTTGGAATTGCAAAGCCCTTTGGCAGTTTTGCGTAAACGCAAACTTCTTCGGATAGATCCAAATCCTCAGCAAATCTGCGCTCAACACTTTTTTCAGCAGTACCATCAGTGAACACGTAATCCTGAATATGTTTTTCTGCCTTGAATGCTTTGCTGAAATCCTGCGAACTCTTTTCCGCTGTGAAGATTGCACTATCATATGTGCCTGCAATTTGATCATAGGTAATATGGTCAACAATCATCGTTGCCTTCTGCTCTTTAATAAGTTTTATTACCTTATTTATAAATTCTTCAGGATTAACCTTAAACATATAAAGCTTCTTTTCGCCAATACCTTTGAGTATCGCAGCAACTGTTTTTCTTGTTAAGGTTGTTCCCTCTGCAATTTTGCCTATAAGGTCATATGTTACTGTGCTCGACTGAGCATGGCGCAGATTCTGAGTTCTTGATTTTTTGGTTGTGAAAGAAGCGTTTCTTTCAACTTCGTATTGGTTCATTTCGCGTTTTTGTTCACCGAGGGTTGTTGTGTACTGAAGCTCGGATACAAAAAGCTTATCGTTGATGTGCACAACAGATTTTTCAATAAGTTCAGCGCTGTCGAAATGAACTGTGTATGCGTATTTATGATTAATATAATTCCAAAGTGTTTGGAATTCTTTTTTGTAGAAATTATCGTTCAGAGGATTATCCTTAACCTTTGTTTCGTGAGCATCACTGATCATTTCATCAAGTACACGCTCGTCAAAGATAGCCTGAATAAGTTTATGCACGCCCTCGGTGTATTCTGTAAGCTCCAACGGAAGCGGAGCAAGCACATTGTTTTCAAGGTCTGTTCTGTATTCATCAGTTACAGAATCATCGTCGTCAATATAATCATTTTTGATAAGATAACGATAAATAGCCTTTGCTTCTTTAATATCAATTTCGTGCTCTTCTTCGCCGAGTTTGATAATCTTGCCTTCAAAGTATTCAATGGTCGCCTTTGTCGGTCTGTCGTAAAGGACTTTCTTAATATCAGTTTGAAGTGCTTTAACAAAATCCTTGTAGCTGTCACTAGCAACAACGGTAAGTACATTGATGTCGTGTACCGTGTTTTCGCAGGAAATGGCGTCCATACGGTTACCGTCCTGGTTAACACAAAGACGCAGTCCTCGTCCAACCTCCTGCCTTTTTGCGGTTTGGGAGTCGGAATGCTTCAACGTACAAATCTGGAATACATTTGGGTTATCCCAGCCTTCACGAAGTGCAGAGTGTGAGAATATAAACCTTGTAGGCTCATCAAAACTGAGGAGCCTTTCCTTGTTCTTCAAAATCAGGTCGTATGCGGAAATATCATCCGAAAACTCACTACCGCGCTTTAATTTGCTATCTATCGAACGACCCTTTTTATCAATGCTGAAATATCCCTTGTGAACAGCACTTGCATCGCTGCACATTGAGCGAAGATATTTTTGGTATTCATTATCTTCAAGGGTTAAATAATCATTCAGAATATCCGTATATTCCTCTTCAAATATTCTTCCGTATTCACCGAGAAGCTCGTTTCCGTCTTCATCATATTGGCGGTATTTAGCAACCTCGTCGATGAAGAAAAGCGAAAGGGTTTTAATTCCCTTGTTAAACAGCTTTTCTTCTTTTTCAAAATGGGAAAGAATAGTTTCTCTTATCTGAATGCGGCGCATATCATTTTCGGAAACATCGCCAACAACATTTCCTGTTGAAAGAACATCGCTGTTAAGGAGGGTAACCGTTCCTCGTGTTGGGTCAATTTCGGATATAACATAGCCGTCTTTATACTGCTCCATATTCTTTGAAAGCGGATATAAATCATCGCCAACACCAAGAATTCTTGTTTCACGGTTTATGGATTTATCATATCCGATTTCAAGTTCAATTTTAGCCATTGGCGGCTTGTTTTTGGATAAAACAATTTCCTGAAGATAAAGATAACTGTCAGTTCCTCTGAAGTTTTTAACCTCAAAGCCTTTAACTTCAATCTTTTTAACGAGCTTTTGGTTATACGCTTCAAGAGCATCAAGAACATAAACCATATTATGTTCTGTTTTATGCGTTGCAGAATAATTCAGGCTGAAAAGCGGGTTAAAGTTATAGTTTAGTCTGTCCTGATACAGAATATTGTTCACATAGTTGTCGCAATAAGTATTCCAGTTTTCACCCAGCTTTTTGGGACAGAGTACCAAAACGCTTTTGTTGCGTGATTCGTAATATTTAATAACTGCAAGTGCGGTAAATGTTTTACCCAGTCCAACACTGTCAGCGAGTATGCAGCCATTGTACTTCTCCAGTTTATTGATAATTGCGAGTGCCGCATCTTTCTGGAAGTTGTAAAGTTTATTCCAAACGACACTTTCTTTAAAGCCAACTGCTTCATTTGGGAGAGTATCTTCGGAGATGTCATCAAGGAACTCGCTGAAGATGTTGTAAAGTGTAATATAATAGATAAACTCAGGAGAGTTTTCTTTATAAGCAGTTGAAATATTATTAATAACCTGTTCGGTAACGTCCTGAAGCCGCTCTTTATCGTTCCAGAAACCATTAAACAAATCAATATATGCGTTGCTCATTGGCGCTTCATTTTTCTGGATATAATTATATGCGTTATTTCCTTTTTCGCATCCAAGACCGACCGTTGTGAACTCATTTACGGGTATATAGTTTTTATCATCAAGGTTGATAAAACCGCCCATAGCTTCATTGGTCGCATTTGACTTAAAAACAGCTTTTTTTCTTATCCAGTCTGCACATTCACGAGCGATTGCTTTCTGAGACAGATTGTTGCGCAGTTTTACCTCAAAATCGGTTCCGTAAACACTCTTTTCGCGACTAAGCTTTGGAATAAAGTACTCTCTGCGTTCCTTTGGCGTTCTTTCGGCCTTATCGGTGATGAAGGTTGGTGACGTAAAAATAAAACGCAACTCATCAATACTCTCAAGCTCCTCTTTTAATTCCTGGTAGGCATAGATGGAAAAGCAGGCCGCCGCAATAGACAACTTGCTGCCGTTTTTTATTTCTGCCTTAAACTCATCTTTAAGAGTTTTATTAATGTTATCAATAATTTCCATATTTGTACACCATGCAAAAACGATAAAATAATACCCATACATTTTACCACATATAATGTAAATAATCAAATAATAATGTATAAATGGGGCGGGTTGAGTCATTTTTGGGACAGTGAGAATTATTCGCTTTACTTTTGACGGGTTTTATGCTATTTTTAACTTGAAATGACTGACAAAGTTGGTGATGAAATGTTTATCATTAAAGCGATTATTTGGCTGTTGCTGCTGCCGTTTAAGATTCTGTTTTTCTGGGTGCCGAAATCGGACGACAGTTACGACACCGACGACGAAGAATGGATGTTCTGGAAAGACCACGGACACGACTGGTAAAAAGAGTTTTATTGCTTTTTGACTCAAATAACAAAATGATGTCAGGCAATGCAACAAAAATTGCAAATGCAATATATTAAAAACAACGCTCGGCAAAAAGCCGAGCGTTTAATACTGTTACAATATATATTATTTGCTTGCCTCTTCAACTGCAACTGCACAAGCAACCGTAGCGCCAACCATCGGGTTGTTACCCATACCGATGAGACCCATCATTTCAACATGAGCCGGCACGGAGGAGGAGCCTGCAAACTGAGCGTCAGAGTGCATTCTGCCCATGGTATCGGTCATACCGTAGGATGCCGGACCTGCCGCCATATTATCGGGGTGGAGGGTTCTGCCCGTGCCGCCGCCGGATGCTACGGAGAAGT
>SVOG01000017.1 GCA_015066525.1 Oscillospiraceae bacterium | reverse complement strand
GTCAGAGTCCGGAGTGTTACCGTTACACTATACCTCTATATCTGTTTTTTGCAAGTGATACTATAACATATATTGCTTTAATTATCAAGGGTTAATTTTAATTTTTTCAAAATTTTTATCCGACGCCGATAAAAGCTGTATCACGGATGTGGTACAGCTTTTATACTTTTGCGCGGGGGACACCTCAGATAATTTTTGTTGAGGGACGATAACCGAGACTGATTTTGTCGGCAATCATGGCGATAAACTCGCTGTTGGTGGGTTTGCCGCGTTCTGCTTGAATCGTGTAGCCGAAGAATGACGAGAGCACATCCACATCACCGCGGTTCCACGCCACCTCAATCGCGTGGCGAATGGCACGCTCCACTCTGCTGGGCGTGGTATTGTACTCCTTGGCAACAGTCGGATACAGGATTTTCGTCACGGAGCCGAGCATACTCTTATCATTGACGCAAAGTATGATGGAAGTGCGCAGGTACTGGTATCCTTTAATATGAGCGGGCACACCAATCTGGCGCATAATGTCAGAAACGAGCGCTTCAATTCCCGTTGCCGACATCGGCACAAGGTTATTACCGCGGTTCGACATAAACTGCTCGATGCGCCGTGCGACCACCTCGCAGCGAAACGGTTTGATAAAATGAAAATCGGCGCCGCTCTTGAGGATTTCCTCTTCAAAACGGGGTGTGTTGACCGCCGCCATAGTAAATACCATCGGCGGTTTGGCAAGATTTTCGTTAATGTAGTCTATAACCTCAATTCCATCACATCCGGGCATAAAGATGTCGAGCAGCACCGCGTCGTAGCGGCAGGACTCGAGCCTCTTTATCACCTCGCCACCCTCGCGTTGACACAGGGTTACATCGAACCCGAGGGCAGTAAGCTCCTTTTCACAAGTTTTTCCAATCTCCTCAGTATCATCGGCAACAAGAATCTTTTTGTTGCTGTTCATACTTTTTCCTCCTTGTAAAATTAAAGTGTAGCGCTACTTTCCAAATATTACCATATTCTTTCAGAAAATGCAAGAAAAATACGCAAAAAAGTGAGCAAAAATAACACAATTGTAATTTCTTCCCCATTTTCGTAGGATTTAGGAGGGGGATGGCACAAAAAAGACGGACAGTTTTCTGTCCGTCCTTTACCGTCAGGTATAGTATTTATCAATTCCGCCGTAGCCGATAATCAGTTTGTTTTCCCGTGTTTTTTCGAGGAAGTTCTGAAGCCGTTTTTCGAATTCGGCAGGGCGTTTGCGCGCCGCGTCGATATAGGCAACGCGGATGCGCTTGTACGGCTCGGAGAAGGCGCAGTAGTGCTGCCACGCGACTTCATCCCTGCGGATTTCATCGAGAATATCCTGCGGAAAGGTGAAAGGCGTTTCGATGAGCTCGCTCACGGATTTTCGTACCTGCGGGTGGAGCATACCGTGCTTGTTGAGCCAAATCAGACGCTCGATATTCGGCTGCGAATAAGGGCTGCCCGCGCGCCGCGGCGTGAAACGCCGAATATGGTGAGTGCCGTCAAGCGTGCCCGCTCTGCCGTCAATCCATCCGAAGCAGAGCGCCTCCTCGACGGCATCGTTATAACTGACGCTGATTTCACCCGACGCCTTGGTGGGAAAGATGAGCCAAATCTCCTCTTTGTTTTCAAAATGCTCGCTGAGCCAGTCGCGCCAGATATGCCGGTTTGGCGCATAAAATGTTTCCTTCATAATCATACCCCTATCCGTACTACCGTGATGATAGCCGTTTTTATGTCGATTGTCAATACCGAGAAAAGAGAGATTGCTATGCAATCTCTCTTTTTCTTATTTCTTAATTGTAAAGGTTTTCTTATTCGAATACTCGCCGATGTAATCGTAACCCGCTTTTCTCTTAATCGCGCGCACACGGATATAATATTTCTTACCCTTCTTCAGTCCCTTTATCGTATACGATGTTTTGGAATTGGGGCTGATGTTGGTGATGGTCCTGCTGTTTTTCATATCCTTATTGGTCGCGTATTCAATTTTATAATACTTAGCGGATTTATCGCGCTTCCACTTAATCGTGACAGACTGCTTCTTGACGGTAACCTTGGTGATGGTCTCCTTGAAGTAGTATCTACGGCTGGTGGTGGAGTATTCGCCGCGCTCCCACTTGCCCTTCGCGTTCTTCTTATACGCAGCAAATTTGAATTCGTAAAGGCCATTTAATTTCAGGTTCTTTATCGTGAATTCCGTCTTGCCCTTTGTCCAGGCTTTCGTCCATTTCTTAGCGCCCTGTTTGCGGTACATCACGCGGTAATTTTGCGCGCCCTTGACGGGGCTGAAATAGATGTAATACTGCTTTTTCTTCGAATACGAAATCGTGTGGATTTTCGCGGGCTTCTTGATGTTCTTATTGACGCTTGCCTTGTCAGCCTCCGATTCGGTGGGGGTGACTTCGGCGACGGTGAGTTTCGGGATGGTCTCGGTGCGCGTTGCCTTGCAGACCGTACAGGTGTATTTCCTTGTGCCCGTGCTCTGGACGGTGGGCTCGACCGTGACCGTGCCCTTGTCCCAGGTGTGTTCGTTTGCGGGAACGCTCTCTTGCGCGATAAAGATTTCGCCGCAGCGTGAACATTTCAGCCCCTCGGTCAGTCCCGTTTTGGTGCAGGTCGGTGCGACGGCCGGAATCACTTGCTCAAGATGTTTGAGTGCGTCGATTGTCCTATGGTTGCGGGAGATTTCCGCGTGGCAAACGGTGCAGTAAACAACTTCATCGAAAGAGCCGTCCTCGGTGCAGGTTGCGGGAATTTCATTTTCTTTGACCGGTGCGCCGTCGGTGTGACCGTTCGGGTCGGTGTAATCATCGACATAGGTGTCATCGCCGCGCGTGCAGGTGTATGTCGTGTAGCCCTGCTCCGTGCAGGTCGGGGGCGTTACAACTGCCTTATAGTCGTGAGTGAGCGCTTCAACAGGCTCCTGTGCGGTGAGGATTTCCCCGCAGACCGAGCATTTTACGCCCGCTGTGAGACCGGGTTCGGTGCAGGTTGGTGCAACCGCCGGGATAACCTCTTCCGTGTGACCGGGAGCCGCGATGGGCTCGCCGCCCTTCGTTTCATATGCGTCGCATCGCGAGCAGTAGCGGCTTTCCACCGCCGTGCTGCCCGGTGTTGTGCAGCCGGGGGATACGGCAGGCGTCGTCTCTGTCCAGGCGCCAAAATCATGTCCGAGTGCTTTCACGGGCTCCTGTGCGGTGAGGATTTCCTCGCAGACTGCGCATTTTACACCGGCGGTTAAACCGGGCTCAGTGCAGGTTGGAGCAACAGCGGAAATAGGTACTTCCGTGTGTCCCGGCGCCTTGACGGTGTGCGGGGTGCGGGAGATTTCCGCATTACATACGGTGCAGTAAACAACTTCATCGAAAGAGCCGTCCTCGGTGCATGTCGCAGGAATTTCATTTTCTTTGACCGGCGTGCCGTCGGTGTGACCGTTCGGGTCGGTGTAATGATCGACATAGGTGTCATCACCACGGGTACAGGTGTAAGTCGTGTAGCCCTGCTCCGTGCAGGTTGGAGGTGTTACCGCCGTCTCGTAGTGATGACCGAGTGCATTGAGCACGGTTTCCTTTACATCCGTGTAGGTCACCGCATTATACTCTGCCGTGAGGGTATCGGCAACGAGTCCTGTGTTGATGCAGTCAGCGGGCGCCGTTTCCGTTGAGAGTGTGGCGTCGAGAACGTGCTCCTCTTCGCCGCAAATCTGACAGTTTATTATGAGCGTCTTATTCTCAAAGTCGGACGCGGTGATGGCGTAAGCGTGCGTGTGGGAAACGCTGACCGTTACCTTCATTTCCGCGCAGCCGTCCTTGCCCGTGTCGTAGAGATAAGTAAAACCGTCCTTAATTGCCTCGTAGTCGGCGGTGAAGAATGCACCGTCTGCAAACGCCTTTTCTTCCGTATCAAGGCTCGTGGAGTATACGGCATTTGCATCGAGGTCGAGCGGCGCTTTGATAAGGCCGTCGGCGTAAATCAATTCAAGTGAAATGCGCTGATTACCGAGATGGTAATCGGTCAGGTTTGCCGCCGCCGTGCTGCTTAAATCCATTTTTGCCAGGCGGTTATAGGAACAGTTGAGCACATAGAGCGAGGGGTTGGAGGACAGGTCCAGCGCGGAAAGCTGACATCCGTCGCAGCGCAGCTGACCGAGTTCCTCCAGTCCGCTGACATTCAGGCTTTTCAGTTCGAGATTCGCATAGCAGTGCAAAAATTCGAGTTTGGTATTCGCCGTGAAGTCGAGGCTCTGAAACTCGTTGGAGCAGCAGTGCAGGAAACGGAGTTCTGTATTTGCGCTTAAATCGAGCGAGGTCAGTCCGTCGTCGGAGCAGCTCAGCGTCTCGAGTTTCGTCAGTGCCGACACGTCCATCGTGCCGAGTTCTCCGATATTATTGCAGTAAAGGGTGGTCAGGTTGTCGAAGTATTCAATACCTTCTATCGAGGAGATTCTAAGCGTGTCGCTGTCGATACCGCGGCTCTCAGCGAGAGCATCGACGAGACCCGAGATGACCATTGTGTCGGTGCTGCGCTCGTCGGGGGAGAGTTTGCCGTCCTTGTCCGTGTCATAGCGCAGTGCGATTGCGTCGCGGAATACGGGGTCGGTGAAGGCGGTCTCTATCGCCACGCTGTCGTCGGCAAAGGATACCGCCGCGCCGAAGGAAACGAGAGCAAATACCAGGGCAACAACAATCGCCGAAAAACGTCTATTTTTCTTGTTCATATTGTCGCCTCCTTAGCTTCTCTTTACAGTGAGGTTTATCGTTTTCTTTACGGTGGTGGAGTCCGTGTTGGTTACGGTGCAGGTAATCTTGGCACTGTAACTGGAACTCCACAGAAGCAGTCCGCTTACGGTTACTTTGCCGGTGGTGGCATCAATCTTTACCGTGCCCGAATCACTCGCGTAGGTAATGCTCTCGACCATATTTGCATTCGCGGGAATCGGAATGCAGCCGATGGTGAGGTCGATATTCGAGTAGTTACCGCCGCAGGAGTAGGTGTAGGAGCTGCCGATTTCCGCGCCGTTTGCGAGGAAGGTGATATCGGTGCAGGGCACGAGCTTCTCCACAAGGCGGATGCTGTATATAAGGGTTTCGGTTCGGTCGTAATCGTCCACGGTTGTCAGCGTGAGCGTCGCCGTGCCGGTTGCAGCAGTGCGGGTAAAGGTGATGCTGCCGTCCGCGTTCTTCACCGCCGTCGCATCGTTGAGGTCGGATGCGGTGAGGTTGTATGACTTGAGCATCGCGCCGTCTGCAAAGCGCGGCGCTATTGTTACCTTCGCATCGTCATCGGTCGGTACCGTGTCGGTAAGTTCGAGTACCTTGTCGTTTGCGATGAGCATCGCATCGGGCAGGATGAACGGGTGACCGTCGAGCGCCGCCATCGCGGCAGAAAGTTCGCTTTCCGCCGTGTCGATTGCCTCCTGCGAGGCATTTGGATTGCGGTAAACACTCAGCGCAGCGTCATATTTTTCCTTAAACGCCATACCGTAGTCGTACGCGTAATCCGTGTAGGTCAGCGCGCCCGCGGTACCGAGCGTGCTGCGCAGTGCCCGCGTGTCATTGGTGGTGTAGACATTGACCGTTGCGGTGTAGCCGCCGTCGAGGGTGGTTGCGGTAATCGTTGCCTTGCCGTAGGAGACGAAGGTGACAACGCCGCTGTCGTTGACCGTTGCGACACTTTCGTTATCGGATACATATTTGCAGGTCTTGACGTAGTACGACGCGGTGTTTGTGTTGCCCGTGTAAGTTATGACGGGGCGGAGCGTCGCCGTCTCGCCGTTATAACCGTAGTACATATCCTCTTCGCTGAAACTGATACCCGTGACGCCGTATCTGACGAAGGATACATACGCGTCATAACTGTACGAGGTATCGTCGTAATTTGTAATCGTGCAGGTGATTTTCGCCACCTTGGAGGTGGAGTTCGTGCTCTTGACAGTACCGTCATTTGCAACCGTGATATTCGCGTTATCACTCGTGAACTGAATCTGCTCGTAGCGCGAGCCTGCGGGGATGGTGTTTACTTTGAGTTTGAAAGACTTGCCGTTGAGGGAGGTACCCGTGTAGCGGATATATCCCTCGTTGATTTCGGCAGCGGCGGTCTCGTTTTCGCCGACGCCGAGCGTCAGTCCTTCAGCGGGAACATAGAGTTCGAGGTTTTCGCGCGCCGTGCGGATTGCCGCGAGCTTCTCGTTGACGACGGGCTGTCTTGCCGTGCGTTCTTCGACAATCGGCTTTGCGTCGCTGATTGCCGCCTCGAGCACATCAAGCGATTCCTCGGTGTAGACGAATTTGCCCCTGTTTTCGGTAAGGAGCGTTTCATTTTCTAAAATTGCATCTGCAAGGATGTCGTAGTCCGCGGTGAAGGTCACCGTGATGCTGTCGGTGTAGCCGCCGTCAGCCGTTCTCGCCGTGATGATTGCCGTGCCCTCGTCGACGGGGGTCACGATACCGTTTTCATCGACGGTCGCAATGCCTTCGTCGCTCGAGGTCCAGGTGATGTCCTTGTTGTCGAGGCTGCCGACATTGCCGTTTGAACTCTCAAAGGTGTATTCGAGTTGTATCGGCTCCGCCGTCGCCTTGGCGCTGATGTCGGGGGTGGTGATGTCAAATCCCGTTACATATGCATCGCCGATAAGGATGCTGACCTCCCGCGTGTATTCTCTGTCGTAGCCGTCGATATAAACAACACGCAGTACGGCAAAGGCGTTGGAATTTACGGCAATCGGCCAGGTCGGATTAACCGTAACGGTGCCGTCGTCAGCGGCGTTGACGGTCATATTATTCGACTTCACGGTATCCCAGCGGATATCCTGATACATCGCGTTTTCGGGCGCGCAGGAAGGTGTGATTTTCACTCTTGCGTTCGTGGAGATACGCGCGATGTCGCCCGCAATCACCTGGACGGAGTTATTGTCGCCGACGGTGCCGCTCTGTTTCTGCGAGGTTAAGTCGGACGCTGCCCAGTTGAATGCGATGCTCTCAATTTTAATGAACGGATGGCCGTAGAGTTCCGTCGCTGCCTCGAGCAGGTCGGCGGTCGCGGTATCAATCGCGTCCTGACTCAGCGACACGTCGTCCATCGCCGCTTCGGCAGCGGCATACGCCTCTCGGAATGCTTCGCCGTAGGTGAATTCGTACTCGGTGAAATCAATGTCGCGGCAATCAGTGAGCGCTGCTTCGAGCGCGGCGCGGTCGCCGAGCGTCGTCGCGATGCAGGTCGCCGTGTGCCCGCCGTCAAAGGAGGTGGCGGTGATGGTTGCCATACCTGCCGATACGAAGGAAACAAGTCCGTTTTCATCGACGGTTGCAACTTCCTCGTTGTCGGAGGACCAACCGACGTTCTTGATGTCCGCCGCGCCGAAGCCCCAAACGCCCTCGGGTTTCACGGTTGCGTTCAGCTGCGCGGTGGTGCCGGGCTTGCCTGTGACGATGGATTCGTTCAGCGCCACGCCCGTAACGGGTGTTTTCGCAAAGGATACCCATACCGAATCGCTGTGCGCGTTGCCGAAGTGGTCGGTGACCGTGCAGGTAATCCTGCCGTAGCCCGATTTGTTTTCGGACGGGGAGCAGACACCCTCGGAAGTCACTTTGATAAAGGAGGTTGAACTCTCCCATACCACGCTCTCGTAGGAGGCGTTGTTGGGATAGAGTCTGACATTGAGGTTGAGTTTCGCATTGGCGTAACTCGAGAGCGTGCCGAGGTCGTACTGATAGTATTCCGATGCGGCGTCGCCGTCGAGATATATTTCAATCTTGTCGAGGTAGACATATTTCTTCAGCGCAGTAAATGCGGTTTCGAGCGCGGTGTACATCGCGTCAACCTCGTCCTGCGACGCAGTTTTTTCCTCGACCGTCTGCTTTGCTGCGCTCATCGTGTCGGTGAAGGCGGTGAAGGTGTCGGGGTAGTATTCCTCCGCCTTCAGTTCCATTTCTTCATACGACTGAATGAGTGCGCTGAGATTGCTGAAATTCGTGATGACGTTGACCGCACATTCCGCCGTGTGGCCGCCGTCCACCGTCTTAGCTGTGATGACGCAGTCGCCGCCCTTGAGGAAATGCACCGTGCCGTCACTGTCGACGGTTGCGATACTCTCGTCGCTCGTGTACCAGTTGACGCCGTTTACGCTCGCATTATTGGTGAGTGCGCTCGGCTGAACGGTTGCCGTCAGTTTTTCACTCGTGCCGATTTCGGCATTTTCGATGCGCGTCTTGTTGAGCGTGACGCCCGTCGCCGGCGTGCGGGCAAAGGTGATGTAGGCGTAGTCGCTCGTCTCGTTTCCGAGATAGTCGTGGATGGTGCAGGTGATTTTTGCCGAGCAGGAGCTATTGTCCGTCGGGGTGCAGACGCCGTGTGTGTCCACGCGGATTTTATCATTGTCCGATGTCCAGGTGACACGCGAATACATCGCGTTTTCGGGCAGTACCCTGTATTCGAAATCGTAGCTCGAATTGCGGTAATCTGCGAGCGTACCGACGTTGACAGTGACATAGCGGTTGTTTATCTCGCTTCCGTTTTTATCGAGCATTTCAATCTTGCCGACGCCGACATAGCCGCCGAGTCTGACAAATGCGGCGAGCAGGTTGTCGGCTGCGGTGTCGCAGGTGTTCTGCGCTGCCATCGGTACATTGTAGTAGACATAGTACGCCTTGTCGAGTTTGGACATATAGGCGGCGTAGAGTTTCTTATTCTCCGCCGTTTTGAGAATCACCGTCTCGTCGCAGAGCGCAATGACGCGCGCGAGATAATCCTTGTTCGGGAAGACGGTGACCGTGCGTGAGTCGGCGATAGCGCCGTCGTCCGATACACAGTATACCGTCGCGGTGCCGACGTCGACACCTGTAATTACAGCGTTGCCCGACCTGTCGCCGAGTGCGTTAACCGTAAAGATGCTCTCGTCCGAGGAATACCAGGTCGCCTCGTGATTGGCGTTATAGTTTGCGGTGATGAGACCGTCGAAGGTCATCGTGTGGGTGGCGGTGATATCCTTGTCAACCTCGACTTCAATGTCGCCGCCGTCAATGGTGTTGCCGGTGACAGTATTGCGTGTGATGGAGAGTATCATCACCTCGGACTGATGTCTGCCGTCCGCTGTTTCGCACCAGATGCGCGTGGTCGCCGCGCTTTGTACGCTGGCGCGCGCCCTTATCTGGATGGAGTTGGCGGTTTCGTTTTCGGTATAGAACTCAGCGTCGTTGCTGATGAACCATTTTACATCCGTGTTGGTTGCTCCTGCGGGTTCGATGTGTGCCGTAACGGTCGCGCCCCTGCCGTAATAGGGGGTGACGGCATTGAGCTTCACAGTCGCAAACTGTACACTTTCGCCCGCGACTTCACCCGCCTTCGCGGAAAGCGTGCCCGCAAAGCCTGCGTTTTCCGCCGAGAGGGTGATGCGCTCGACAGCCATATCGTTCTGGATATCGAGGGTCGTGATAACGCTCGAAATTTCGTAGAATCCGCCCGCAATGTCATAGCCTGTGACCGCCTTAAGCGCAATCGTGGAGAGTCCGCCTCTTACCGCGGTGTAGGTGCCGTCGGCAGCGATGGAGCCGATGCCGTCCGAGGCATCGCTGTCCGTCTCCGCCCAGGTGTAGGCGGGCTCGCCCGTTTCTTCGTCGGTGCCCGTGACCATACCCCAGCTGACGGAGAGGTAGTCGGAGGAAGCGTTGCGCGCGGGATAAACGCTGTATGTATACTGAATGCTCTCGCCGACCGCCGCGTCCGTCGGACCGTTGATGGCGGCGTCGGAGATGTAGTTGCCGGTTTTGCCCGTTACGGTAACAGTAACGGATTTAGAGATATGATTTGCCGCCGAGGTAGCGGTGATGGTGCAGGATTTTGAGGAAATACTGCCGAGCGAGCCGCCCGCGTCACGACCCGTGACGATACCCGTGTATGCGTCCACGCTTGCGACCGTCGGGTCGGAGGATTCCCAGGTGATGTCCGAGATGTCGCCCGTGCGCGGTGCGATGTCGGCAATTTCAAGTTGAATTGCTGCGCCTTCCTGAACGCTTGATGGCCCCTTGATGGAGAAATCCTCAAGCGCAACGGGGTCAATGACTGTGAAGGTGACGGTGTCGTTATAGGCGTATTTCATCACATTGTCGGCGAGCGAGGTAACCACACCCGAGAGACGCTCGGTCGTATCGGACGCGTTCTCCGTAAATTGCGACACACGGATGGCGCCGTTGAGAAGCGCCACGAGAACGGTCTTGTTCATATTCACGCCAAAGGTGTTAATCAGAATATCCGCGAGCTGGTCGGTGTTGATGTCGCCGCTTGCAATCATGGAATTTGCCTTTTTAATCAGTTCGCCGATGCCGTTTGATACATCCTCGCTGCGTGGGGAAGCGACGACGGTGACCGTGCCCTTCGCCTTGAAGGTGACGAGACCGTCCGCATCCACCTCGGCAATATTGCCGCCCTGGTTGAAAATTGAGGTGCTCTGAATGGAGTAGGTCACGCCGTAGTTCAGTCGTTTCGGCGTGGTGAGTGCCTCGAGTTTTACCGATGAGCCGACCGCCACAGTGGTGTCAATCGAGTCCTTATTTGTAATATGCGTGCCGTTTGGCAGGAAATTCGCGTACCATTTGTCGCTCTTGTCGACAACGACTTTAACCGCATCGTCGCAGAGCACCCTGCCGTCCTTGTCACAGAGTTCGGCATGGATACCCGTGTTGAGTTTTTTGAGATATTCCTTCAGCGAGTTTACCATACCGCCCGTGTAGGCACCGTACTGGGAATTCTCGCCGAAGAGCCGCTCGACGATGGCAATAATCTGGTCGGTATCCATCGTGTCGACGTTGACCGTGTCGTTAAAGAGCGCCGATTCGAGCATCGAGCCGAGCAGTCCGCCGATGAGCGGAACGGACTTGACCTCGTTGTCAATCCATAGCTGTACCATCGCGCCCTTTGACGAGTCGAACGCTGTGACGAGTCCGTTGCTGTCGACATCGACGAGGGTCGGCGTCTCGCTGTACCAGCGTACATAGCCGCCGTCGGGCAGATTGCAGCCGATGAGTTTATAAGTGAGCTGCAGCTTTTCACTTTCCATAACATGGAGAATCAGGTCGTCGCCGCTCTCATTCTTGTCGGGCACAACCGTTTCGCCATCCTCGTAGCAAATCTGCATTTCGTAAATCTCGACAATGCCGCTGTCTGCGTAAGCGGACAGGGCGGGCATCACCGATGTTACCATCAGCAGCAGAGCGAGCGCGAAACTTGCGGTCCTTTTTCTGATATTTGCCATAAGCCTCACAGCCTTTCCTCAAATGGGAATTTATACAATTAAATCCAAACGTATAATTTAATAATACCCAAGATAATTATTTTTGTCAATAAAAGAAAATTATATATAATTATATTTTATTTTAATCATCTTTGAAAGCACGGCAAAAACAGAAGCTCGTTTCGAATCCACCTACAAAGAAAAACACCAAACAAGCGGATGCCTGTTTGGTGTTTTTTGCTTTGTTATAGAACTGTAATGCCAAATGCGCAAACAACGCAAATTAACGCATTTGAAATCTGAATAACGCATCTTTGTTTGTAAAATCAATTAATCCGTGATTTCATTAATAAGATTCATTAATGCTTTTCGTTTGTTTTTTGACAACTTTTCCCAGTTTTTCAACAATTCCTTTTGCTCTTCTGTTAGCGAGGAACTTTTTTCGTCAGCCATAAAAAACTGACTTCTCTACGTTGACAATAATAAAAAAAGAGTTAAACAATGGCTGAACGCTAATAGGCTACAATTGCCGTTGCGCAGTACCACTGCTAACTCTACTAATAATGTACCACAAAACGCAGAAAAGAGCAATACCAAAAATTCTCTTGATGTTGCCACATTAGGTAATATGTATATTATTCCGATTGACGCTGAAAAACCGGTTGACGCAATGAAGCGGATATTAACATCGAAGAAGGAGAAAACTCTACGCCGCCAATGAAATTGTGCGCGCCATTGACCCTGAGGCATTTGTAACCATCACCAAAATCAAAGAGGTGCGCGGACGCGGCTTTACAACTGAACGCCGCTTTGCCAATCCGGAAGGAACAACCGAATAGCAAAACCTCCTGCAGCAGATTCATCTGCAACAGGAGGTTTTTTGTCCATTATACGGAGGATTAATTGTTAACGGTTTTTATGTTGTTTGCTTTTTCCGTTTGTTTTTTCGTCTGGTAAGGCTGAAAATGACAATCGGAATATAGCACAGCATCGGCAAAATCAAGCCCAGCCACGGGTAATCGGATTGCATCAAACAGTTAAAAATGGCGTGCACGGTGATGGCGAGGAACAAAAGGGAAAATGTACCCGGGATAAACAGCTTTTTTCTTGTGAAAATAAAGCTCAATCCGTAACCCACCATTGCGGTGCAAACACTGTGCATCAGACTGGACGCAAAGCCGCGGCCCAAAGCCCACAGGACGGTGACCGCCTGAATATCGTCAATCAAAATGATGATGTTTTCCAAAATGGCAAAGCCCAATCCCATTGCCAAAGAGATATTCAGCAGACGAATCCTGTCCGATGAAACGGCATAGGCAAAAAACAGTAACGGCAGCGCCTTAATGACTTCTTCCGTGATGGGGGTGAAGATGGTGGTGACATAAAACACATCATTGTCAAACAGCTTTAGTATCTGCTGATTTACCTCCGAGATAAACAAGCAGCAGCTGATACCCAATAATATGTAAAGTATAACCTGCCTTGCCTTGTGTTCCAGCAGGAAAAGAGATAAGCCGAGCGGCACCGCCATACAAATAAACAAAACATAATTCAGATTGTCCATTTTAGCACTCCTTTCCTGAGTACCGGAATTGTTAAAAAGGAAGCAACGGCTATACCGACGGAAGCGATGTATAACAGAATATCCATATCATATACCAAGGCGATTCTTTCCAATGCAAACAGCAGGCTGTAGCAAAGCATAATAAAGTTATAGCCTTTAATGCATCGAATAATTCCGTAATCCACATCGGGCAGAATCAGATGCTTTAAGTTATAATAGGAAGAACACATCATCATCACAAAAATGATTCCGTAGCACAGCTTGATGGTGAAAGAGGCGTCAGACAGAAGGATGGGGATGTATAATCCGAGAAGCACAGCGTCCGCGGATAACGCGATTAACCGATATTTTCTGAATCTCGGAGATTTATCATCACCCAGGGAATCCATCACGCCGTAATTCGCCGTGAAAATGAACAAAAAGGAGGCAATATTTCCGATTATGCCGATATGGAAACCGTCAAAGTATTCTTCGGTAATCCACATATGAACCGCTTCATACAGCCTGGAAAATGCCGTTGTGCCGACGGAGGCAACTATCATAATGTAGTACAGGGCTTTGTTTGTTTTTATCACGGTTACAATTCCGTAGATAAAACCGACAAATGATAACAAACTTATGAGGGCGTTACAATATAAATATGTATTCATCGAAAACCTCCTTTTTTATCGGCATTAAGAACTGCTGCCAACAAGGTTCCGGCTTGCCGAGAGCAGGCCGGGTCCTTATTTTTTCACATAAAACTTGCCGTATTTCTCGGATTCACCGGTGTAGCCGCCGACGATTTCCGAACCTGGCTTGATGATATTGCCGAATCTGTGCATATAGATATGCAAAGAATTTTCCTGAATAAGACCGTCCGAAAAAGTGACGCATCCGTCGTTCAGGTTAGCGCGTTTTCCGTCTGTTGTCAGCATCTTTTCCCAGCGGTAATCGTTGGTGTCGTTCGGTGTTCTGTCAAATTTGGCAATACCGATTTTGCTGACTATCATATCTTTGCCCAGCGCCATATCACGGGTATAGTACATATAGGTTTCTTTGCCGTGATTGGTGCCTGCGTTCAGGTTGACATCCGATACCGGATAATAAACCGTGCCGTTCAGCTCCAGCTGCTTTTGATACGGCTTGTCAACGGTAACCACAATATCCTTGATGGCATCGCTGTATTCGTTTTTACAGGCTCTGTCATACTTCGACTGGGTTTTGTAATCCTCCCGCACGAGGTTCTCCGCAATATATCTTTCATATCCAAGATAGATATATTTGCCGCCCGCAGAGGAGTTAAAATCCAAATCAATAAAGGTGGTACATCCCTGATTGAGCAAATCCGCCTTTGCTTCCTTCGCATTATTTCCGGCACCGATATATAATGTGCTGACAGCATTGGCTTTGGAGGTGTCAAACGCGCAGTGATAATACATCGTGTCCGATGTCACGCCTTTTCCGCGAGAAACGCTCTCCGCCGTATCCTGTGCGGTGTAGGTTAAAGCAGTGGTGGCATCTGCAATAAAGAGATTGGTGTCCACAACAATATCGGTAATCGGCTCGCAGGGGCTCACACCTTTATTGGTTGTGTAATACAGATAATAATCGCCGTCCACGCCCGTTATCATACTGCCGGCACAGTTGTACTTTGCTTTGCCGACGGTGATAACGCTTGCGGATTCTTCTTCTCCTTTGAGTCCTTCGGCTTATATTTTATAATGCCGCGAATCGCTTCATTGGCGTTATTGGTACGGCTGACTCCGATATAAGAAGCCTTGCCGACTGCGTCTTTTTTAGCGACTTTATAATTATCCTCCACGTCTTTGTATTTGGTCTTGTAGGTTTCCCTGCGGTCAGTCCATCTGTCGTCTTTTTTCAGTGCGACATTGATATCTATCATTTCCGCATTGATGGAGGAAAGTATGTTACATCTGCAGGAATCGTCGGCAGAGTTTTTATATGCCTTTTCCAGCGCTTTTTTGGTGTCTTTATCACCTTTGAGCTCGGGCATTTCAAACGAGCATACAGAAATAGACGAGATGTACCGCGGCTTTTCTTCATAATTCTTTCTGATATAAAGATATGCCGAATAGTATGTATGGTTTTTATCCTTATAGTTGTTTCTGATATCTTTGTCGATTTTGAATTTGTCTATTTCCGTGTATGCGCCGAGGTTGATTTCCGTTCTGTCATATCTGTTGAGCAGATTCTTAACGGGATAATAACCCTGCATAGACGTCTTTTTATTTGCAAAATACAAATCGTCAGCAACAAGGGGCTTTTCTTTTTCCTTTTCCACGGGGATAAGATTGCCGTTGCTGTCATATT
>SVOG01000016.1 GCA_015066525.1 Oscillospiraceae bacterium | reverse complement strand
TATTAAGGTTATCGACCTCTTAACCCCGTATCAGAAGGGCGGTAAAATCGGTCTTTTCGGCGGCGCGGGCGTCGGTAAAACCGTACTGATTCAGGAGCTTATTACGAATGTCGCCACCCAGCACGGCGGATACTCCATTTTCACCGGCGTCGGTGAGCGTTCGCGTGAGGGTAACGACCTTTGGAACGAGATGAAGGAGTCAGGCGTTATCAATAAGACCGCGCTGGTATTCGGTCAGATGAATGAGCCGCCCGGAGCAAGAATGCGTGTTGCCGAGACGGGACTGACGATGGCGGAGTACTTCCGCGACAAGGAGCATCAGGACGTGCTGCTCTTTATTGATAATATTTTCAGATTTATACAGGCAGGTTCCGAGGTTTCGTCACTGCTCGGCAGAATGCCGTCAGCCGTAGGTTACCAACCGACTCTCGCCACCGACCTCGGTGAGCTGCAGGAGAGAATTACCTCGACGAAGAACGGCTCCATCACGTCTGTTCAGGCGGTTTATGTACCCGCCGACGACCTGACGGACCCCGCGCCGGCTACCACCTTTGCTCACCTCGATGCGACCACCGTTCTCTCGCGTAAAATCGTGGAGAAGGGTATCTATCCCGCCGTTGACCCGCTCGAGTCAAACAGCCGTATTCTTGAAGCGGACGTTGTCGGTGAGGAGCACTACGAAGTAGCGCGCCAGGTACAGGAGTACCTTCAGAAGTACAAGGAGCTTCAGGACATTATCGCCATCCTCGGTATGGAGGAACTCTCCGACGTGGATAAGCTCGCCGTTCACCGCGCGAGAAGAATTGAGAAATTCCTCTCCCAGCCCTTCCATGTTGCCGAGCAGTTTACGGGACTTGACGGTAAGTACGTACCGCTCAAGGAATCCGTGCGCGGCTTTAAGGCAATTGTCGACGGCGAAGTGGACGATTTACCCGAGGCAGCCTTCTTCAACGTCGGCACCATCGACGACGCGATAGAAAAAGCAAAAACTTTATAGAATTGAGAATGTAGAATGGAGAATGGAGAATTAAGGGTGCTGCGCACGGCAATTATAATTATTGTTTGAGCGTAGCGAGTAACATAAATTCTCAATTCTCAACTCTCAATTCTCAATTATATTGGTGATTATATGAACACTTTTAAGCTAAAAATTGTATCCTCGCGCCGTGTGTTTTTTGAGGGGGACTGCGTGCAGCTCGTCCTACCGATTGCAGACGGCGGACTGATGGGATTCCTCGCGCAGCATGAGAACTGCGTGGCGCCCATCGAGTTCGGCGAGATGAAGATTACCCCTGCCGAGGGTGAGGAGATATACGCCTTTATCGGCAGCGGCTTTATCGAATTTTTCGATAACACTGCCACGGTGGTCTGCATTTCCTGCCAGCTTCCTGAGGAAATTGACCGCGAGCGCGCCGAGGAGGCGAGGGAGCGTGCCCAGGAGAAACTCCGCCAGAAACAATCCCTCTTTGAGTACCACCAGACGGCGAACGACCTCGCCCGCGCGATGGAACGACTGAAAATCAAAAACAGACACGAGATATAACAACAGCACCGCAATGCGGTGCTGTTGTTATATCTGTTTAAGACCGGTTAAGTATTCCTTGTGTTCCTCGCTGACGCGAAAACTCTCGCGCGCTTTCTGTATTGCCTTGTTATGCACCCATTTGTCAAGCGAGCCGTTTTCCATATATTTTACGGCGGTGTCGTACTGCTTGGCAAGGGCAGTGGCGAAGTACCACGCCGCCATCATATTGATATAATACTTGTCGCTGCGTATCGCGGCGATTTTTTTCATATAACCCTCGTCGAAATCTTCATCGAGGAAATGCTCCATCACCATTTTGATGCCAAAACGCACGGCGTACTCCGCCTCGCTCACGAGCCAGCGGTCGATGCGGGGGCGCAACGCGTCGCGGTGCTTTTTGAACACCTTGGGACTGAGCTGGTCGCAGGTCGCCCAGTTGTCGATAAAGGGGAGAAGGCGCTCTACCTCTTCGATGCAGCGCGTAAAATCCTTTTCCAGTGAGATAATGAAGGCGTGGAGCTGGTATTCGTCAAAATACCGATGCGGGAGCTCCGCGAGAAATGTGTCCTTGCTTTCGCTTTTTGCGACCTCTTTTGCAGTGGCACGCAGTATCGGCGTGCGTACGCCGATGAAGGTGTCCTTATCCACCGTCGGCATCAGTTTTGCCTGAAAATCACGGTATTTTATGTCCTGATTGTCAAAAAGATATCGTTGTATTTTTGTCATAGTATCCCTCCGGAGCGTTGAGGTCACCATTCCCTACAGTGACTTGCTCAACCGACAATTTGCGGGAGTGCCCCGACGCTCCACTACTAAAACCTAACACCTAACACCTAACACCTAAACTATATAATCCAAATCGGGTTAGTAAACGCCCAAAAGAGTTTGTCAACCGTTTCGGGTACGGGTGCGCCCTGTGCGACGAGAAAGGTCTTTTCGGCGAAACCGAGCACCTTCTGTGCGGGCGTGTTCAGCGTGTAGTCAATCTCGGCGCGGACGAAGCCTTTTTCTTTGATGCTGAACTGTGCGGTATGCGCTTTTTCATAGGCGCTTGCCTTATGGGAATAGATGAGTTTGTCGTTGTTGTATACTTTCAGTGTAAAGCCGCGGTGGAGTTTCGTCGCGGTGATGCTACCCGTCAGTCCGTCGGTGAACGCGATGCTGTCGCCGAGTGCGGCGTCGCCGACTGTGAGGAAGAGCATCGAGCTCTCGGGCGAGTTCGTGACGATGCTTCTGCCTTCCTTAACGGTGGCGAGAATGTCGGCGGGTGAATTGCTGACAGCGTGCGTTATTGTAGTCGGGCTTGCGAGCAGTTTCAGCGGTCCGTAGTCGCGGTGAAAGTCCGAGCCGCCGACGGCGGGCAGATGCCGTCCCTCGAGGAGCTTCTCGCTCCACCATTTCAGGCATTTCGTGTTATCCGAATGCTGCACGGTGTTCCACACCTCGACGCAGTCCATCGGAAAGGCGTCTAAATCCATTCTGAACGGGCAGTTTGAGCAAAACGGATGATTGACGCTGACAAGTGCGCCGTCCTTTTGCGCCGCCTCGGTGAGTTTGGTATAGCCGTCCATCGTTTCGAGGTCGTACGGCGGGTCGAAGGGAACCTTCGCGCCCCATACATTGACGTGCCCGTTTTCGCCCGTGATTTCCTGCCCCTGAATGACGGTCAGCCCGTCGCTCGAGTAGGATGCCTCCACCGTGTTGAAATTATGGTCGGTGATGATAATCCAGTCGAGTCCTTTTTTCTTGCAGTAGTCAATCAGTTCGTACTGATGCAGACTGCCGTCCGAATTTGTCGTGTGTAGGTGGGTGTCACCCTTGAACCATCGTCTGTCCATCGCGATGCCTCCTTTTTAGCCATTATAGCATTTTGTGTATAGAATATCAAATATTGACATTTCGTGCTGTTTTTTATAGAATATTTTTTATGAGAGAAATCGAATTTATAGCAACGAACGAGGATAACGGTAAGAGAATCAGGACTTTTCTGAAAGGGAAGGGCTTTTCCTCCACGCTTATCACACGGCTGAAATATACCGAAAACAGGATTACCAAAAACGGTGTTTTTGCCAGAACCATCGACACGCTGCAGGCGGGCGATGCGGTAAAAGTTTGCATTCAAAACAGGGGGCATATGCCCGCCCCGCTCAAAGCGGATGTCGAAGTTTGCTATGAGGATGAGGACGTGCTTGTGCTCAATAAACCGCCCCATATGCCCGTGCACGAAAGCCACAGTCATATCGGCGATACGCTGTCGAATTTTGTTGCGTACCATCTGCAGGGCGAAGATAATGCGTTTCGCGCGGTGTACCGTCTCGACCGTGATACGAGCGGACTGGTACTCGTCGCCAAGCACGAACTTGCCGCGTCGAAGCTCGCGGGAAAGGTTGATAAGCATTACGACGCGCTTGTCAGCGGTGAAATGCCGCCGTCCGGCACGGTGGATTTGCCGATTGCGCGCTACGGCGACAGTATTATTCAGCGATGCGTTGACCCCGACGGCGAGCGCTCCGTTACCCATTTTGAAACCCTGCGCCAGTATGACGGCTACGCGTTTATTCGCTGTGTTTTGCAAACGGGCAGAACGCATCAGATTCGCGTGCATATGGCGCATCTCGGGCACCCGCTCCTCGGCGACTCGCTCTACGGCGGCGACTGCTCGCGTATCACCCGCCAGGCGCTGCACTGCTCGGATATTACCTTTATCCATCCCGTAACGGACGAAACCGTACACCTTGAATGTCCGTATCCCGAGGATATGGCGAGGCTGTTATCATGAGGCTCAAGGCGATTTAGGTTTGTAGGGAACGCTGACCACAGCGTTCCGCAGACACACGAGTGACAACGGAGCGATGTGCCCTTGGAGCGGGCGCCTCACCCTTTTGTCACCTGCGGTGACATTTTTGCTAGCGCAGACGCTCCCCTCTGTCACTTCGTGACATCTCCCCGTTAATCGGGGAGTACCTCACAGGGGAATCTCATCGCTCCCTACAAATCCTCGTTTTTACGACAAAACTCAAAACTGCTGCCTCAAAACGGATTCCGACTGAAAGGAGAAACAAAATGCCTGCTTTTGCCACGCATTACATATTTTTGGATGAGCTCAAGGACGAACTCGTCAAAAAAGCCGACTTTGATTTTGATATCAAGACAGCCGGTATCGGCTGCCAGGGGCCCGATATATTTCTCTTCCACCGCCTGTGGCCGCCGTTTACGATTACGAAAACCTTAAACAGCGTTTCGGGCGCGCTGCACCGCGAAAAAAGTGAGAAAATTTTTGACGCGTTTCGCGACTGTCTTGAACTGACCGACAACCGCGATATGGCGAAATCCTATATCTACGGCTTTATTCTGCACTACGCGCTCGACCGTAACTGCCATCCTTATGTCTACGCGCGGCAGGACGAGCTGACCGCCGCCAATCCGAAGATGCACCCCCTCACGGCGCATAACATGATTGAACACAGTGTGGACACCTATCTGCTCTACACAAGGCGGGGGATTTATCCGCCGTCGGACTTCGACTCCAAAGCGACATTTTCCGACAGCGCGCTTGCGTATAATGAAATCGCACGCATTCTGAATTATACGATTCATACCGCGTGCGGCAGGGAAGTGGAGCAGGCGGAGATTATCCGCGCGATTACCGACACCGCCGAGTTGCAGGACATCCTGCGTAACCGAAACGGCGCGGCGCTGCGACTTGCCCGCACGCTCGAGACTGTGCTCTCACCGGTGACAAAAAACTTCAGATTTTCGGCATCAATTAAACCAAAAGACTTGGATTTGTCGCAAAATTGTGCTAATATAAAGGGTAAGGCGTGGACTTCGCCCTATGATAAAATCGAACGAAGCAGTACCTTTGACGAACTCTTCGACGGAGCGAAGGCGGATGCGCTTTCGCTGATTGACGGCTTCGAGGCACTGTGTCGGGGCGAAAAGACCGCCTATGAAGTAACAGGAAATATCTCGTTCTTAACGGGAATGGAGGTAACGGAAGAATGAAACTGATTCCAGGTTCTGACATCAACCACGACATTCTGAAAAAGGGAATTTATATCAGCCGCATCGACGACGATATTACCACCTACGACATCAGAATGAAGGAGCCAAACCGCGGCGATTATCTCACCAATTCCGCGATGCACACGATGGAGCATATCGTGAAGGCTTATGTGCGCTCCTCTGAATTCGGCGAGAATATTCTTTATTTCGGACCGATGGCGTCGCGCACGGGATTTTATCTTCTGACGCGCAGCCTTACGGACAATTACTGTATCGACCTTATCCGTGCGGCGTTTCAGTATGTGGCGGAATTCTGGGGCAAAATTCCCGACGCAGGACATCAGGACTGCGGCAACTGCCTTGAGCACAACCTTCCCCAGGCAAAGGAGGAGGCAAAGGAATTCCTCGAGGTCATCAAGGACTGGACGCGCGAAGATTTAGACTATCCGAAAGCGGAGGTTGAGGAGTAAGTATGGCATACAGAATTATTGCGGACTCGTGCTGCGACAGAACGGCACGGATGGCGGATTGGACGAATATTACCTTCGTTCCGCTCACGCTCGAAATCGGCGATTACCGTATTATGGACGACGAGAATTTTGACCAGGACGACTATATCCGCCGTACCCTTGAGTACAAGGACGTGCCGAAAACAGCTTGCCCCTCGCCCGACGCGTGGGCGAGCGCGCTCGACTGCGACGAGGACGAGCTCTATCTTATTACCATTACCGATAAATTATCGGGCACTTATAACAGCGCGCTGCAGGGCGTGGAACTCTATCGGGACGAGCACCGCGACAGTACGAAGAAAATTCATGTTTTTAACTCGCTTGCCACCTCGGGCATTGAGAGTCTGATTGCCGAGAAGATTAAGGAACTCGGCGACGCGGGCGCGGATTTCGACACCGTGGTCACAACAATCGAGGATTATACCGTAAACCACCTCGCGCTGTATTTCTGCCTCGAGTCGCTCGACGTGCTCAAGAAAAACGGCAGACTCTTTGCCCTCGCGGCAACGATACTGAAAAAACTGCGGCTCAAGATGGTGTTTGAGCGCACGACCGAGGGCAATATTTCGCTCTCGGCGCAGGATATTGCGATGAATCGCGCCATTGTGAAGATGGCAAACACGATTGCCGAGGATGTAGAAGGCGTTGACCTCTCGGACAAGCGGCTGATTATCACCCATGTCTGCTGCCCCGATAAGGCGGAGTTTGTCAAAGAGAAGATTTGCGCCGCCGCACCCTTCGGCGATGTCGAAATCGTCAAGGCGAGCGGACTCAATTCGACCTATGCCTCCAACGGCGGCATTATTGTATCGTATTCAAAATAGCGACTGATGTCGCTATTTTTTGCTTCAGGCTGCAAGCTACAGGCTTCAGGCTTGTGGGAGGGCTCCGCCCTCACCCGATTATATTGCGGAGCGTCGGGGTGATTCCCCTGTGAGGGGAAATGTCACCGCAGGTGACAAAAGGGTGAGGCGCCGCTCCAAGGGCCGCTCCCTACAATTGTTCGAGTGAAGCGAGTAACTGCGAGCCTGTAGCCTGTAGCTCGTAGCTTGTAGCCAAAAAGACAGGTGTCATCACGACACCTGTCTTTTTGTTAATTTTATCTGTTTTTCGACGCTTTGGACACTCGGACCGCCTTCGACCAGTCGGTCGGCGACGCATTTTTCGAGGTTAATCGCGGTGTATACCTCCTCATCGAAGAGGTCGCAGACCGCCTTGTATTCCGCAAGCGGAAGGGTTTCGAGCGTCAGCCCCTTGTCGATGCAGAGCGCGACGAGTTCACCCGTTGCCTTGTACGCATCGCGGAAGGGGAGTCCCTTGCCGACGAGGTAGTCCGCGCAGTCGGTCGCGTTGATGAATCCTTTTGCGGCGGCGGCGCGCATATTGTCGGTGAGCACCGTCATCGTCTCAATCATCGGGGTGAAGGCGTTGAGACACATCTTGACCGTGTCAACGGCGTCGAAGATAGCCTCCTTGTCCTCCTGCATATCCTTATTATACGCGAGGGCGATGCCCTTCATCACCGTCAGCAGCGTCGTTAAATCGCCGAACACGCGTCCACTCTTGCCGCGTACCAACTCCGCAATGTCGGGGTTTTTCTTTTGCGGCATAATGGATGAGCCGGTCGAGAAGGCGTCGTCGAGTTCCACGAATTTGAACTCCCACGAGCACCACATAATAATTTCTTCGGAAAAGCGCGAGAGGTGCACCATCACGAGCGACAGTGCGCTCGCAAGTTCGATACAGAAATCACGGTCGCTCACGCCGTCGAGCGAGTTTGCGCTCACATCGTCGAAGCCGAGCAAATCCGCTACCATACGGCGGTCGAGCGGATAGGTCGTGCCCGCGAGTGCGCCGCTGCCGAGCGGCAGGACGTTCATCCGCTTCTTGCAGTCGGCAAGACGGTCAATGTCGCGCAGTAGCATCGACGCATATGCCATCAGATGATGTCCGAAGGTAATCGGCTGCGCCCTTTGGAGATGGGTGTAGCCGGGCATAATCGCCGTCTTGTTTTCCTCCGCCTTGTCGCAGAGAACGAGAACGAGGGATTTAATTTTCTCGGTGATAATGTCAATCTCTTTTTTGAGCGTCAGGCGGATATCGAGTGCTACCTGGTCGTTACGCGAACGCGCGGTGTGCAGGCGCTTGCCCGTCTGACCGAGGCGAAAAGTGAGCTCACCCTCTATAAAGGTGTGGATGTCCTCCGCATCCATATCCATCTCTAATTTGCCGCATTTGATGTCCTCGAGAATGACGGCAAGCTCACTGCAGATTTTGTCCGCCTCGCTCTTGTCGATAATACCCGTCGCGCCGAGCATCGTCGCGTGGGCAATCGAGCCTTTAATATCTTCCTCAAACATTCGGCAGTCGAATGTAATCGAGGAGTTGAAATCATTTGTTTCCTTGGCGAGTTCTTTCTTGAACCTGCCTTTCCATAATTGAGCCATAGGTTTCACCTGAATTACGAATTATGAATTATCCTTTATCATTGCTACCGCGCTGTGCGTCGAGCATTGCCTTTACCTTAATCGACAGTCCGAAGAGGTTGATGAAGCCTGCCGAGTCCGCCTGGTTGTAGGCGCCGCCGTCCTCACCGAAAGAAGCGATGTTTTCGTCGTAAAGGCTGTACGGCGAAGTCGTGCCTGCGGGGATGATATTGCCCTTGTAGAGTTTGAGTTTCACGTCGCCGGTGCAGGTCTCCTGCGTCTTGTCGACGAATGCCGAGAGTGCCTCGCGCAGCGGAGTGAACCAGAGACCGTTGTAGACGAGTTCGCCGAATTTCTGCGCGACGAGTGCTTTATAGTGCTGGGTCTCCTTGTCGAGCGTGAGCATCTCGAGCAGTTCATGCGCTTTATAGAGGATAGCGCCGCCCGGGGTTTCGTATACGCCACGGCTCTTCATACCGACGAGACGGTTCTCGACGATGTCGAGCAGACCGATACCGTTTGCGCCGCCGAGCGCGTTGAGCTTTTCCACGATGGCAAGGGGTTTCATCTTCTCACCGTCAATCGCGGTCGGAACGCCCTGCTCGAAGTGGATGGTCACATAAGTAGGCTTGTCGGGCGCCTGCTCGGGAGCGACGCCCATCTCGAGGAATCCGTCCTTGAGATAGGTCGGCTCGTTTGCCGGGTCCTCGAGGTCGAGACCCTCGTGCGAGAGGTGCCATACGTTTTTATCCTTGGAATAGTTCGTCTCGCGGTTAATCTTCAGCGGGATGTTGTGCGCCTCGGCGTACTCGATTTCCTCCTCACGGGACTTAATATCCCACTCACGCCACGGCGCGATAATCTGCATCTGGGGCGCGAATGCCTTGAGCGTCAGCTCGAAACGCACCTGGTCGTTGCCCTTGCCCGTGCAGCCGTGACAGATGGCGTCCGCGCCTTCTTTAATCGCGATTTCAGCGAGCCCCTTGGCGATGCAGGGACGCGCGTGCGAGGTGCCGAGCAGATAGGTTTCGTAATCCGCGCCCGCCTTGAGGCAGGGGAAGATATAATTTTCTACATAATCATCTTTGAGGTCGAGCACGTAGAGTTTGGACGCGCCGGTCGTGATTGCCTTTTCCTCGAGTCCGTCGAGCTCGGTGCCCTGGCCGACGTCGCCGCTGACGGCGATAACCTCGCAGTTATTATAGTTTTCTTTGAGCCACGGGATGATGATGGAAGTATCGAGTCCTCCCGAGTATGCTAATACGACTTTCTTAATATCTTTTTTATCCATTATATTGTTCCTCCTTCGGAATGCGTTTTCTTTTGTTGTTGATGCCATTATATCAGGAATGAATAAAAATGCAAGAGCATTCCGCAATATTTGTGCAATATTTCGACTATAAGAAATAATATTAAAAAATCAATGTGCACAATGACGAATAGATATACAAAACACTGCATAAAAATACAAATTCAATATGCATAATCAGTTCGGAGATATGCATCGATACCGCTTTACAAAAATTCACATATGTCAAAAACACTTTGTAAACAATTTGTAAATAAATTTTTGAATAATCTATTGATTTTTGATTATAAGTATGATATTATGTATTTGTATAAATTAATGGGGTAGTTTACCCTTTTGCAGGGGCTCAAAGTAACGCCGTGCCTTATGGTCAGTAATAGGCTGTGCGCCAAACGGGCGACTGTAACTCCAAGGAGGTAATTATTATGAGAAGTTCAATCAAAAAGACTTTGGCTGTTATTCTCTCGGTACTGATGGTTATGACAACCGTACCGTTTGCATCACTGACGGCGCTGGCTGAAGACGATGCGGCGATTACGGCGTATAATTCCGCAGTAGATGCCTATGCGTCCAAGATGGACGGCACCGTTTACACCGGTATGGGTACGGCATATGCAGCATTCGTTGATGCGAATGAGGCGTATGATGCCTATGTATACGGCCAGGGAACCGCGTCTGCGCTCACCAGTGCGACCAATTCTCTTGTTACGGCTACGAATAATATGAGCGCGTGGACGAAATCCGTCGCAAACGCATCTGTTTACAGCCGCGACAAAACCACTACCGCTATCAACAACAATTACGCAAAGAATATCCTTTATGCTGAGAAGCAGGATACTCTCGTCGATGAAGGCTCTAACGCGAATGTAAGAGTGCAGATTCAGTACGGCGCGAATAACGTCCTGATGTACGACGGCACGAACGATATTCTGTTCCCCGTAGCTGTATTCTATTTCTATGACGCGGCCGGCTTCAGCTCGAGAAAGATGTTTACGATGTATCCGTCAAACGGCGATAATGTGCAGCGTCCGGCTGACAGTTCTGATTTCAGACTTCAGGGACAGTGGAAAGGTAAGATGGATTACGGCACGGCTGACTGGGATTATGCATACTCGCAGACAGATTTAATTCCCGGTTATCAGTATGATTCGGGTCTGACACCTGACGGTGCACCGAACGGAAACAGAAACAAGTGGAACTATTTTGCTAACTATATGAAATATGTCGGCGGCGCTAACGGCTTCACCGACGGTCTCAAAACGCTTCATCCGTCGTGGTACGCATATACCGGCTATTCTTCTACCAATAACCGTGTGGACCATTACCTCAACAACGCAGGTAACATCTACATCATTGATTATGCAACCGCTCTTGCGGCGATTAATACCAAGACGTATCTTGCACAGGCTGATGACTATAAGTCAAACGGTCTTGCAGCATATATGAATGCATACGATGCGCTGACTGTTGACCTTGCGTCCTACGATTATTCGAGCAATACCGCTACGACTGCTGCGAATGTGGCAAGCTCGCTCGCTTCGGCAGCGGCGACGGTCAATGCGACTACGTCCCCCGACTCGGATGCGGGTTATACCGCTCTTCGTGCTGCGATGACGGCGTCGAAGGTTGCTTACAGCGAAGGCAACGACGATAACTATTATCCTTCCAACTACTGGACTACCTTTAAGAATGCTTACGAGGCAGCACAGGATAATATGACGAACCTTCCGTCAAACGGTTACAGCACCAGTGCAGCGGCTCAGACGCTTGCTGACAGACTGAACACGGCTTACAATAATCTGATTAATTCTGTTCAGAACGCGGACACGACTGCGCTTGAGAGCGCGATTGACGACGCGGCATATGCGATTTCCAATTCCGCATACTGGACGGCAACGTCATTTGCGAACGCTGACCTGCAGAACGTCATTGACGCAGCAAAGGTTGCTGTATGGACTTCGGTTGACAGATATAAGAGCGACCGTGCCAAGAGCCAGACAAGCGAGGAAACCGTTGCTGCTCAGCTCGAGAACGTTCAAAACGCAGTGAAGAAACTCGTGATTGACAAGAACGCAACCTGTTCGTCAGTCGGCAACTACTCCGCTAATACGGCGAAGGCGCACGCGAACGACACTTCGGTATTCACACCGAACGACTATGCAAACTGGGATACCGTTACGGCAGCGATTACGGCTGCGGACGGTTTTGATACCACCATTTCTACCTATTCCGAGAATTGCGCGGCAAATAAAATCAGCGCCTATATCTCCATTGTAAGAGGTATTATTTCCGCACTGAACAACCTGAAGGACGCATTCTCCAAGATGGAAAACGGACAGTTGATTGCTGCGGGCGATGAGTCCGAAGTGACAACTGCTGTCGGCTCGCCCGACTCACTCGGTGCAGGTCAGGACTTCAGAACCAGTTTCTGGGGCAACAATAATTCCATCGTATTCAGAACGACCCACGCTGCGGCATATCTCCCGCTTCCGGATTCTCACATCAGCATCTGGACGCAGAGCGGTTATCCGCTGGGTCTTGACTGTATCAATATTAACGACCCGTGCGAGTATGCCAACGGCAACGGTAACGGCCAGATTACTTCCGGCGGTAACGGTGATAACAGAGCAGTTGGCGACGACGTTATCAGCCAGTGGAATATCGGCGCTGGTCTTGTGGCACAGAACGACGGCTACAACCCGAAGGAAGGTCGTCTTGTACTTGGTAAGGTTGACGGCAGAAGCGATTCGGGTATCTACGCAAACGCTTCGAGAGTTGCGGCAATTTCCGATAACGTTTACGCGATTGCAGCGGACGGCACGATGGCAAGAACGACGGAGGCTGTTGATGAGCAGAACCGTTTCGCCACAGAACTGACCGACATTCTCGGCACTTTCGATAACATTGATAATCATCCGAATAATAGTAACTACGGCGCATACGGTGCTGTATGGACCTCCAATAACGGCACGACCGAAGTAGTTGCTTCCACATCTCTCTACGTAACCGTAGAGGACAGCAATAAGCTGACGAAGAATACCAAGCTCAGCATTGATGAATACTCCTTCACGGATAAGCGTTTCGGTGCTGTTCTTTGGTGGAAGTATATGAATATTAACACCTTCGGCTACACCTACCACGGCTTCCGTCACGACTGGAGCACTTACAGCAGAACGGTACAGGTTGTCGACATTGCCGACCTCTTCCGCCTGATTGACCAGTGCGAGAATGCGGGCTATGTCGCAAGCGAGTACACCAATGCTTCGTGGAGCGCTTACACGAGCGCACTTGCAGCAGCGAAGGGCGATATGGATTACAGCGATCAGACCGCTGAGTGGGTACTCGAGCAGTGCCAGGACAGATACGATGACCTCTGGGCAGCAAAAGAAGCACTCGTCAAAGCAGCGGACAGAACCGCTCTCCTTGAAGCGCGTGACACGGTTAAGGACGTACACGACGCAGGCAAGAACAGTTCCGCTTACGGCGGCCCCTGGTCCGACGAAAGCTGGAGCGCATTTGATACTTATTATAATGCAGTTGTGACCGACCTTAACGGTAAATACTCCGCAACAGGCGTTCGCGATTATCAGTACTATGACGCAACCGGTACGCAGAAGTCCGACGCACAGCAGGATATCGAGGCACGCGCAGCTGAGTTAATCAGACTCAGAAACGCTCTCCAGTCCGGCGCTGACTTCACACCGCTTGACAACGCGGTTGAGGCTCTTCGTACGAAGGTGACCGGCGGCCAGTTTACTACCGCTTCCATCGCCGCTGCCAATGCAGCACTGCAGGATGTGGATTACTTCTGGCTCAGTGATGCCCAGCGTAAGGCGATTTACGCATCCGCTCAGGCTGACGCTGATATCGCAGCAGCGGCTGCCGCTGTTACCGCAGCGGGTAATCTTCTCGTTGCTGTTGACGATGCAGTAGTGGATAACGCAGACGACCTTGCGGGCGCTGTGGCTGACCTCCTTGCGCAGAGCAATAAGGACCCCGACGCTTACGATTACGCGGCTGTCCAGTCGACCATCGCAGCCCTTGAGGCAAAGACAGTCGGCGCCGTTGTATTCAACAACAACGCTTACTATCCCGACCTGTCCACAACGGGTTACACCTGGCAGCACCTCAGCGAGCTTGAGGGTCTGATTACCAACGCTCTCAGCGAGAATTATAAGACTTATAACATTACAATCACCGGCGTTTCCGATGCGGCTAAGACGAAATTCACTTACACCATCGGCGGACAGGAGTATACCGCGACGGGCGCAACGCTCGAGGGTATTCCTTACGGTACCTCGGTGAAGTTCACCGCTCCCGATGAGCAGTTTGTAAACTGGTACTATACCTTCACCTCTGCTACCGCGCAGAACACGAAGGAGAAGTATCTCACCAACGATAAGGAAATCAACTTTATCGTAAACGGTAATGTAAACTTCCGTCTTGATAATGAGACCGATGTTTCCGACGCGGATAAGGTACGCGTTACCTATGCAAGCAGCCTGCGTAGCACGGCTTACAAGATTGAGTATATGTCAAAGGGCGACCTCGTTCTCGAGGAGGCTCCCGTGCTCGCGAACTACTCCTTCACCGGCTACACGATTGACGGCGCAAACTACAATGCAGGCGACACCGTTTCGATTACGAAGCACACCGTGATTATCGCAAATTATGAGTGCGAGAACGAGGACGGCATCACCATCTTCATCGCAAATCTCGGCGGCTCCATCGACGGTATTGTATCGTTTGATACCAGCTATAATACAAAGGTCGGCATCTCCTATGAGAGCCTTTCCACCGCAGTACAGAGAGGCACGGGTTACGTGATGCTCGACGATGAGCAGAACAACCTTTCCCCGACTGCTGCGAATAAGAACAAGACCTACGATGAAGGCTCCATCTACGCTTACACCGTTATCACCGGCGGACTTGTTGAACTTGATGCAAACGACGAGACCATCATCGAAAACATCATCGAAACCCGCAACACGGATGAGTACGAAACACCGGATGACCAGCTTCTGAATGCTGAGACAGTCCTTGCTTACGGCGATACTTACACCTTCTACGCAAGCGAGAATATGTGCATTATCCCGTATACCCAGGAGCAGTTTGAGGCGGCTAAGAATGCAGGCTTTATCAACACCGACACCCTCGACGAAAACGGTGCGGACGTATTCGCAAGCCCGAGCATTATCAATGCCGGCACGAAACTTTCCATCGTATCGAATTACATCCTTCCCGAGGGTTGCGAACTGATTGAGGCGGGTATCCTGATGAAGGCGACCAAGGATGGCACCACCCCGACGGATGACCTTACCTTTAAGACGGTCGGCAAGAACGGCGTTGCCCGTATGAAGTCGACGCAGCACACCGTCGGCAGCCAGTTCGTTATCTCGCCGATTCAAATTACCACCGCTATCAAGGGCAAGACAATCACGGCGAAATATGCTGCCTATGTCATCTACACGGATGCCAACGGCAACACGCATCAGATTATCTCCAACGCCCAGACAGCTTCGGTTATCGCGTAACGGGGGTGGCTGATATGAAAAAATATAACGCACCCGAAATCGAGATTCACGCGTACGCTCTCGCAGCGAATGCAGTCTTTACAGGTTCCGACCCGACTTCTCAGGAGGATAACGACCTCCACAAGGACGACGAATACGATTATTTCGGCAATAACTAAATCATAAGAATCACCGCTCGGTTTTCCGGGCGGTGATTTTTTATAAAATATGTATAACATAATGAGATTTTTATTTGACTTATTATAAGTTATATATTATTATAAAGAATGGTAATTTATAAACTATGGAGAACACTATGAATATTCTGATTTGCGGACTCGGTCTTATCGGTGCCAGCCTCGCTAAGACGGTTAAGAAGAATACGAACCATACCGTACTCGGCTGGAACAGAACTCCGTCAGTGACCGAAAAGGCGCTGCGTGACGGCGCGATTGACAAAACGGGCGACATCGACGATTTGATGGCTGAGGCGGACATCACCTTTGTCAATTTCTATCCCGATGCGATTGTGCCTTTTATCCTTGAACACAGGGACAGTTTCAAGCAGGACAGCATCGTGACCGATTCCTGCGGTATCAAGACGAAAATCTGCACCGAGATGGAGCAGCAGGAGAATCTGAAATTCTATTTCATCGGCGCGCACCCGATGGCGGGGCGCGAGGTCGGCGGCTACGATAACAGCCTTGACACTCTCTTTGATAACGCGAGCTTTATCTGCACGCCCGCGGAGAGCATTCCGCGCAATAAGACGGATGCGCTTGTCGGACTGGCGCAGGATATGGGATTTAAGCGCACGGTTGTGACCACCCCCGAGCACCACGACGAGATGATTGCCTTTACCTCACAGATTGCGCATGTGCTCGCGTGTTCCTATGTCCTCTCACCGCTTGCCCCGATGCACGCGGGATACTCGGCGGGCTCCTACCGCGACGTCAGCCGTGTGGCGCGTATTAACGCCGATATGTGGACGCAGCTCTTTCTTGATAATAAGGAACCGCTCGTGCGCGAGATTGACGACCTCGTATCGAATCTGATGCGCTTTAAGTACAATATCGTCAACGGCGACGGCGAGGCGCTTACCGAACTAATGAAAAAGGGCAATAAGATTAAGGAAGAAATCGGCTGATGAAGAAACTCAGAGTGAATGTCGCTGAAGGCTACGACATACTGATTGAAAAGGGAATACTCAGGGACTGCGGCAGTTTCATCAAAGCGGTGAAGCCCTGCCGAAAGGCGTGCCTCATCAGCGATACCAATGTGTACCCGCTTTACGGCGATACGGTGAAAACCTCGCTCGAAAGCGCAGGCTACGAGGTCTGCACCTTTGTTTTTGAGGCGGGCGAGAGTTCCAAAACGACCGACACCGTGATTCAGATGGTACAGTTTATGTCCGAGAACGGACTGACCCGCAGCGATATTGCGGTGGCACTTGGCGGCGGCGTATGCGGAGATATGTGCGGCTTTGCGGCGGCGATTTACCTCAGGGGGATTGATTTTATCCAGCTACCGACATCGCTTCTGGCTCAGGTTGACTCCTCAGTCGGCGGTAAAACGGCGGTGGATTTGCCCACGGGCAAGAATCTCTGCGGCGCGTTCCATCAGCCGTCACTCGTGCTGATAGACAGCACCACCCTCGATACTCTCACGCCCCATTATTTCTCCGACGGAATGGCGGAGGCGATTAAGATGGGCTGCATCAAGAGTGAAACACTCTTTGCGCGTATTGAAAACGAGAATGCAAGAGAAATCATTGACGATATTATCTATGAATGTGTGGCGCTCAAAGCGGGCGTGGTAGAACGCGATGAAAAGGAGCACGGCGAGCGCGCCCTCCTCAATTTCGGGCATACCGCGGGGCACGCGATTGAGAAACTGCACAATTTTACGACGATTTCGCACGGCGAGGCAGTCGGCATCGGTATGGTACTGATTGCCAAAGCGGGCGAGCAAAATACGTTGACTGCAAAGGGCACAGCGGACAGAATTGCGGCAGTGCTGAGGAAATATGACCTGCCCGTCAGCGATACCCATCCGCTTTCTGCGATTCTCGACGCGATGAGCGCCGATAAGAAACGCACGGGTGCGGGCATTAAATTTGTGCTGATTCGCGCAATCGGACACGGCTTTATCAACCCCGTCAGAAATGAGGAGATACCCTCCTTTTTCGGAGTAACGCATGAGTAAAGTAACGATAAAAAATGCGACCCTTTCGGGTGCGGTCACCGTACCCGCCTCGAAATCCGCGGCGCACCGCGCGCTGATTTGCTCCTTTTTAGCAGGGGGCGGCAGTGTTTCGCCGATGGTCGCATCGAAGGATATGAAGGCGACGCAGCAGGCGATTGAGGCTGTCAGAAACGGCGATGCCATCTGCGACTGTATCGAGAGCGGCTCGACGCTGCGCTTTATGATTCCCGTAGCGGCTGCGCTTGGCAGGAAAATCACCTTTGTCGGCACGGGCAAACTGCCCGAGAGACCGCTCGGCGATTACTTGCGCCTGCTTCCGCAGCACGGTGTTTCGTGCGAGAGCGGGGGAGGGCTGCCGCTTACAATCAGCGGCAAACTCGAGAGCGGCGTTTTTGAAATCGCGGGCGACGTCAGCTCGCAGTATATTACGGGTCTGCTTCTTGCGCTGCCCCTGCTTGACGGCGACAGCGAGATTGTGCTGACGACCCCGCTGCAGAGTAAACCCTATGTCGATATGACCGTTTCAGTGCTTGCGCGCTACGGCGTTATGGTCGATGAAACAGAAAACGGCTACTTTGTCAAAGGCAGCCAGCATTATAAAAAGCAGGACTTCACCGTGGAAGGTGACTGGTCGCAGGCGGCGTTCTTCCTCGTGGCAGGAGCGCTCGGCGGCAGCGTGACGGTGAAGGGACTTGATTGCAGCAGCACCCAGGGCGATAAAAGAATTGTCGACCTTTTGCGTGAGTTCGGTGCTGAGATAACTGTCGGCGACGACGGCGTCACGGCGAAAAAATCCGCCCTTTGCGGCACCGTGATTGACGCGACGGATATCCCCGATATGGTGCCCTCGCTTGCGGTATGC
>SVOG01000015.1 GCA_015066525.1 Oscillospiraceae bacterium | reverse complement strand
GAGGCAAAGACGGACAGGAACAGAGAACCGCGCTGGAAGTTTGAAATCAAAATGATGGCACTGCGGATGATGAAAGAGTCGTATTCGATGTCCGACTTTATTCAAAAAATGAGACTGCACGGAATCGATGTAAAGTACAATCCGAACTACAAGTATATGACTTACACCGACGCAAACGGTCACAGGGTCAGAGATGCAAAGTTATTTGATGAACGGTTGCTGAAAGAAAATCTGCAGACATACTTTTGGCTCGGCGGTTGTGAATCTCCGCTTGCGGAAACGATTGAAACATACGAAACGCCGAAATCAGGCGACTGCACAACGGGGCTGGATAATTTAATCTTCGATATGCTTGCTTCGCTGCCGACGCCCGAACCCGACTATGATTATTACGATTACTACGAAGTCGATGACAAGGTGCTGGATGTGTTAGTTTTGAAAATGCGTGCGCACGGTTACAAGGTTACCAAGTCCGAGCTCAACAGAAAGATATCCTACAACACACCGTATGAGCAGGACCAAGAACAAGGATTAATTTGGTAAGGAGAATACTATGGAAGAAACTATTAAAGAAGAAATCACAACCGAAAAGGAAGATGAACTCGTGTTTCTCACGCCGATGGATGTATCCAAAATCATTGGTTGCTCCGTACAGGCAGCAAGAGAATTATTTTACCGTGAGGACTTTCCGACTATCAAGGTCGGCAAAAATCTTAAAGTTATGAAATCCGCTTTCGTTGACTGGTGCAGGTCAAGGAGAGTATGATTGAATAATCAACCAACGAATCAACCAGTAGTTGTTTGACGTCATAAAAAATATGTGATATCGTGTGTTTAAAGGAGGAAGTTGTATGGAAACAATTCTTAAACAAGCGTTAGAAAGATGCAAGATGACGCAAAAAGAACTTGCAGAAACAATACACGTATCGTCTCAAGCAGTTTCAAAATGGGTAAATGGCGAAAGCCGTCCTTCTGTTGATAATGTAATAGAAATAAATAAGGTGCTCGGTATAGACCTTATAAAAGAGATGACAAAAAACAACTTCAGGGGTAAAAAGACAATGAAGCAAATGGATTTATATGAATTAAATAATTATGATATGGCTAAAAAAGAAGCTAAATCGATTCTAACCGAAGCACAAATTGAAACAAACTATTCGCATTCTGTTTATGTGCTCTGTGAACGGCTATTAACTGCGGTAATAGGATTAACCTATCATCAGATGATTCATAATAGAGATGAAGATGATGAATATACATATTCTGATATTTTCAGTAATTTAGAAGACTATTTTGATGATGAGTATTTTGAAAAAGTCAAGGGATTATTTGAAAATCATTTGGAATATAATTTTTACAGAATGGGCGGAGATTTGTTCGAGTCTTTTGGCGAAAGCAAAATGATAAATCATGATTACTGCAGAGATTCAATGAACGAATGGTATAAGTTTAAGAAAGCAGTAAATAAGAGTCCTGCATCTCAAATACATAATGAATTACTGGTGGCATTAACAGAAATTATAGATGTTAATTAACATAAAACGAGCCTCGGCAAACGCCGAGGCTCGTTTTATACTGTTAATTTAACTCAATCTCAAATGTTGCAACGGGCACTGCTTCACCGTTAATCATCGGCTCTGCATTGGTTTCGGAACAAAGTTTCAAAGAATAACTCAACTTATGTTTCACCTCAATTTCCTTGCCGTCTCTGTCCTTGAAAGCAATATTTGTTCCGTCAATTATAGCATAATATTTTTCGGATTTTTCAACGCTTACGCCCTCCGAGGAGCCGCCGGTTTTCTCTCTTATTCCGTTTTCGGCAAAAGCAGAATTATATTCCTCACTTCCCGTATATGTAATAATAACAACATAGTCAGGCATAGAAACGGGACCGCCGTTTACCTTGGAATATAGCTGATAATCAAAATCCTTTTGTCTCTTGTTTTCAAGGTTATATCCGCTGACGCCTCTCCCATTGAAAGCGGTAAAAGCCGAATCGTTAAACTCCTCCTCGGTTAAAGTTACAGAGGTGTTTTGCGATGTGTCGATTTCCATTGCATATTCAGGATTTGCTTTGTATGCAACAAATGCAACGGAAACGGAAGTAATAGCCACTATTGTAAGCACAAGGAAAGATATAAGTCCTACCGCAAGCGGCGAAATCCATTTTTTGCCCGTTCCGCTGTTTATATGCTTGTTGTAAAAGTATTTATAAATGAAAGCAATTATTATGGGTAAAACGATAATTGTCGGAATTATCAGTATGTTGATTACCCCAAACATAATTCATACCTCCTTAAATATTGAATCTGTCTTTAAAAATATAGTAATACGAACGCGTTACGTCAACCCTTGCACCGTTTTGCATATGAAGAATGAACTTCTGAAAAATGGACGCTTCAATCCGTTTAATCCGCTGCGTGTTAATGATTGCGGAGGAGCTGACTCTTAAAAACTGTTCTGAATCAAGTAGCTTTTCAAGCTGTTTCAGCCTTTCACGCGTTACAAAGGTATCATCGGCTGTATACACATAAACCTCGTGTCCCATGCTTTCAATATATACAATATCGCTTACATCAATATAGAACAGGCATTCATCCTTTTTTGCCTGAATATAATTGATGCGCATATTCTTTCTTGTAAGAATATACTCGGAACTATCGTCGTCTGTAACACCGAGTGCATCAAGTTCTTTTCTCAAATCATCATTCGGGTCGAGAAGAATTTTAAGTTTCATACAATTCCTCCTTTCGTTTTCATTATATTCGCAGCATTTAGTATTTTCAAGTTATCGGAACACTTTGCATATAAATCAACATAAATTGCATATAACCGCTAACAATTACTTATATTCTGGTTGGCAAGTGGTTGACGTTCAGGCAAACTGAAGTGCGCTGAAGGCAACTGAAGTCAGCCATTCAAAAAGTCGCATATTACGTTTAGTGCCTGTTTAAGCCGATTTAGAGCGATTTGCATAAAAATAAAGCAGGTTAAAAACCTGCTTTATTTGGTCGGAGTGACGGGACTTGAACCCACGACCCCTTGACCCCCAGTCAAGTGCGCTACCAGCTGCGCTACACCCCGATTGACAAGTAGTATAACACACTCTTTATAAAATTTCCACAACTTTTTGAAAATTTTTTCAAATTTTTTTAATTTTTCGGCATTGTATAATTATATTATATATGATATTATATAACCTGTATAAAAATGGTATGGGAGGTAATAGGTATGTTTCCTGATTACTACGACTCAATCGGCAAAGTAGCCGAAACCGACAAAGAGGTTGCTGACGCAATGGCGCTCGAACTCAAGAGACAGCGCGAGAATATCGAGCTTATCGCTTCTGAGAACCTCGTCACCCCGCAGGTAATGGCGGCAATGGGATCTGTGCTTACGAATAAGTACGCAGAGGGACTCCCGTCCAAGAGATATTACGGCGGATGTCAGTATGTAGACGTTGTGGAAGAAATCGCGATTAAGAGAGCGTGCGAGGTATTCGGTTGCGCCTATGCGAATGTGCAACCTCACTCGGGTGCGCAGGCAAATACGGCTGTGTACTTTGCGCTTCTTCAGCCGGGCGATACCGTAATGGGTATGAGCCTTGACAACGGCGGTCATCTGACCCACGGCTCACCCGTAAACATCAGCGGTAAGTATTTTAACTTCATTCCTTACGGCGTGGATGAAAACGGCTACATCGACTATACCGCATTCAATAAATTAGTGATTAAGAATAAGCCGAAGCTTGTTGTCGCGGGCGCTTCCGCTTATCCGCGTGAGATTGATTTCAAGACGATGGCGGATATTGCGCACGCTAACGGCGCTATGTTTATGGTGGATATGGCGCATATTGCAGGTCTCGTTGCGGCAGGTCTGCACCAGTCGCCGTTCCCGTGGGCGGATGTTGTGACCACCACGACGCATAAAACCCTTCGCGGTCCCCGCGGCGGTCTGATTCTCTGCAATAATCCATACCTTGCTAAGAAACTCAATTCCGCCGTATTCCCGGGCACCCAGGGCGGTCCGCTGATGCACGTCATCGCCGGCAAGGCAGTCTGCTTCGGTGAGGCGCTCAAGCCGGAGTTTAAGGAGTATCAGCAGCGTGTTATCGACAACGCGCAGGCACTCGCAAACGGTCTTACCAAGCGCGGACTGAACCTCGTTTCGGGCGGCACGGACAACCATCTCTGCCTGCTTGATTTGCGCGGTACGGGCGTAACGGGCAAGGAGCTCGAGAACCGTCTCGACGATGTTCATATTACACTGAATAAGAATACCGTACCGAACGAGCCTCTCTCACCGTTTGTTACGAGCGGCGTCCGTATCGGCACACCCGCCGCTACGACAAGAGGACTTAACACGGATGATTTCGATAAGATTGCCGAGTTTATTTATCTCGCAGTGACCGATTTCGAGAATAAGAAGGATGACATCAAAAACGGCGTAGCCGAGATTTGTGCGAAATATCCTCTTTATGAGTAATAGCGATGAAAGTTTTTTTGATTGCACTGCTGAAGCTCGGGTTGAAGATTATCTATGCCCCGCTGAAGCTGCTTAAAACCAAAAATCGGATTGTCTACCTCTCGCGCCAGAGCAACGAGAAGAGCCTCGATATGCGCCTTCTCGAAGCGGCGGTTGCCGAGGAGCTGCCCGATACGGAGCAGGTATTTCGCCTGCGTATGATTGACGAGGGACTGAAGGCAAAGCTGCAGTACTGCCTCACCGTTATCGGCGATATGTACTACCTCGCCACGGCGAAGGTTGCGATTGTCGATACCTACTCGATTACCGTTTCGTGCCTGCATCACAAGAAAGACCTGCGGGTTATTCAGATGTGGCACGCACTCGGTGCTATCAAGAAATTCGGACTGCAGTCCGTCGGCACCAAAGAAGGCAGGGACGAAAAAATCAGCCGCGCGATGTGTATGCACAAAAACTACGATTATGTGCTTGCACCGAGCAGCGAAACGGCGAAGATTTATATGGAAGCCTTCGGTGTGGAGGGCAGTAAGATTAAACTCTGTCCGTTGCCGCGCGTGGATTTCATCACGGACGGCGAGACAAGAACGAGCGAGTTTTATTACAGCAATCCTGCCGTCGGACAGAAGAAGATGGTGCTCTATCTTCCGACCTTCCGCGAGCGCGACGTCTATATCTCCGAGATGCTGAAGACGGAGTTTGAGGATAAGGAGGAGTACCAGCTCATTATTTCGCCCCATCCGCTGTCCAAGATTAAGGATGACGAGCGCTTTATGCCCCACGGTGATTTCACCGCCCAGGATTTAATCAAACTCGCCGACGCAGTGATTACCGATTATTCGGCGTGCGCCTTTGAGGCGGCGCTCTTGATGAAACCGCTGTATTTCTTCACCCCCGACTATACCGAATATATGTCGGACAGGGGAATTAATATCGACCTTAAGGCGGAGTTTCCCTCAGCAGTCTTTGAGGATGCCGGCGCGCTTGTAAACGCGCTTGACAGCGGCGAATACGATATGGATTCACTCTTTCATTTCAAAGAGAAATATATTGATAATTCAAAAAACAACACACAGACACTTGCAAAATTTGTTGCTATGCTTGTAAACGATAAACAGTAAAGGAGTAAAATTATGAAAAGAGTACTAACTTACGGAACATTTGATTTACTGCACTACGGTCATATCAATATTTTAAGACGCGCAAAGCAGCTCGGCGACTACCTCGTAGTAGCGCTTTCCACCGATGAGTTCAACGCATCCAAAGGCAAGGTAGCGTACCATAACTACGAAACCCGCAAGAAGATGCTCGAGGCAATCCGCTACGTGGACCTCGTCATTCCCGAAAACTGCTGGGAGCAGAAGCTTGACGATGTTAAGAATTATCATATCGATACCGTTGTGATGGGTGGCGACTGGAAGGGCAGCGACAAGTTCGACTACCTCAAGGATTACTGCAATCTTGTATTCCTCGACAGAACGCCCGGTGTCTCCACTTCACAGATTAAAAACGACCTTGGACTGAAGGACGCTGAGAACGGCAAGAATCAACTTCCCGAGAGCGAGGATGATAAGAAATAATGTACACCCTGTCACAAAAGTTTGAGGGGATGAAACCCTCTGCCACAAGGGAGATACTCAAGGTGACGAGCCAGCCGGGAATGATTGCGTTTGCGGGCGGTTCACCCGCCGTTGACGCCTTCCCGACAGAGGCAGTGACGAAACTGTCAAACGAAATACTGACCGAGAACCCCGTGTCCGCACTCGTTTACGGCGTGAGTGAGGGGTATCAGCCGCTGCGCGATACGCTGAGAAAATGGCTTTTTGAAAAGGAAGATGTCGTCAAAAAAGGCGATGAGGTAATCATTACCTCGGGCGGCACGCAGGTAATGGACCTCTGTGCGCGCGTCCTCTGTGATGAGGGCGACACCGTGATTTGTGAGGAGCCGTCCTTTGTCGGCTCGCTGAACTGTTTTCGTTCGCACGGACTGCACCTCGTCGGTGTACCGATTGACGATGACGGGATGAATATTGACGCGCTCAGAAAGGCGGTAAAGGCGCATCCCGAGGCAAAATTCATCTATACCATTCCGAACTTTCAGAATCCCGGCGGTACGACGCTTTCACTCGAAAAACGCAGGGCGATGTACGAAATTGCACGCGAAAACGACCTCGTGATTGTCGAGGATAACCCCTATGGCAAACTGCGCGTAGCAGGGGAGGATGTTCCCGCCATTAAGAGCTTTGACACGGAGGGCATCGTCGTCTATGCCGGCTCATTTTCTAAGATTTTAGCGCCCGGTATCCGCGTGGCTTACGCGGTTGTCCCCGCGCGGATGGTACCTGCCTTTACGATAGCCAAGCAGGTCAGCGACGTCCATACGGGCGTCCTCAATCAGATGATTGTGTCCCGCTGGTTTGACGAATATGATGTGGACGCGCATATCGAGAGTATCAAGGGCATTTATCGCCATAAACTCAATCTGATGTGCGACTGTCTTGATCAATACTGCGGAGATACGATTACCTATGTCCGCCCCGAGGGAGGACTCTTTATCTGGGCGAAACTCCCCGATAGCGTGGATATGCCGCAGTATGTGAAGCGACTGCTCGATTTTAAGGTAGCGGTCGTTCCCGGCACGGCGTTTATGATTGACGGCGACGCTGCGTGCCATTATATCCGCCTGAATTTCTCAACCCCGAGCGATGAGAATATCGAAAAGGGTATTGAGATAATGGGCAAAGTAATAAAAGAATTTATATAGTGTCACGGGGCATTCCCGCGACGCCAAAAGGACGATTATGGAAAATATGACACCACAGCGCAAAAAAAGAAGCCTTTCTCTCATTCAGCCGACCTCAATTCCGACACTCGGTAACTATCTCGGCGCGATGAGAGGATGGCCGAGTTTCCAGGATGAGTATGACACCGTATTCGGTATTGCGGATTTGCATTCCATCACCGTAAGACAGGAGCCGGCAAAACTCCGTCAGCAGACGACGCAGCTTTATGCAATGCTGATGGCAGTCGGACTTGACCCTGAGAAGAGCATTCTCTTCGTGCAGTCCCATGTGCCCGAGCATTCTCAGCTCGCGTGGCTTCTCAACTGCTATACCCAGTTCGGCGAACTGTCGCGTATGACGCAGTTTAAGGATAAATCCGCGCAGCATAGCGATAATGTCAACGCCGGACTCTTCACCTATCCCTGCCTGATGGCGGCGGATATTCTCCTCTATCAGGCGGACGTCGTACCCGTCGGCGCTGACCAGAAGCAGCATCTCGAAATCACCCGTGACATCGCGGAGCGCTTTAACGGCGTTTACGGTAATGTGTTTACCGTGCCCGATGCCTATATTCCGAAAACGGGTGCACGCGTAATGTCGCTGCAGAATCCGACTTCTAAGATGAGTAAGTCCGACCCGAATCCAAAGGGCACCGTTTACCTCACGGATGAGCCGAATGTGATTATGAAGAAGTTTAAGTCTGCCGTGACCGACAGCGAGATGTCCGTGCACTACGGCGAGGGCAAGGACGGCATCAATAACCTGATGACGATTTACTCAGCTGTTACCGGCGATAGCCTCGAAACGATTGAGCACGACTTTGCCGGCAAGGGCTACGGCGACTTTAAGAAAGCCGTCGGCGAGGCGGTAGTCGCAGAGCTCGAGCCCGTGCAGAAAAAGTACAACGAACTGCTCACCGATAAGAAGTATCTCCGGGAATGCTGGACGAACGGCGCGGATATTGCCTCCCGTATCGCTTCAAGAACGCTCACAAAAGCAATGAAGAAAATCGGATTCTTACAGAAATAAGCATCAAAAAAGCTGACTCAATCGAGTCAGCTTTTATATTTTTTATACCACGCAGTAGAAATTACTTTCCCACGCGGGGATGTATTTTGAATGACGGAAATAAATTTTGTATGCGGGATTCAGTTCGAGCACCTTCGTCGGCAGCGCGAATAAATCCTCGTTTCGGTGATACGCACAGATGTAGAGTTTCGGTGCGTATTTTTTTATGGTTGTCTCCAGTCCGCAAAGGGCTTTCATCTCCGCGCCTTCGATGTCCATCTTAATAAAGGTGGGGGAGAGCTCGAGCGCGTCAACATCTATTACATCAACACTTTTGCCTTTTGCCGAAAGGCGCGAGTTGCGTCCCGCCTGCGTGTCGAATATCAGCGTGTCCTTCTTATCCCATGCCCCCATATTCAGACAGGTAATGTCGAAGAGCTCCTCGGTATTTTTCAGCAGTTTTTTGAAATTCTTTTCGTCGGGCTCGAGTGCCGTGATGTAGTCGTATGCGCCGCCCGTTGCCTCTAAAAATTCGGCAATCGTGTCGCCGTCGTACGCACCGAGGTCGATGATGTTTTCATTCGTATTGAGTTTCAGAATATCGCGGTAAATCGCATCCTTATCCGCAAAGGAGCTGAGCAGATATTGAATCTTGCCGCTGACTTTGTAGTTGAGTATATCGCGGTAGATGCGACGGCTTTCGTCGTCCGCAAGATGCTGATAGACGAAATCGAATTTATCTTCATTTTCGGCGATATATTCGCGCGTGAAGATGCCGCCGCCCGCAACGGGTACGTCGGGCGCGTAGACCGTGTGCGCGCTGTCAATGCTGCGGATATTGTCAATGACGGTGTCAAGATGCGATGCAAAGCAGAGTACGACGTTGAAGTCCTCATATTTTTCGCAGACCTCGCGGTATTTCAGCACCTTATATCCCTTAAAGGAGTGCCCGCGCACGAACGCGTCGGATGCAAAAATATCGGCTACTGCTATGCCGTAGCCGTCGAGCGTCGCCATAATTTTTTCCGCGCCGAGACCCATTCCGTAGAGCACGACGGGAAGGTCACTCTCTTTCAGATTGTCCCAGACATTCTGCTCCGTAATCAATTCTAACATAATTCAAATAACCGTTTTGCGTTTTCGTGGGTGATGTCGAGTATCTCCTGTGCGTCCATTTCGAGCACTTCGCCGATGCGCTCAGCAATGAAGGGGATGTAGTGCGAGTCGTTGCGCTTGCCGCGGTGCGGCACGGGCGCGAGGTAAGGACAGTCCGTCTCGAGCACAAGTCGGTCGAGCGGAATATCGCGTACTACTTCGAGACTCTTGCGCGCGTTCTTAAAGGTCACTACGCCGTTGAGTCCGATATACATACCGAGTTTGATAATCTCGCGTGCCATCTCCACACTACCCGAAAAACAGTGCAGCACACCCTTCGGTTTCAATTTTTGGAGTATTCCAAGTGTGTCGCCGTGCGCTTCACGGTCGTGCACGATGACGGGCATATTGCGGCGCTTTGCGAGTTCAATTTGCGCGCAAAAGAACTCCTTTTGCACCTCTTTCGTACTGCTCATCCAGTGATAATCGAGCCCGATTTCACCGATGGCAACGCATTTCTCGTGTTCGGCAAGCGCATCGACAAATGCTAAATCGTCGAGCGTGCATCCCTCGAGATTTTCGGGATGAAAGCCCGCCGCAAAGCGCACGAAGTCAAAGCGCTCAGCGAGCGCCTTGCTTTTCTCGCACGACGCCTTGTCGCACCCGCAGGTGACGATGTCGGTTACGCCGTCTGTATGAATAGACGAGAGCAGTTCGATTCTGTCCTCATCAAACTGCTCGTCATCATAATGTGAATGCGTGTCAAAAATATTATTATACATAATGAAACCTTTTTGCCTCCCTTGTGTAAAGGGAGGTGTCACGTAGTGACGGAGGGATTGTCAATTAGCAAATCTTTGCGCCGACCGGAAGGTCTACGAATGTTACTGCCACTTCGCCGTCCTTCTCACCCGAGAGGAGCATACCCTGGCTGATTTCGCCGCAGAGTTTCACGGGTTTCAGGTTGGTGACGATAATCGCTTTCTTGCCGATTAAATCCTCGGGCGCGTACCACTTTGCGATGCCCGACACAATCTGTCGCGGCGTGCCGCTGCCGTCGTCGAGCTGCATTTTCAGCAGTTTGTTAGACTTCTTTATCTTCTCGCACTCGAGAATCTTCGCCACGCGCAGGTCGGATTTGAAAAAGTCGTCGATGCTGATTTCCTCGATTATTTCCTCTTCCTTTTCCTCCTTCGGCTTTGCCGCCTCTTCCGCCTTGGCTGCCGCTTCCTGCTTGGCTGCGATTTCGGCGAGCATCTTTTCGGTGTCAATTCTCTGGAAGAGTGCCTCAGCAGTGCCAACCTTGGTGCCGACCACTGTCGCGCCGAATGATGAGAGTGAATCGTAATCCTTGATGTCGCAGTTCATCTGAGCAAAAATCTTTTCGCTCGTCTCGGGCATAAACGGGGAGAGAAGCACCGCGATGAAGCGGATGGACTCGAGCAGGTTGTAGAGTACCGTGCCGAGTCTTGCCTTCTTATCTTCGTCCTTGGCGAGTGCCCAGGGCATCGTTTCGTCGATGTATTTATTCGAGCGCTTTGCGAGATTGAGCACTGCCTCAATCGCGTCAGCCACCCTGTATGTGGTGAAGTTCTGTTCTACCTTCTTTACGGTGTCGAGCGCAAATGCCTTCAGCTCGTCATCGACGCTTTCGTTCACGTCGCCGCTTTGAATAACCCCGTCAAAATACTTGTTCTGCATAGCGATGGTGCGGTTGACGAGATTGCCGAAGGTGTTGGCAAGGTCGCTGTTAAAGCGCTCAATGATGGTTTCATAAGTGATGGAGCCGTCGCTCGCGTAGGGCATCTCGGAGAGAAGGTAGTACCTGACCGCGTCCACGCCGAGGAGATTGACGAGGTCGTCTGCGTAAATGACATTGCCCCTCGACTTACTCATCTTGTCCTCGCCGAAAAGGAGCCACGGGTGACCGAATACCTGCTTGGGCAGCGGCTCACCGAGTGCCATCAGCATAATCGGCCAGTAAATGGTATGGAAACGCACGATGTCCTTGCCGATAATGTGGACGTCCGCGGGCCAGTATTTCTTGTACATATCGCTCGAGCCGTCCGGGTCATAACCGATGGCGGTGATATAGTTCGAAAGCGCGTCAATCCATACATAGACAACATGCTTCGGGTCAAAATCTACGGGGATACCCCATTTGAACGAGGTGCGGCTGACGCATAAATCCTGGAGACCGGGCTTGATGAAGTTGTTGAGCATCTCCTTCTTGCGCGGCTCGGGATAGATGAAGTCCTCGTTTTGCTCGATGTAATCCTCAAGCTGCTTCTGATATTTTGACAGACGCAGGAAATATGCCTCCTCCTTTGCGGGTTTAACCTCTCTGCCGCAGTCGGGGCACTTGCCGTCAACGAGCTGGCTCTCGGTCCAGAAGCTTTCGCAGGGTGTGCAGTACATTCCTTCGTACTCGCCCTTGTAGATGTCGTCCTGCTCGTAGAGCTTCTTAAATATCTTCTGAATTACTCTCTCGTGATAGGGGTCAGTCGTTCTGATAAATTTATCGTAGCTTGTGCCGAGCAGGTCGCATATCTCGCGGATTTCTCCCGCTACCTTGTCGACATACTGTTTCGGCGTAACGCCCGCTGCCTTGGCGTATTCCTCGATTTTTTGACCGTGTTCGTCGGTGCCGGTGAGGAAGAATACGTCCTTGCCCTGCAGTCTCTTATAGCGCGCAATCGCGTCAGTGAGTACAATCTCGTAACTGTTGCCGATATGCGGCTTTCTCGATGTGTAGGCAATCGCCGTTGTGATATAAAACTTTTCTCTCTCTGCCATGTTCTTACCTCTATACTAATAAATTAAACTTGTTTACCTCGCCCGTGCCCGCTATCTTTTCGGTAGCGGTGCCGGTTTTGAGGTCCACAGTAATGGTTGCGTATTCTTTGCCGTTCTTATCCGTGACGGTGTAGGCGGGACTGTCCTCTTTGCCCTTCGCTTTTTTCACCGTGTAGAGCGTGCCGTAAAATTCCTGCAGCTCGGTGAGTGCGTCGTCCGCCGTCAGCGTGTATGTGTCAGTGTTTTTATCGCTCTCGGTTTCTGTTTGGGATTCCGTTTTGCTCGGCATTTCGGCGGTCGTCGTTGTGGTGGAAATCAGCGCGGGGTCGGTCGCCTTGTCGGTGAGTTTGACCTCCGCCTTCTGCGCGCATGCCGCAAAGAGCAGGCATACGACCAGCATCACGGCAATCGCTGCAATTTCGTGTTTTGCTTTCATAGATTCCGCCTTTCTCAGAGAAGGGATGCGGCGCCGCGGTCGAGCATCAGCGTGACGTCGGTGTGGAACTGCAGCACGGAAGCGGGACAGTTCGGAGTGACGTTACCGTCGATGAGCTGCTTAATCGCCTTTGCCTTGTGTTCGCCGAGCGCGATGATGAGGATGCGCTTTGCCTGCATAATCGAGCCGATACCCATCGTAACTGCGTGGGTGGGTACTTCGTCAATCGAGTCGAAGAAACGGGAATTATCCTGGATGGTCGACTCCTTGAGCGCGACCACATGGCTCCAGCGCTGGAACGCGTCCGCCGGCTCGTTAAAGGCGATGTGTCCGTTCGAGCCGATACCGAGTAGCTGAATATCAATACCGCCCGCCTCTTTAATCTTCTTTTCGTAGTTTTCGCATTCGAGTTCGAGATTATAAGCGTTTCCGTTGAGGAAATTTATATTCTCGTCGGGGATGTTAATGTGCTCAAAGAGGTTTTTATACATAAAGGTGTGGTAGGAGTTCTTGTCCTTTACATTGAGGTTGCAGTACTCGTCAAGATTGAAGGTTGTGACCTTTGAAAAATCGACGGCGCCCTGCTCATATAGGCTGACCATATGCTTGTAGGCTCTGAGCGGGGTGGAGCCGGTTGCCAGACCGAGCACCGAGTCGGGCTTTTGGAGCACCTGACCGCACATATAATAGCCTGCGGCTATTCCTATCTGTTCTTCTGTGTCGAATACAAGAATGTTCATTTTTCCATCCTCCTTGTATGTAATTCTTTTATTTTTACCACTGCCGTGTAAATCAGTATATAGATACAGGCGCCGAGCACGGCACCGAGCGTGTCGATTGCCCAGTCGCGTAGCTCGCACGACCTGCCGTTTACAAAAATCTGATGCACTTCGTCGCTCACTGCGTACAGCGAGGTGAACGCAATCGGCAGATAGAGTTTGTTTTGATTCAGTGTGTAGTAAAAGGCGGCGCTCATTACGAGGCTTGTGCCCGTAAATTCGAGAAAATGTGCGCATTTGCGTACGATAAACATCGTTGCCGCATTCTTGCCGAATATAGCATAGATGATTTTCAGTATCGACGTGCTTTGCTGATGGGAGGTGTCGGCATCACAACTTGAGTAGTAGAAAATGACACCGCAGCACACCGCGGTCAGCACCCAGAAAATGATGGCAAGTACCGTTTGTTTTCGGCACCTCATCAGTCAGCCCTCGTAGCATTGACGAAGCTGACGCGGCCCGTGCCCTTGTGGAACTGTACGCCTTTGACGCCTTTTGCCTCGACATAGTATCCTGTTTCATAGATAAGGGGATAGAGTGCCCACGAGCCGATGATACGATTCTCGGCATTCCTGACGGCTGTCGCCTTCTTGCTGAGGTCGGTTGCCTTTTCTGCGTTGATGAGCGCACTTTCCACCTTCTTCTTATTATATCCGCTCGCGCTGTCGCTGACGGAGCGCAGGTAGGAAATCGCGGATTCCGAGGTCGCGCGAAACGGACACAGCGCAATATCATACTCGCCCTTAATCATCGCTGTTTTCATCTCCGCCTCGGTCATCGTCTCCACCTTGAATACGGTTTCGATTTGGTCGCCGTCGTCGTTTCTGACGACCGTTCCGATGCTGCTCTGTACGCCCTGGAGCGTCTGCTTAAGCGCGTTTTCCATCTCGGGGGTCGTGATAATTTCGATTGTAATATCAGTGATGTCAAAGTTTTTAAGTCCCTGTTTCCAGAGGGCGATGCTGTTCTTTTTATTCTGCTTTTTCGCTGTTGCGCCGATGGCGTCGACGGCGTTATTCGCGCCGATTTTGCACGAGGAGGGCGTCAGCGCCTTCGCGTCCGTGAGGTACGCTTCGTCGTAATCCTTCAGTCTCTCCAGACCAAGGCAAAATGCCTTGCGCATCGTCTTGGAGGAGAAAATCACACTGTTTGTATTAAACTGCAACGCCCAAGTCGTGTCGTTATACGGCTGGGTCGTGAGCGCGTCGCTCTTTAATACTGCCTTGCTGTCGGTGCCGCGGATGAATGCCGCGTCGTAGTAACCCGAGAGCAGTTTTTCGGTGGTGTTGTCCTCTTCGTCGGTAATCTTCAGCGTGAGTTCATCCGCCGCTGCCGGGAACTCGCCGAGATAGAGTTCGTTTTTCTTTAAGAGATAGGAACTCTCGAGAATTTGTTTGAGGTAGAACTGCCCGTTAAAGAGAGTGTATTTCGTCAGCAGTCCGTATCTGCCCTTGGTCGCATTGAAGAATTCCTCGTTGCACGGCATCGCGACCGCGCTGGTGAGCGTCTCCATAAATGCGCTGTCGGGATAGGAGAGGGTAATCTGCAGTGTGTAATCGTCGAGTGCCTTGACGCCGAGCGCCGTGCGCGGCATCTTGCCGCTGTAAACCGCGTTCGCATTTTTAATGGATGCGATGGTGGAAAAGAGCGGACACTGCGTTTCCGGCGCCGCTGCTCTCTGCAGCGCAAAGACAAAATCCTTTGCCGTGATTTCGGGATTGAATTCGTAGCCGAGCATCTGCAGACGCTCGTCCTTGAATTCGCCCGCCTTGTCGCCCTGCTCGTATTTATCGGTGTCGATATTCCACCTCAGTCCTTTTTTCAGATGGAAGGTATAGGTCAGTCCGTTCTTGCTGATATCCCACGCGTCGGCAACGCCCTTTTGGATATTACCCTCATCGTCCATACGGATGAGACCTTCAAAGGTGTTTTCGATGATGAGATACTCGTCGCTCGTACCAGCCACCTGCGGGTCGAGACTGTTGACATTATTAGAGAAGGGATAGATGAAATCAATCATCTTGTCCCCGCCGGAGCACGACGAAAGAACCGTAGCCATCAGTATGACTGCGAGAAGAAAGCATAAAAATCTCTTTGCGGTTCGTCTCATAGTTCTCTCCTTGAATTAATGCATAATATTATACCAAATTATTATTCTTAAATCAATATTTTTTACAATATCTTAGCAAGGTATTGTCCCGTATAGGATTTTTTGACCTTGGCGACTTCTTCGGGAGTGCCTTCGGCGACGATGGTGCCGCCGCCCTTGCCGCCCTCGGGACCAAGGTCGATGATATGGTCAGCCGTCTTGATGACATCGAGATTGTGCTCAATGACGACGACCGTGTTGCCGCCGTCCGCGAGTTTACCGAGCACGTTCAGCAGCTGCGAAACATCCGCGGTGTGCAGACCCGTCGTCGGCTCGTCGAGGATATAGATAGTCTTGCCGGTCGAACGCTTAGCAAGTTCGGTTGCAAGCTTGACGCGCTGCGCCTCACCGCCCGAGAGGGTGGTCGCAGGCTGTCCGAGTTTGATATAGCCGAGTCCGACTTCGGCAAGTGTCTGTAACTTGCGCGCAATTTTCGGCTGCGTTTCGAAGAATTCGACTGCCTCGTCCACCGTCATCTCAAGTACGTCGTAGATGCTTTTACCGCGGAATTTAACGTCGAGTGTCTCGCGGTTGTAGCGCTTACCGCCGCACACCTCGCAGGGGACATAGACATCGGCGAGGAAGTGCATCTCAATTTTAACGATTCCGTCGCCCTGGCACGCCTCGCAGCGTCCGCCTTTGACGTTAAAGGAGAAACGGTTTGCCTTGAATCCCTTTTTCTTCGCGTCGCTCGTTGCGGCGTAGAGGTCACGGATGTCGTTGAATACGCCCGTGTAAGTCGCAGGATTGGAGCGCGGCGTTCTGCCGATGGGGGACTGGTCAATGTCGATAACCTTATCGAGCGCGTCGATACCCTTCATCGAGGAGAATTTGCCCGTATGTTTCTTTGCGTGGTTGAGTTTATTGGCAAGGTGCTTGTAGAGAATTTCGTTGACGAGCGAACTCTTGCCCGAGCCTGAAACGCCTGTAATTGCGACGAATTTGCCGAGCGGAATCTCAACGTCAAGATTCTTGAGATTGTTCTCGGCAGCGCCGTAAATTGTGAGTTTTTTGCCGTTTCCCGCGCGCCTCTTGTCCGGCACGGGGATGCTGCGCTTGCCCGAGAGATATTGTCCCGTTATCGAGCGCTCGCACGCCATCACTTCCTCGGGCGTGCCTGCCGCAATCAGTTCGCCGCCGTGCACGCCGGCACCCGGTCCGATGTCAACTAAGAAATCCGCCGCGCGCATCGTGTCCTCGTCGTGCTCCACAACGATGAGCGTGTTGCCGAGGTCGCGCAGATGACGCAGCGTGTCGAGGAGCTTTTCGTTATCGCGTTGGTGCAGTCCGATGGATGGCTCGTCGAGAATATAGAGGACGCCCATTAGAGAAGAACCAATCTGTGTCGCCAGCCGGATTCGCTGTGCCTCGCCGCCTGAGAGTGTGCCCGAGTCGCGCGAAAGCGAGAGATAGTCGAGCCCCACGGAGTTGAGGAAGGTGAGGCGCTCCTTGATTTCGCGGATGATGAGATTGCCAATCATCTGCTCTTTTTCCGTGAGTTCCAGGTTTTCAATAAAGTCGATTTCTTCGTTAATTGACATTTTACAGAAATCGTAGATATTCTTGCCGCCGACCGTGACTGCAAGCGACTGCGGTTTCAGCCTTGCGCCCTTACAGGTGTTGCAGCGGCATTCGCGCATTACGGATTCAATCTCCGTTCTTGCCCAGTCGGACGAGGTCTCGGCATAGCGCCTCTTGAGGTTGTTGATAACGCCCTCAAAATCGTTCTGATAGGTGCCCGAGCCGTATGAGGTCACGCGCTTCATTTTAATCTTTCTGCCGCGCGTACCGTTGAGGATGGTGTCGATTGCCTTATCGCTGAGCATCTCGACGGGCATATCGAGCGAGAAATCGTATTCCTTTGCGAGTGCCTCCATATACATCCGTGCAATCGAGCTGCCTTCCGCGACATTCCAGCCGCTCGCCTTGATAGCACCCTGGTTAATCGAGAGCTTCTTGTCGGGGATAATCAAATCCTCGTCAATCTCTTTGAAGGTGCCGAGTCCGTCACATTTCGTACACGCGCCGAACGGGTTATTGAAGGAGAACATACGCGGGCTCATTTCCTCGATGGAAACGCCGTGCTCAGGGCAGGCATAATTGAGGCTGAAGAGTTCCTCGCCGCTGCCCACGATGTCGACGAGTACCACACCGTCCGACAGATTTGTCGCGGTTTCAATACTGTCCGAAAGGCGGGATTTGATTTCGGGCTTGATGACAAGACGGTCGACGACCACTTCAATATTGTGCTTAATATTTTTCTCGAGTTTGATGTCCTCGGATAAATCGTAGAGATTGCCGTCGATACGCACGCGCACAAATCCCTGCTTGCACACATCGGCGAGTTCCTTGACGAATTCACCCTTTTTGCCGCGCGCGATAGGGGACATCAGTTGAATTTTCGTGCCCTCTTCGAGTTTCATTATCTTGTCCACAATCTGGTCGACGGTCTGCTGCGTGATTTCGCGGCCGCAAACCGTACAGTGCGGCGTGCCGATTCTCGCCCACAGAAGGCGCAGATAGTCGTAACTCTCGGTGACGGTGCCGACCGTGGAGCGCGGATTTTTGCTCGTCGTTTTCTGGTCGATGGAGATGGCAGGGGACAGCCCTTCAATGTAGTCCACATCGGGCTTTTCCATCTGTCCGAGGAACATACGCGCATACGACGAGAGCGACTCGACGTAGCGCCGCTGTCCTTCGGCGTAAATCGTATCGAACGCGAGCGAACTCTTGCCTGAGCCTGACAGTCCCGTGAACACAACAAGTTTGTCGCGTGGGATTTCTATATCCACATTTTTCAGATTGTGCTCTTTCGCACCTTTTACTACAATGTTTTTATTCATAGTCTATCTCCCAAAATGACAAATTAACGGCGGTATTTCCGGCCTTAATCTGTGATTTATTTCATATCTGAAATTCCGGCTTTTCCTTCCTCGGTAACCGGTTTTATCCACTTTTGCTTTTTATAGTGCGGATAGCACATCAGCACTTTGACGCTGTCCTCAAAAATGAACATCATCGCATAGCAAACGAGAAACGGCAGTTTCAGCACATACGCCGCAATCAGCGTTGCCGGCAGTGACGACAGCCACATCGCTCCAAGGTCAAATTTTGCCGCAGACGCCGTGTCGCCGCCTGCCCGGAAAATGCCTACGATAAAGCTGAAGCCAACCATTCTGACGGGGCTGCTGAGCGCATATATCACAATCAGCATCTTTGCCGTTTCGATGGTGAGGCTGCTGATGTTGTCGCCCATATCAAAAATACTGACTATTTGCGAACGGAAGATAATTGCCACCGCGCCGACGATGACGGAAATAATCGGGTTGATAATAAGAAATCGCTTTGAGTCGTCAACCGCCTGCTTGATTTTGCCGCTGCCGATTGATTTGCCAATCATCACCGAGCAGGCGCTGTCAAATCCGACAAAGAAGATAAACGCAATGTTTTCAAATGTTTTCAAAATGGTGATTGATGCGTAGTATTCATAGCCCATATTCGACCAAATCAGATTGAATATGAATGAACCGGTCCCCCATAGTGTTTCGTTGAGCATAACGGGGAACGCCTTATTAAAGAAAACTTTGAGGTCACTTTTGGCGTAGGCAAAAACATTCCTGAATTTTGTAATCAATATGTTTTTCTGCACTACCGAAACGGTGATGATGATCACGACACCAAGCCAGCTTGAAATAACCGTTGCAAGCGCCGCGCCGCGAATGCCCATCGCCTTGAATCCGAATTTGCCGAAAATCATACAGTAGTCCAGAAAGATGTTGACGCCCGTCATAATCGCGGAATTCACCATCGGCAGCCGCACGCGCTCGGTGGAACGCAGCACAACGCCCATAGCGTCACTGATTGCCAGCGCAGGGTAAACGAACGCAATGATTTTCAGATAGTTTGTGCCTTCGCTGACAACGCCGCTGTCCTTGTTGAAAAGACCTATCACGAGTTGCGGCGTAAAAAATGAAAACGCAAAGAATACCATACTGATAAGCGCCGCAAAAGTCATGGCGATGCCAAGTGTTTTGTGTATACTCTTTGTATCCTTGACTCCCCAGTACTGCGAAACAAAAACGCCCGTGCCCGAGCAGATTCCGAACAGCACCATATTCATCAGCATTCCCCACTGTGAACTCATTCCGACAGCCGCAAGCGAAACATCGCCGAGCGAACTCACAAAAATCGTGTCGACCAGTGTGAACGAACTGAACAGCATATTCTGGACTGCTACGGGGATTGCGAGTTTCATCGTGTTTTTCCAGAACTGCCTGTCATTGAGTAGATTTGCCATAGATTAATCCGATAATTCCATAATTTTATCGCGCAGGAATGCGGCGTGCTCGAATTCGAGCATACGCGCCGCCTCTTTCATTTCGCGCGTGAGTTTTTCTATCATCACCTTGCGCTCCTTGGCGGTCATCTTCTTGCCGCGGGCGTCAAGGTTTTCTTTGCTGGTGATTTCAATAATGTCGCGAACATCCTTCTTGATGGTCCGCGGTTTGATGCCGTGCGCTTCGTTGTAAGCCTCCTGGATGCCGCGGCGGCGCAGTGTTTCGGTAATCGCGCGCTCCATCGACGGCGTGACGCTGTCGGCGTACATAATGACTTCGCCGTTCTCGTTTCGAGCGGCTCTGCCGATGGTCTGTACGAGTGAGGTCTCACTACGGAGGAATCCTTCCTTATCGGCGTCGAGAATTGCCACGAGCGATACCTCGGGTATATCCAGTCCTTCACGCAGTAGGTTGATACCGACGAGTACGTCGAAATTGCCGAGCCTGAGGTCGCGGATAATTTCCATACGCTCAATGGTGTCGATGTCGTGGTGCATATAGCGTACCTTGATGCCGAAACTTTCGAGGTATGCCGTTAAATCCTCCGCCATCTTCTTCGTCAGCGTCGTGACGAGTACGCGCTCGCTGCGTTCGGTGCGGATGTTGATTTCGGACACGAGGTCGTCCATCTGGTCGTCGGTCGGTTTGACGATGATATTCGGGTCGAGCAGTCCCGTCGGACGGATGACCTGTTCGACAATCTGGGTGCTCTTTTCCTTTTCAAATTCACCGGGCGTTGCCGAGGTGAAGATGACTTGATTTATTTTGCTGTAAAACTCGTCAAAGGTCAGCGGTCGGTTGTCAAATGCCGACGGCAGACGGAATCCGAAGTCGATAAGACTCTTCTTGCGCGAGTGGTCGCCGCCGTACATACCGCGTACCTGCGGCAACATGACGTGGCTCTCGTCGACGAAGAGGAGAAAGTCGTCGGGGAAGTAGTCGAGCAGTGTAAACGGTGCTGCGCCTGGCGCTCTGCCGCTCATTACGCGCGAGTAATTCTCGATTCCCTTACAGAATCCTGTCTCGGCGAGCATTTCGAGGTCGTTCATCGTGCGCTCGCGAATGCGCTGCGCCTCGAGGAGTTTGCCCTTTTCCTCAAAATATGCCACGCGCTCGACCATCTCGTTGTAAATCTCATCCATCGCAATTTTGAGTTTGTCCTGGCTGACTACATAGAGCGACGCGGGGTAGATAACCGCCGAACTGAGCACACCCTCGACTTTTCCTGTCAGCGGGTTAATCTCACAGATGCGGTCAATTTCATCGCCGAAGAATTCCACACGGATGGCGTTTCCGTTGCTGCCCGCGGGGAAGATTTCGAGTGTGTCGCCGCGCACCCTGAACTTATTGCGGATGAAATTAATATCGTTGCGCTCGTACTGAATTTCCACGAGTTTTGCGATAATCTCGTCGCGGTCCTTCTGCATTCCCGTGCGCAGGGAAATGACCATATTCTTATAATCCACGGGGTCACCAATGGAGTAGATGCACGATACCGAGGCGACGATGATGACATCGCGCCGCTCGGAGAGCGCCGCCGTCGCGGAGTGGCGCAGTTTGTCAATTTCGTCATTGACCGCGCTGTCCTTTTCAATATAGGTATCGGTTGTCGGCACGTATGCCTCCGGCTGGTAGTAATCGTAGTAAGATACGAAGTATTCTACCGCGTTGTGCGGGAAGAATTCACGGAATTCGCTGCACAGCTGCGCCGCAAGGGTCTTGTTGTGCGCGAGCACAAGCGTCGGTCGGTTGACCTTTTCGATAATATTCGCCATCGTAAAGGTTTTACCCGAGCCTGTGACGCCCATCAATGCCTGTTCCTTGTCGCCGCGCAGTACGCCCTCAGCGAGCCGTTCAATCGCCTGCGGCTGGTCGCCCGTCGGCTGATATTCACTTACAAGTTGAAATCTGTCCATATCACTAATTTCCTTAATTTTGACATTCATTATATTATACTATACTGAATTATTTATTTCAAGTTTTAACTTAGCGATTGAATTTATCTTGGTGATATACTATAATAGAGATAGATTAAAAGAGGTGACTTTTATGAAATATGCAGTACGCAGTACCAGTCTCGGTAAAATCAAAGGCATTGACTTTGAGGCATACGATGAATTCAGGGGCATCCGCTTTGCGACTGCCGGCAGATGGCAGTATCCGGCTATCTGCGGCGCGTGGGAGGGGACGCTCGACGCGACCGAATACGGCGCCTGCTGTTATCAGCGCAGAGCCTTTGAGGACGATGCCGAGTGCAACCCGTTTTATCACCGCGAATTCAGAGAAGGACAAACCTTTACTTACAGTGAGGACTGTCAGTTTCTGAATATCGACGTGCCCAAGGACGCCGAAAATGCCCCCGTTCTCGTCTATATCCACGGCGGCAGTTTCACGGGCGGCAGCGCCGACGAAGGACATATCGACGGCAGGGTTTATGCCGAGCGGGGCATTGTGTTTGTTGCGATTAACTACCGCCTCGGTCCCTACGGCTTCTGCTCCCATCCCGATTTGACGGATAAGGAGGGCAGATGCGGTAACTACGGACTCTTTGACCAGCTCGTGGCGATGCAGTGGATTCACGCGCATATCGGAGAATTTGGCGGCAATCCCGAGGATGTCACCGTGATGGGCGAGAGCGCCGGCGCAATGAGTGTCGACCTTTTAATCTCGAGCCCGCAGATGAAGGGACTGTATAAAAATGCGATTATGATGTCGGGCGCGGCAATTCAGCGCTCCCTCGGTAAACCCTTCCCGCCGGAAAAGACGCGAGCCTTCTGGGAATCCGTGATGGACAAGATGGGCGCCGAAACACTCGACGAACTGAAAGCGGTTGATGAGAAAACGCTCTACTACGCGTGGCTCGTCGCACAGAAGGATTTTAAGATGGCAATCCGCTATACGCTGCCCGTCTATGACGGCAAGCTGATTACCCCTGAGAATTTCAATATGAAGACAATTCCCGATGTGCCGATTCTCCTCGGTATTACCCAGACGGATATGGCACCGATTGCGATGGAGATTTTCACCAAGCAGTATGCAAAACGCTGCGAAGAGCATCGGAATAAGTGCTTCGTCTATTCCTTTAGCCGTAACCTGCCGGGCGATACGAAGGGTGCTTGGCACGCGAGCGATTTGCTCTACGCGTTTAATACCCTCGACAGAAACTGGCGTCCGTTCGGCAGAGTGGACTATCAGATTTCGCATCAGATGATTGAATCCATCGCCGCGTTTACCAAGACGGGCGACCCGAATTGCGACGCCGTTCCCGCGTGGGAGCCCGGTGCAAAAATGCCGATGCATTTTGCGGAAACGACGCGTCCCGCGCCGCTTCAGACCAAGGAATTCCTCAGAAATACATTTGCCGATAACGGAGCCTTTTAATGAAATTTAACCACCACTTTGAACTGCTTGAATCGTCGCCCTCCCATCGTCTGTATGGGAGCGGCGACGCTTTGGCGAGAATTGATTTTATCTCGGCAAGCGCCCTGCGCGTCGCTCTTTATCGCAGAGGCGAAACGCTCGCCAATACCTTTAATGTCGACCCGGATAACACCCTGAGCCGTAATGGGAGGGAACGCCTTTCCCTCGACGGCTTTACTCCCGCTGCCGTCAGTTATGACGACGGCGCGTTTTCCTTGCCTTGTGGCGTGAAGGTAAAGGTCGACCGCCATAATTTCCTGCTTTCCTATTATCTTAAAGGACAGCGCCTTTTTGCCGACAGAGCACCGCTTGCTTACAGTATTGAAAATGAATATGGCGCGATTTGTCACTATGTTTCGCGAGAAGAAAATGAGTATATCTACGGCTGCGGCGATAAGGGCGGCGGCATCAATAAAGCGAAAAGGGCTTTTCGTATTGAGACGACGGATTGTATGGGCTATGATGCGTCCTCGACCGACCCGCTTTATAAGCATATCCCGTTTTATATCTGCGAAAACACGGTTGGCTCTTACGGCATTTTTTATGATACCTCCTGCACCTCGTACCTCGATTTCGGGAAAGAAATCAATAATTACTACGAGCCGTATAAGTACTTCAAGACCGAGGATAACTGCCTTGTTTATTATGTGTTTTTCGGCAGCAAACTCGAGATTTTACAGCAGTTTTCCGCCCTCTGCGGACGGCAGATTCTGCCCCCGCGTTGGAGCTTTGATTACTGCGCGAGCACGATGGCGTATACCGATGCCGAGAATGCGGGCGAGGCGTTTGACGAATTCCTCACTAAGATACACGAAACGGGTCTCTCCTGCAGCGGCTTTTACCTTTCCTCGGGGTATACCTCCATCGGAAAAAACCGCTATGTTTTCCACTGGAATACCGATAAATTCCCGAGCCCGCAGCAGTTTATTACGGTTTTTAAGGACGCGGGTATTCATATTATCCCGAACATCAAACCGGCGTTTCTCCTTGACCACCCGATGTACGACGACCTTGCCGCGCGCGGACTGTTTATTCAGAATCCCGACGGCACCCCGTTTGTGACGCAATTTTGGGACGGAGGAGGAAGCTATCTCGATTTTACGAATCCCGCGGCGTTTGATTTCTGGAAGGCGCAGGTGACGGAAAAACTCCTTGACCTCGGTATTGACGCCACCTGGAACGATAATAACGAATTTGATATTAAGGACCCCGACGCGCGCTGCTTTACGGGGGAGAGGGCGTGCACGATGCGCCCGACACTGACCTATCTGATGGTGCTGGCGTCCTATGAAGCGCAGCGCGAAAAATATCCCGCGCTGAGACCGTTTCTCTCTACCCGCAGCGGCTCGGCGGCAGTGCGCCGCCTGGCGCAGACCTGGTCGGGCGATAACCGCACCGCGTTTGAGGATTTGCGCTTCTGCCACAATATCGGACTGACGATGTCGATGAGTTCGCTGATGTTTTACGGCCACGACCTCGGCGGTTTTACGGGCGATATGCCCTCGCGCGAACTGCTTCTCAGATGGCTGCAGCACGGCGTGTTTGAACCGCGCTTTACGATTCACTCGTGGAATAAGGACGGCTCGGCGACGATGCCGTGGAGTTATGACGATATCCTCCCGTCCGTAAAGAAGTTGTTTGTCGAGCGGCAGTCGCTCCTGCCGTATCTTTACTCCTCGGCATATTTCTGCGTGCGCGATAATATCCCGCTCAATGCGCCTCTGACGCTTTATTATCCCGACTGCGAAGTGAAGGACGGCACCGATTCAATGATGTTCGCTCGTGATATCCTTGTGCCCTTCATCTTCGATGAGGGTGTGACGAAAACGAATGTCTATCTCCCCGCAGGCGAAATCTGGTATTGCGGCGACAGGAAATATCGCGGCGGTCAGTTCGTCGAGATGGAGATACAGCCGACCGATGCCGTGCCGTATTTTGTGCGCGGCGGCAGCGTGATTCCGACCGTGGACGGCTTTACCGTCTATCCGCTTGAATACGGCGCGTTTGAGAGCGCGTTTTATACCGACGACGGCGTGTCGTGTGATGGCGGAACCCTGCGCAAATTCTGTGTAAACTGCACCGATTCCACAGTTGAAATCAACTGTGACAAGAATGTGAAACTGACCCCTTGCGACGGCAGGAAACTAATATTTGTATGAAGAAACTTACCGTAAGCGCGAATGACGCGAATCAGCGGCTTGACAAATTTCTGCAGAAGGCGTTTGAATCCCTGCCGAAATCTATGATGTTCAAGCAAATCCGAAAAAAGAATATCAAAGTAAACCGTAAGCGCTGCACACCCGAGCAACTTCTTGCCGAGGGCGATGTGATTGAACTGTATCTGAATGACGATTTGCTGGTGCCGCGGCGTGTGCATTACGATTTTCTCAGTGCACCGAAGGAACTCAGTATCGTTTATGAGGATGAGAATATTATCCTGCTCAATAAACCGCAGGGGATGCTCTGCCATCCCGACGGCAAGGAGTACGTCAATACGCTACTCTCCTCACTCAAGCGCTATTTATACGAAAAGGGCGAGTACGCCCCGAAGGATGAGAATTCCTTTTCTCCCGCGCTTGCCAACCGTATCGACCGTAATACGAGCGGTATCGTCATCGGCGCGAAGAATGCCGAGGCGCTGCGTATTCTCTCGGCGAAAATCAAATGCCGTGAGATAGAGAAATACTACCTCACGATTGCCGAGGGCGCATTCGATAAATCCCACGATACCCTCTCGGCGTATCTCGTTAAGGATGAGCGCAGAAATACCGTGAAGGTGCTCGACACTCCGGTTGACGGCGCTAAGAGGATTGAAACGAAATACACCGTGCTCGACTATGCCGGCGGTTATTCGCTGCTTGAAATTGAACTTCTGACAGGCAGAACACACCAGATACGCGCGCAGCTTGCCGCCATCGGGCATCCGCTTCTCGGAGACGGTAAATACGGCAAGACCCACGGCAGATACCGCCAGGAACTCTGCTCGTACAAGGTGAAATTTGCCTTTAAGGACGCGGGGGCGCTCAGCTACCTTGCGGGTAGGGAATTTGCGCTCGACTTTTGCCCCGTGCTCAGTAAGTTTAAGGAGATGAAACAGTGAAGGATAAGTTTATCCGGGTGATTTCGCCCGTCGCACTGCCCGTTGTGCTGCTGATGGACGCAGCCGTCGTCTATTATCTCGTGATTGCTGTTCAGCACATCAGAGTTGACAAGGGTACATTCGCCACACTTTTTCTTGCCGTGCAGGCATTTATGCTGATTGTGGCGGCGCTCACCACCCGCGAGGTGCTGCGCCACGGCGTGCGCATCACGCAGGATTATGTGGAGTTCACTGCGCTCGATTCCGATAATAAGGTGAAGTTTGATGAAATAGAAAAAATTGTGATACAAAAGGATACCAAGGCGAGTTTTACCAAGAATTTCATCAGCCGTTATTCGTCGATTATCTTCTACTTAAAGGACGATACCGTTCTCACCGTCGAGCTCGGCATCACCACACTGCGCAAACTCACCCGGATAGAAACCGAAATTAATAATAGGATAGAATAAAAGTACCCTTGCAAAATAAAAAGCGTCCCTGAGGACGCTTTTTTGGCGGAGAGCAAGGGATTCTCCTCTCGCGGGTTTTCGCAGGGCGGTTGCTAGCGCAGACGCTCCCCTCTGTCACTTCGTGACATCTCCCCGTTAAGCGGGGAGTACCCTGAATTCTGCACGCCTTGGAGCGGCGGCATAATTCAGACCGCTACTGACTTCTTATTGCTCCCTTCCTCTGCTACCGGCAGCGGTCGCAAACGAAGCGTTTCGAATCCCTTACAACAAAAAATAACCACCCGTAACGTTACTCTCCATAGGGATGTTTAGTATAAAAGACAAACAGAGCAAACAGATTTTTCTGTTTGCTCTGTTATTATATAGGGCGCGGGTTCTCCCGCACTTTTAGGCGCCTCGGCGCGATGCTTGGGACATTTCCCCAAAGGGGATTTATTACGGAGAATATACATAATGGTGATTTTCGGCGTAATAACACATTACAACGAATGCCCTGTAATGCTTTAAAATAAAAACAGGCGGAAACACCGCCTGAATCGTTTTATTTATCTTGTTTATCCAGATTTGTAGTTGTTTTAAGTTTCTAATTCTAATTTGCTGGCAAATTGATATATGCTAAATCGCTGATTTTTTTATATTTCAAATTTGTGCCTGATAATGTATCTGAACCTATTTCTGTGAGTTCTGTCCCATTCCTCTGAAAAACAAAATCATCAGTATCGGTTTTTAAAATGATAGTATTATCGTTAATCTCACATTTTCCGTAAAGCTCTAAATTTCTATTTATCTCAACCCAGTCGAAATAGCCTCGATTTCCGTCGCGTGTTTCTATAATACGTATACCTAAATTATTATCCTCTTCATTAATATACAGTCCGTCTATATTATCGGTAATAGAAGGCTCATCTTTATAGATTCTTGTTAATGTTTTATTTCCTCCTACAATAAGAATATCATCGTCTTGGAATTCATGTAAAATGAATTTTTCTTCAATGACACCCCAAAAATCATATTTCAATGAAATGCCGATATTTTGAGTGCTTTGAATATATTCGTTATAGCTTTTCAACTCCTCATCTGTGTAGGAATCGGGTTCAGGAATTACATAGGCGCTGTATCCAATGCTTTTTAGTTCGGATTCTACAGAATATGAGTTGTCATCATCCATAACACCATCCAATATGTTAGCATAATCATATTGTTGAGTAGGTGTATAGTTTACAACAATACCATTTGAATAAAATTCAACGATTTCTCCATTTGAAGAAGACCATGCTCCGAGAAGGTGTTCCTTAACATATTCGGTATTGTTTATAAGCGCTTCCTTGGTCTTACTTGTTCCAAGTATAGTACTATCTATTAGATTACTTGTGCACCCCGAGAAAAGTAAAATAATACATAACAGCGCTGAAATTATTGTTTTCTTCATCATATGTTACCTCGTATTATCCAATTCCCAAATCACACCATGAGCAGGAAGAAACGTTACAGTCTTTATCAACCCTCAATTGATTGCTCATGCCAATAGTTGCATCGCTTCCTGCAAGATGTGCTGTCACTTGCACTTGTGCACTTGCGCCGCCGTTATCATAAATATCAAAAATGGTATAAGAGCTTATTGATGCGTTATGTTCATTTTGCATATGCGCGGACATAGCAGCTTTATAATCCGATTCACTTGGTCCCCGGTCTAACAGGGATTCAATATTTTCACATCCGCACAAGCATAATAACATACAGATTACCATAATTATCGAAAAAAGTTTTATATATTTTTTCATATTGATTTATCTCCTTTTCTATTCACAAAAAGATTAAAATTATGCTACCGACAAAATTTTGGATATTAGCCTATGTATTGATAATAATAAACTAATCGTTTTTAGAGATTACCCCCCTTCAAAAATAAAAAAGCGTACAGCCGAGACTGTACGCCAAAAACGCAAGCTCAACTGTCGCCAAACATTAACTGAACACACTGCATTGAAGTATGCCAATATAAAGCATGCGTTTTTATCAAAAGATAAAACGGCACACTTACAATGCATAACAATTTATTCAGTTAATATTTGGCACTTACATTTTAGCATTTTATAAAAAAATATTCAAGAAATATGTCATATGGTGTAGCGATCATATGATTTGTAAAGACAAATCCGGAAAAGAAAACAGACCGAAAGAGAATAATAATCTTTCAGTCTGTAAAACTTCCTTATAACGGACACCCGTAAGGGGTGGTTATTTTTTTGGCGGAGAGCAAGGGATTCTCCTCTCAACTATCGAACAGTCCACCGGACTGTT
>SVOG01000014.1 GCA_015066525.1 Oscillospiraceae bacterium | reverse complement strand
GTCTTCTTCTCTTTGCCTGCGCAGTATAATCTTTTTTCCTCTTATTTCTTCATGCTTCATATGGCCTTGTAGTCCTCTCTTTTATCCCGATAAATTTCGATTTGTCTGTATCATTATATCACTGTTTTTAGTAAAGAGCAAATATGTGTCACAGAGTACAGCGAGCATAGGTTTTGTGCTGCCAAAACCGGAAAAGAAAAAAGACCGAAAGAGAAAATGCTCTTTCAGTCTTTGAAGTTTATTTATTGTTTTTAGCAGTATTAACAGAAGCAATTAACAATCTGCGTATTGTTCCGCATTGATTTAATAACGCTTTTGTAGTCACTTCGTTAAGAAAACCGGCTTTTTGAAAAAGTTCTAACCAATATTCAGTTTCATATGTTTCTTTGAGCGCTATTTGTAGTTTTGATATAAAATCAGCCTTGCTTTGGGCATAGTTAGCTTCGTGAATATTTGCTCCGATGCTTGTAGCGGAACGTTCTATTTGATTGATAAGTGCATAATGTCCTTTTATGGAGTCAACAGCATTTAATACAGAAACGGAAAAATCCATTGATAATTCAATAAGTTTGTTTTCTTTCACAATATCACCTCTTATGCATTTTAACATATATAATGAAATATTGCTACGCAATATGAAATAATTTGCTTTAGCAAATTGTGAAATATTTCGCCTTGCTCAATATGAAATAAAATTAATCCTTCATACGCCGCAGACGTATTTCATTGCGAAGCAATTTCATATTCCGAAGGAATATTTCATTAATCCGCAAGGATTAATTTAATTGGGAGACCTTCTTTACGGAAGGTCTCCCACGGGTGTCTGTTTTTTTATTGTTCTTTCTTATGGGAGCCGATTTTGTTTTCCTCGCCGCGTATCAGTCGCCTGATATTCTCGCGGTGTTTCCACAAAACGATGGCGGAAAAGAGGCAGGCAATCGCCGTGGCGATGATTCTGTATGGCATCTCGTGGGCGCCGAAGGATTGCTTCGCCGTGATATAGTGATGAAGGATACTGAACTCCCGGTCAAAGAGGAAGAAGGTACAAATCGGATACACTACCGCAAACGCGATGGACGAAAACGAGATATATTTCGTGATAAACACAACGGCAAAAAACAGTGCCGCACCCATCACAAAGAGACGCCAGTCGAGCAGACAAATCATCGCCGCACAAACCGTCACGCCCTTGCCCCCGCGAAAACCGAAATAGCAGGGGTAAATATGCCCGATGAAGCAGAAGAAGCCCGTGACGACCTTAAAGAAATAAGTATACTGCGCAAAAATTGCGGCATCCACGCTGCTGAAAATCGCCCGCACAATCAGATAGGCGACAATCACCTTCACAAAATCGAGCACAAACGAGAGCACGCCGTAGGCTCTGCCGTAAGTTCGAACCATATTCGTCGCGCCGGCATTGCCGCTGCCCGACTCGCGGATATCGTCCTTCTTGAGCACACGGCTCATTATAATTGAACTGTTCAGACTGCCGATTAAATACGCAATCACTGCGCCGAGCAGAAGCAGAATGAGTGTTTTCATACCATCACCTCAAAAAACTGTAATTGAATTATAGCAGTATTCTTTCGAAATGTTAAGAAATTCCGCGCGTGTTTATAAATTGTTTATATTAAATAAATATAAAGTAATTGCCCCCGCGGTTGAAATCTCGCTCCGGTTGTCATATAATGAAGCATATTACACTACGGAGAGAATACTATGAGAGACTTTGTATTAGCGACCGACTCGTCCTGCGATCTGCCGCAGGAACTTGTCGACAAATTTGAACTCGCCATCGTTCCGCTGACGGTGGATATTGCGGGCGAGACTTTCACCAACTACCTCGACGGCAGGGAAATCGGATTCAAGGAATTCTACGACCGCTCGAGAGCGAAGGAGGATATCAAAACCTCGTGCCCGAGCCTCGACGCCTTTCGCAAGGTGTTCACCGCAATTCTTGAGGAGGGCAAGGACATCCTCTACCTCGGTTTCTCCTCAGCGCTCAGCGCAACGACGCAAAACGCACGCATCACCGCCGAAGAACTCGGCGAGCAATATCCCGAGGCAAAAATCATCGTTGTCGACTCTCTCGCGGCGTCAATGGGACAGGGACTCTTTATCAAATATGTCTACGATGAGAAACAGCACGGCGGCAGCATAGAGGCTGTGGCAAAGTATGCCGAGGATATCAAGCTGCATATCTGCCACTGGTTCACCGTAAACGACTTAATGCACCTCAAGAGGGGCGGCAGAGTCAGCGCTACAACGGCGATTGCCGGCACGGCGCTCAACGTCAAGCCCGTCATGCATATGGACGACGAAGGCAGGCTCATTAACGTCGGCAAGGCAAGGGGAAGAAAAGCGTCGCTCCACGCCCTGCTCGATAAGATGAAGGAGACCGCCATCGCTCCCGAGGAACAGACCATCTACATCAGCCACGGCGACTGCGAGGACGAAGTCAGGGAATTCGCCAAACTAATTAAGGAAGAGGTCGGTTTCAAGGAGATTGTCATTAACTATGTCGGTCCCGTCATCGGCGGACATACGGGTCCGGGCGTTGTGGCGCTCTTCTTTTACGGCACCCACAGATAATACAAAAGTGGTCGGATATTCATCCGACCACTTGCATTTACCCCGAAAATCCATTATACTGAGTAATGGTGATGCTATGAAACGAAAAAAGGTACAAAATGCTCTCATTGCAGCGGGTAGTCTGCTACTCTGCGCCGTGATTGTCGTCGCGGCAGGCAATCTTGTTTACTACGACCGCTACAAAAAGAGCACGGCATCCTTTGATATTACCGAAAGCGCGACGGACAAGCGTATCACCGTAATGAGCGCCAATGTGCGCACCTGGAGTCCGCTCGACATCGGGAAACGAAGCTGGTTTTACCGCGCGGATTTACAGATAGCGAATATTGCCTCCGTCAAGCCCGACATCATCGGCTTCCAGGAAGTGACGGCGATGCACTATAACTTTCTCACGAACGCACTCAAGGGCTACGACAATGTCATTCAGTACCGCACCGACGGCAAATTCGCCGAGGCGTGTCCCGTTTTTTATCGCAGCGACCGATTCACCCTCAAAGACAAGGGCTCGTTCTGGCTGAGCGAAACGCCCGAGGTAATGAGCAAAGACTGGGGTTCCGCGTGCTATCGCATATGCTCCTATGCCGTTCTGACCGACAAGGCGAGCGGCAAAGATTTTGTCGTATTCAACACCCATCTCGACCACATCAGCGACGAGGCGCGCATTAACGGAATCCATGTCGTCCTCGACAAAATCAAGCAATTCGGCAATCTGCCGAGTATCATTATGGGCGATTTCAATGCCGACGAAGCGAGCGATACCTACAAAGCTGCTACCGCCCTCTTTGACGACGCGAAATACCGCGCCGATGATACGGAAAAAGGCGCTACCTATCAGCGCTGGGGCAGTCATCTCGACGATGAAAATATCGACTACTTTATGATTTCCAAGACGAAAATCAAGGTGGACACCTATCAGATTATCGACAATACTTACGACGGTGTATACCCGAGCGACCATTTTGCCATCGCGCTGGGCATCCGTCTGGAATAAGGAGAACACTATGGCAGAATTCAAAGTAATTGAAATTAAGAAATCCGTATTTGAAAATAACGACCGCGAGGCGGACAAACTCCGCGATGAGCTCAAAAAGGACAAAACCTTCCTGCTCAATCTGATGTCCTCGCCCGGCAGCGGCAAGACAACGACCTTAAAGCAGACCATCGCGCGCCTCAAGGACGAATACAAAATGGGCGTAATGGAGGCGGACATCGACAGCGACGTGGACGCTAAGACCATCGCCGAAACGGGCGTGCAGTCCATCCAACTCCACACGGGCGGTATGTGCCACCTCGACGCAGGTATGACAAAGCAGGGACTCGATAATATCGACGCCGACGCGTTTGATTTCATCGTGCTCGAAAATGTCGGAAACCTCGTCTGCCCCGCTGAATTCGACACAGGCGCGAGCAAAAACGCGATGATTCTGTCCGTTCCGGAGGGCGACGACAAACCGCTGAAATACCCGCTGATGTTCTCCATCTGTGACGCGGTTATTATCAATAAAATTGATGCCAAGAGCGTATTCGATTTCGATGACGATGCTGTTGTTGAGCGCATTAAAAAACTCAACCCGAATGCTGACATCTTCTTCATCTCGGCAAAGACGGGCGAAGGCGTCGACGCGTGGTGCGACTGGCTGAGAAATCAGATTAATACCTGGAACGCATAACAAAACGGAGGTCGTCAGACCTCCGTTTAATCATAATATTTCGCAAGTTTGGGAAAGCGGTCGTAGAATTCGATATGCTTTCCCATTGTTTTATCGAAAAATGCGATAATATGTCCGTTACAAAGTGTAATCACGAGCGTGCCCCAGGTAATTCCGATAAAGCGGTGAAACAACACGAGGGTGAGCGCAACGCTTAATACGAGATACACGCCGTCGTTTATCAGTTTCGTTTTGCGCAGGTCGGTGTGCTTTTCCTGCACGAGGGTACGCACGAAATAATCGTACGCACAGGGCGGCAGATAAGTCTTAATAAAGAGCGCTACGCCGAGCGCCGTCAGAATCATACCGACGGCAAAGAGTATCAGCCGCTGCCATATCGCGTCGGCATGGATGGGACCCGTCAGGAAGATGAATCCGTCGAGCACCGTACCGTAAAGAATTGCCGACAGGAATGAAGTGAGGTACACCCATCTGAACTTGCCGACCACCGCCGCCATCAGTAGCAGTATCAGCGTCTGCAGGATGTACTCTGCCTGCCCGTAGGTCAGGAAACTGACGCGCTCGCTGATGATATAGGTCGGCGCCGCAATCATCGACAGACCGAGATTTGCTTTCGTCATCAGCGCAACCGAAAACGGTAAAACAAGCATTGCCCATACATACGCCGCCTCGCGCGACATACGCCATTTCTTACTCATAAATCTCCCTTTTCAGCGAGCCGATATAGGGAAGATTGCGGTATTTCTGGTCATAGTCGAGACCGTAGCCGACGACGAACTCATCGGGTACGTCGCAGCCCACATAATCGGGGGTCAAATCAACCACTCTGCGCGCCGGCTTATCGAGCAGCGTACAAATGGAGATGGAGCGGGCATTGCGGGCGCTGAGCATCTTGCTCACATACTGGAGTGTTCTGCCGCTGTCGAGAATATCCTCAATCAGCAGCACATCATAACCCTCGAGATCGATATCAATATCCTTGATAATCTTAACCGAGCCCGAGGAACGCGTGCCCGAGCCGTAGCTCGATACCGCAAGAAAATCTATCTTAAGCGGCAGGTCGATATGTCTCGTAAGGTCGGTCATAAAGTAGACCGAGCCTTTGAGAATGCCGACGACGAGTAGGTTCTTATCCTTAAAATCCCGGGTAATCTGCGCACCGAGACGGGCATTGATTTCCTTCAAATCCGCCTCGGACACGAGTACCTCCTGAATATCATTGTTGAGCGTTTTCATATTATCTCTCCTCTCTGAAATACGACAATCCGAGGGATGCGGGCGGCTGATTTTCCTTCTTCTTACGCACGGATACCGCGACAAGCACGACGATGGTTACCACGTATGGCAGCATCTTAAAGAGCTCCTGCGCTTTCAGCGAAAGTCCGGGGATGAAGAGATAGATGATATACAGTCCGCCAAAGAGAATCGACGCGAAGATACCGAGATTCGGTCTCCAGATAGCGAAGATAACGAGCGCAATCGCCAGCCATCCTCTGTCGCCGAAGCCGCCGTTTGACCAAACGCCGTTTGCATAGTCCATAACATAGTAGAGACCGCCGAGGCCCGCGATAACGGAGCCGATACAGGTAGCAAGATACTTCGATTTCGTTACACTGATACCCGCCGCGTCCGCCGTAGCCGGATTCTCACCGACCGCACGCAGATGCAGTCCGCCCCTCGTTCTGTTGAGGAAGAAGCTGCACGCAATCGCGATAATAATCGCAAGATACGCGAGGAAACCGTAGGACAAAAACAGTTTGCCGAACAGTCCGGTTGAATGCGCGATGGGCAATTTTGTCGAGAAAAATGCGCTCGTTCTTGAAAGTGCAACCGACGGAACGTCGCTGCCGGTAAGCTTAATCAGCGAAGCGCCGAAGAAATTACCGAAGCCGACGCCAAAGGTCGTGAGCGCAAGACCCGTTACGTTCTGATTCGCTCTGAGCGTAACGGTGATAAAGCAGTAAATCATACCCGCGAGGAGCGAGCCGAGCATCGTGCAAATCAGCGGGATGAAAATCGCGAGGAAACCGTTGAGCGGATTGCCCGCGCCGACGGAGTTCTCATAGAGGAACGCACCGATAACGCCGCTGATACCGCCGATATACATAATGCCGGGGATACCGAGGTTGAGGTTACCCGATTTCTCGGTCATAATCTCACCCGTCGCACCGTAAAGAATCGGAACGCCCTGCATCACAGCACGGGGGAATAAAGAAATTAAGGTACTGATGAAAGCCATATTACTTTACCTCCTTGCTGCTTTTGTTAAATTTAATTTCATAGTTGACGAAGAATTCGCAGCCGATGATGAAGAAGAGGATGATACCCGTCAGGATATCGGAAAAGGACTTATTGAGTCCGAAATCGGTCGCAATCTGCTGCGCGCCCGATTCAAGGAACGAGAGCAGCAGCGCGGTCAGAATCATCACAACCGGGTTAAACTTCGCAAGCCAGCTTACCATAATCGCGGTAAAGCCTCTGCCGCCCGCCGTTTCGGTGGTGATGGTATGGCTCGTGCCGCCGACAAGGAGAAGTCCCGCGATACCGCAGAACGCACCCGAGAGGAGCATCGTTCTGATGATAACCTTCTTCACATTCAGTCCGATGTAGCGCGCCGTGTTCTGCGACTCGCCGACGACTGAAATCTCATAGCCGTGCTTGCTGTATTTCAGATACACATACATAAAGACGGTCAGCGCAAGCACAATGATGACATTGAGCAGATATTTCTGTCCGGCAATCTGAGGAAACCAACCCGCCTCGGTGGAGGCGTTGATGATGCCGATGGAGCCCGAGCCCTTCGGATTCTCCCATACACGGGTAAAGTACGCAACGAGCTGAATGCCGACATAGTTCATCATCAGGGTGAACAGGGTTTCGTTTGTATCAAGTGTTGCCTTGAAAATAGCGGGGATAACCGCCCAGATAGCACCGGCGAGAATACTCGCCACAATCATCGTCAGGATTAAGAGTGCGTTCGGCAGTTTATTGCCGAAGAGTATCATACAAGCCGCCGACGCCAGTCCGCCGATAAGCACCTGTCCCTCGGCGCCGATATTCCAGAATCGCATCTTAAACGCGGGGGTTACGGCGAGCGAAACACAAAGCAGCATCGCAAGACTCTGTAAAAGATTCCATACTCTGCGCGCGGTACCGAAAGCACCGTCAATCATCGTGGCGTAAACCTTAATCGGGTTTTCGCCCGTGAGCGCCATTGTCACAATCGCGCACACAATCAGTGCGGCAACCACTGCGCCGATTCTGACGAGGGTTGCGTTAAACGGAGGCATGCCCTCACGCTTGGCAACGTGGAACAGCGGCTCACGCTTTTTTGCAGAAGTGTGATTACTCATTCGGGGCGTCCTCCTTTTTATTAATACTCTTGGTCATCAGAAGTCCGAGTTCTTCCTTCTTAGCCGTCTTGCCGTCGACGATGCCGGTAATATTACCGGAATTGATTACCATAATTCTGTCGCACAGGGCAATCAGAACGTCCAGATCCTCGCCGACGAAGATAATGGATACTCCCTCCTCCTTTTGCTTATTAAGGAGGTTATAAATCATATAGGATGAATTGATGTCGAGCCCGCGCACGGGATACGCCACCATCAGCACTCTCGGCTCGAGCGCAATTTCTCGACCGACGAGTACCTTCTGTACATTACCGCCCGAGAGACGGCGCACGGGAGTGCTCGTGCTCGGGGTAACGACTTCGAGTTCTTCGATAATTTCCTCGGCGAGTTTCTTCGGCTTCTTTCTGTCGACAAACTCGCTCTTGCCGCTTTTATAGGAACGCAGCATCATATTATCGGTGATGTCCATATTGCCGACGAGACCCATACCGAGTCTGTCCTCGGGGACGAAGGACATCGCCACGCCGAGCTTGCGGATTTCACGCGGAGAGCGGCCGACAAGCTGCTGCTCGACCTCGTCGTGGTCGGTAAAGAGGATGCTCGAGCCCTTCTCGCATTTCTGAAGTCCCGCAATTGCCTCGAGCAGTTCCTTCTGTCCGGAGCCGGAAATGCCTGCGACGCCGAGAATTTCGCCGCTGTTGACTGTAAACTTAATATCGGTGAGCGCATTCGAACCGTCGCGGTTCTTAACGTTAAGGCGCTTGACGACCAGGCGCGGCTCGGGATTCTTCGGGTCTTTTCTTTCGATATTGAGGTCGACCTTTTCGCCCACCATCATTTCGGTGAGGGAGGATTCGGTCGCGTCCTCGGTATTAACCGTGCCGACGTTCTCACCCTTGCGCAGGGTGGAGACTCTGTCGGAGATTTCAAGCACCTCGTGGAGCTTGTGGGTGATTATGATAATTGACTTATTGTCCGCTCTCATATTGCGGAGCACGTCAAATAATTTGCTTGTTTCCTGGGGTGTCAGTACGGCGGTGGGCTCATCAAGAATGAGGATGTCCGCGCCTCGGTAAAGCACCTTAATAATCTCAACTGTCTGTTTTTCGGAGACGGACATCTCGTAAACCTTCTTATCGAGGTCGAGGATGAAGCCGTACTGGTCGACGATTCTCTTGATGTCCTGCTTTGCTTTTTTCATATTAAACTTCTTGCCGTCGTCGATACCGAGCACGATATTTTCGGCAGCCGAGAAGATATCTACCAACTTAAAGTGCTGGTGAATCATACCGATTCTGTATTTGAAGGCATCCTTGGGCGAGGCAATGGTGACTTCCTCACCGTCTACAAAAATCTTGCCCTCGTCGGGATAGTAAATGCCCGACACCATATTCATAAGCGTGGTCTTACCGCTTCCGTTTTCGCCGAGAATTGCGAGGATTTCGCCCTTATAAACTGTCAGGTCGACATTTTTATTGGCGACTACTTTTGTGCCGAAGGCTTTGGTAATGCCTTTTAATTCGAGTGCAACTTTTTTACTCATTGTTACCTCCGCAGAGTTAGCATGGTGGGTATTAAGTGTAGTGATATAAAGAGTTTATAGCCGTGACTGTATAAATACAGCCACGGCCGTTATATTAGGTTGTCTTCTGTTGTATGCTTAGAAAGCAGTGTTAAGAAGAGTGATACCGTCGATGTTTACATCGAAGTAAGGAGCCGAACGCATCTCGGACTCGTGGAAATAGCCGTCCTTGACTACCTCGGTGTCGCCCTTGAACTCAGCGTCGGTGTCAACGTCAGCCATATAGGTGTCAAGAGTCTTGCCCCCAACAGTGAAGTTAGCTGTATCAAATACGTGGATTTTGCCAGCTTCGAGGTCAGCCTTAACAGCGTCAATCTTAGCCTGGGTATCCTTAGCAGCAGCCTTCTCGTTAACAGCAGTAAGCTCTACGGAGCCGGTTGCGATAGTGCCTGTCCAGTCAGCCTCAATAGCCTCGCCCTTCTGTGCGCACTCAACCATGTGCTTGAAGTAGGGAGCCCAGTTAATTCTGGAAGATACGATAAAGGTATTCGGGCAAGCGTCAACAGTGGAACCGTTGTAGGATACGTCCGGAACACCTGCATTCTCACAAGCAGTCGGAGCACCCATGGAGTCAGCGTGCTGGGAAATGAGGTCAGCGCCGCCGTCGATAAGAGCCTGAGCAGCTTCCTTCTCAGCAGCCTCGTCGTACCAGGAACCGGTGAACTTAACGTCCATTACGACATCGGGGCATACGCTCTTTGCACCGAGATAGAACGAGGTGTAACCGCTGATAACCTCAGCATAGGTGTAAGCACCGACATAACCCATCTTCGGAACGGAGCCCTTAAGCTTGCCTGCTTCCTTAATCTCGTTGAGCTTGAGACCTGCAGCAACACCTGCAAGATATCTGCCCTCGTAGATAGAAGCGAATGCGTTGTGGAAGTTAGCAAGATTCTCGGTGTGAGCCTTGGTACCTGTTGCGTGGCAGAACTGTACATCCGGGAACTCTTTTGCAGCCTGGATGAGGAAGTCCTCATGGCTGAAGGAGTCAGCGAATACAACATTGCAGCCCTGGTCAACAAGGTCAGCCGCAGCCTCGTAGCACTCGTTGCTCTCAGGAACATTTGTCTTGAGAACATAGTCTACGCCGAGCTCTTCGCAAGCTTCCTTAGCGCCGTTGATGAAGTTGAGGTCATAGGTAGAGTTCTCATCGTGTAAGAAGATGAAACCAACCTTTACATCCTTCACATTGGCAGCCTTGGTGGTGTCGCCGTTGTCAGCCGGCTTGGAGCAAGCAGCAAATACGCCGACTACTGCAAGCATTACTGCAACGATTACGGCAATAACTTTCTTTGAGTTTTTCATTGTTTTCCCTCCAAAAATTTTTAATGAATGGTCGTGTATATATTATAAGGCGTTAGCCAAATAACCAATTATAAATTATAAATTATGAATTCCGGACGGGCTTTGCCCGTACCCATTATCAGGTGTGGACGAAGTCCACCATAAATTCATCATTTATCATTTCTGAAAATGACTTCTCCCGTCTCGTGGTTCATACTCTCCACAATGGCGAGGCTCTCGACACGGATACCCTGCTCGCGCAGCGCGTCGCCGCCGTGCTGATAGCCTTTCTCAATAACGGTGCCGCAGCCGACAAGTTCGGCGCCGCTCTCCTCCACGAGTTTAATCAGTCCCCTGAGCGCATTGCCGACAGCGAGGAAGTCGTCCACAATCAGCACCCTGTCGCCCTTGCCGAGGAAGCGCTTGCTTACCATTATATTATAGGTCGTGCCGTGGGTGAAGGATTCGACGGGTGTGGTATACACATCGCCCGCGATATTCTTCGTCTTGGTTTTCTTAGCAAAAACAAGAGGGCATTCAAGTTCCTGAGCTACAACGGTACCAATCGCAATACCGCTCGCCTCAATCGTCAAAACTTTGTTAATGCCCTCATCTTTATATAATCTATGAAATTCTTTGCCGATTTCGCGCATAAAGGCGCAATCTATCTGATGGTTGAGGAAACAGTCAACCTTGAGGATGTTTCCCTCGTAAACTTCGCCCTCATTCAGAATCTTCTGCTTCAGGAGTTCCATAAGTTTCACCACCAAATTGAGAATACGATATTATAATAATTAATTGTTTTACTAATTTCAACAATTTTTTGAGATTGACACCGTTTTTTAATCTTTTTCAGTCCGATAGACAAGAAACCGCTTTTCGCAGGGCGCATTTTAGGGCAAAATGACAATGTAGGTTGACTTTCGGAATTAGTAATGCAAAATTCGATATATATAATTGGTATAAATTGAATAAATCCTTTTCGGTCATTACAATTTGTAATATTTCCGTTTGGGCAGAAGAGGGATAAACCTTGATTTTATGCGGTTTTCGGGGTTTTAGGGTGTACTACATTTCGTATTATTATTTGCTATTGTGAAAAAATAGACACAATATCTTGTATTTTTTTCGAAAAAGTTATTGACAAAGCGCAATATGTCTGTTATTATGATAAAGGTCATTCGAAAAATGTGTTACCATTTTGTAACTTTTGATGAGAAAAAACGATGAAAGGACGAGAATTATGAAGATTATCAAGAGAAACGGCTCGGAAGCAGATTTTGACTTAAATAAAATTGTAGTGGCTGTATCCAAGGCAAACAAGGCTTGCGAAAAGGAGGAGCTCACCCAGAGCCAGATTAACGACATCGCAGAGTTTGCGGAATTCAAAATTTCAAAGGCAAACCGCGCTCTCTCCGTAGAGGAGATTCAGGATATCGTAGAGGACCAGATTATGGCGCAGGGTGCTTTTGAGGTAGCCAAGCGCTATGTCAGATACCGCTACACCCGTTCTCTCATCCGTAAGGCAAACACTACGGATAATCAGATTCTCTCCCTCATCGAGTGCAATAACGAGGAGGTTAAGCAGGAGAATTCCAACAAGAATCCCACCGTTAACTCCGTACAGCGCGACTATATGGCGGGCGAAGTTTCCAAGGATATTACGAAGAGACTGCTCCTCCCCGAGGATGTTGTGGAAGCACACGAGGCAGGTATCATCCACTTCCACGACGCGGACTACTTTGCACAGCATATGCACAACTGCGACCTCGTAAACCTCGAGGATATGCTCCAGAACGGCACCGTTATCAGCGACACGATGATTGAAAAGCCGCACAGCTTCTCCACCGCCTGCAATATCGCAACCCAGATTATCGCACAGGTTGCTTCCAACCAGTACGGCGGACAGTCCATTTCCCTCACCCACCTCGCACCGTTCGTACAGGTAAGCCGTGAGAAAATCCGCAACCAGGTTATCGCTGAGAGCGAGGAGTTCGGCGTAGAACTCAACGAAGAAAAAATCGCCTCCATCACGGAAAAGAGACTCCGCGACGAGGTAAGCCGCGGCGTACAGACCATTCAGTACCAGGTTGTTACCCTCCTCACCACCAACGGTCAGGCTCCGTTCGTCACCGTATTTATGTACCTCAACGAGGCAAAGAGCGAGCAGGAAAAAGCCGACCTTGCCATGATTATCGAAGAAACCCTCAAGCAGAGAATTCAGGGCGTCAAGAACGAGAGCGGCGTATGGATTACGCCCGCGTTCCCGAAGCTCATCTATGTTCTCGAAGAGGATAATATTAACGAAGATTCCAAGTACTTCTACCTCACGGAGCTTGCTGCTAAGTGCACGGCGAAGAGAATGGTACCCGACTACATCAGCGAGAAGGTTATGCTCGACCTCAAGGGCGATGTATACACCTGTATGGGTTGCCGCTCCTTCCTCACTCCCGACCGCTTCACCGAGAAGGGTATCGGCAATATTGCAAACGCAGGCAATTATGTAGAAGGTCAGCGCAAGTATTACGGCAGATTCAACCAGGGCGTTGTCACCCTCAACCTCGTTGACATCGCTTGCTCATCGGGCGGCGATATGGACAAGTTCTGGAAGATTTTTGACGAGAGACTCGACCTCTGCCACAGAGCACTTCGCTGCCGCCACAACAGACTGCTCGGCACACTCTCCGACGCGGCTCCGATTCTCTGGCAGTACGGTGCGCTCGCAAGACTTAAGAAGGGCGAGACCATCGACAAGCTCCTCTATAACGGCTATTCCACCATCTCCCTCGGCTACGCAGGACTCTACGAGTGCGTAAAATATATGACCGGCAAATCCCACACCGAGGAAGGCGGCAAGGAGTTCGGACTCAAGGTAATGCGTTATATGAACGACGCGTGTGCAAAATGGAAGGGCGAAGAAAACATCGACTACTCCATCTACGGCACTCCGCTCGAGTCCACAACTTATAAATTTGCAAAATGCCTGCAGAAGCGTTTCGGTATCATCAAGGGTGTAACCGATAAGAACTACATCACCAATTCCTATCACGTACACGTCACCGAGGAAATCGACGCCTTCACCAAGCTCAAGTTTGAGTCCGAGTTCCAGGCACTCTCACCGGGCGGCGCTATCTCCTATGTAGAAGTTCCGAATATGCAGGATAACATCCCCGCTGTTCTTCAGGTAATGCGTTTCATCTACGACAATATTATGTACGCAGAACTCAATACCAAATCAGACTACTGCCAGGTTTGCGGCTACGACGGAGAAATCTCCATCGTAGAGAACGAGGACGGCAAACTCATCTGGAGATGCCCGCACTGCGGAAACGAGGACCAGGACAAGATGAATGTTGCACGCCGCACCTGCGGTTACATCGGCACTCAGTACTGGAACCAGGGCAGAACGCAGGAAATCAAGGAAAGAGTATTACACTTATAATATGACGATAAAGGCTGCTGATGGCAGCCTTTATTATTGAGGTGATTTGCCCCTCATCCCCTATAATATAAACCGATTTTGCTTCCCCTTGGGGGGAAGCTGTCGAGCTTGCGAGACTGATGAGGGGACAAGTTTAGCAAAACCATCCCTTCATCCCATATAATATAAACCAATTTGGCTTCCCCCCAAGGGGAAGGTAATAAAGTTTGGAGATTATATATGAACTACGCAGAAATAAAATATAATGATATTGCAAACGGCGAGGGCGTCAGAACTTCGCTCTTTGTGTCGGGATGCCGCCACCACTGCAAAAACTGCTTTAACCAAATGACATGGGATTTTGGCTACGGCAAAGCGTTTACAAACGAGGTACAGGAAAAGATTTTTGCCTCGCTCGAGCCTGGTTGGATTAACGGACTGTCCCTCCTCGGCGGCGAACCGTTTGAGCCCGAAAATCAGGAGACGCTACTCGCATTTCTGAAGGAATTTCACCGCCGCTTCCCTAAGAAGGATGTATGGTGTTACAGCGGATTCACCTATGAGGAAATCACGGGGCAGACGGATAAAAAATCACGCTGCTTTACGAATATTTCGAAGGAACTCCTGAAGAATATTGATATTCTCGTGGACGGGCGCTATGTCGAGGAACTCCACGACATCCGCCTCAAATTCCGCGGCTCGTCCAACCAGCGCGTCATTGACGTAAAGCAAACGATGGACAAGGACGAAATCGTCCTGCATTTAGAATAACAAAAACGGAGCGCCGACTCTCATCGGTGCTCCGTATCTTTTTCGCGTTTATTTTGTTTTGCTCGGCTGCCAGTCAAAGGAGGAGGCGTTGTAGCCGAACGCCTTTTCTACCAGCGGAGTGAACTCGTCGCCGTTCTTGCCATAGTCCTCGCTCTTAAGCTCGAAGATTGCTTCGTTAAGCGAATCCTTCCAGCCGCTGTATTTCGCGCAGGCGATGACGTAGTCTATTCTGTCAAGTTCGCCTTCAAACACTGTGTAACTGTCCGCCTTGCCCGTCGGCATAAAGCTGAACTCATCGGTTACGACGATATCCGCCTCGCCCTTGTCAAGTTTCGCAAGCGCGGTATTGATATCCTTTTCCTCGTCAACACTCTTGCAGACGCCCGCAATAGCGGTATTCTTTTCAAATGCGGTCTTAGCCGCCGCGCTGACGACGAGAACTTTCGCGTCCTTAAACTCGGTGAAGCTTGTTCTGTCGCCGCCCTTCTTCGCGAGCGCAATCACACGGTTTGTGATAATCGGGTCGGTGAAAGAATAATCCTCGTTAAAGGTACCGTGATTCGTGGAAACGCCGAGCAGAAGTCCCGCGCTGTATTCCTTATCCTTGCTGTCGAAGAAGCCGCCGTCCTTCTCGAGTTCGTAGCCTTCCTCAACCTTCTCGAAGGTGTAGGACTTCAAATCACCTTTCACGGAATCAAAAATCTTCCGAAACAGTTCTGCCTCGAAGCCCGTCGCCTTGCCGTTCTCATCCACTTCGAGAAGCGGGGCAACCGCCTCGGTATAACCGATAATTAATTTCGTATCGCTGTACTTCTCTTTCTCCGCCTTGGAACAGCCCGCAAATACTACGAGCACGAGTGCCAGACAGAGCATTACAGAAACTAACTTTTTCATATCCTGTCTCCTTTATGAGATACTATACTAATTTTATATGATTATATTTATAATGTCAAGTGATAAAATCCATTTGACAATACATATCAGAAGTATTAGAATAGTGTAGGATTAAAAAGAGGAGTGATACTATGCTCACACTTGACAGAGTTTACAAGGCGTCGAGAGTGCTCGGCGAGGTGGTGCGCGAAACCGATATGATTACCGCGCCAAAGATTAACCCGGCGGCAAATGTCTATCTCAAGACAGAAAATCTGCAGGTCACGGGCTCGTTCAAAGTCAGAGGCTCATATTTCAAGATAAGCCAGCTTTCCGACGAGGAAAAGAGCCGCGGCGTCATCGCCTGCTCGGCAGGTAATCACGCGCAGGGCGTGGCGCTCGCCGCAACGAAAAACGGCATTAAATCCCTTATCTGTCTGCCCGACGGCGCCCCCATCAGCAAGGTGGAGGCAACGCGTAAATACGGCGCAGAGATTTGTATGGTAAAGGGCGTTTACGACGACGCATATAAAAAGGCACTTCAGCTGCGCGACGAAAAGGGATACTGCTTCATCCATCCGTTTGACGACCCCGATGTCATCGCGGGTCAGGGCACCATCGGACTCGAAATCCTCAACCAGCTACCCGATGCGGACATTGTTGTCGTGCCTGTCGGCGGCGGCGGACTCATCGCGGGCGTCGCCTATACCATCAAGCAGCTCAAGCCAAACTGCAAGGTATACGGCGTACAGGCGTACGGCGCACCGTCCATGCAGCAGAGCCTCGAGCACGACGCCATCGAAACACTCCCCGGCGTCAACACCATCGCCGACGGCATCGCGGTGAAAACCCCCGGCAGCCTTACATACGAACTGTGCAGGGAGTATGTCGACGGCATCGTAACCGTCACCGACGACGAAATTGCACTCGCCATCCTCACGCTTCTTGAGCAGCAGAAATTAATCGCGGAAGGCGCAGGTGCCGTACCCGTTGCTGCCGTGATGAACGGCAAAATTCCGGATATGGACGGGAAGAACGTATGCTGTCTCGTCTCAGGCGGTAATATTGATGTAACGATTCTCTCGCGTGTCATTGCAAGAGGTCTGAAGATGGGCGGCAGAACTGCCGACATTGTGATTGCACTTTCGGACAAACCCGGTCAGCTCGCAGGCGTCAGCCGCATTATCTCCGAGCAGGGCGCGAACGTTGTCAGCGTCAACTACGACTCGACCGACCTCGATATGAACATCACCGACTGTTATCTTAAAATCGGCGTAGAAACCAGAAACTTTGAGCATATCGTTTCGGTTAAAAAAGCATTAATCGACGCAGGATTCACGGTTTGTGAATAAAGCGGGTGTGGGCAGAGCCCACCATCAATTTGAAACGCGTAACGCGTAATTTATAATTTATCATTAAGGAGATTATTATGGAATATGTAGCAACAAATAACGCCCCCGGCGCTATCGGACCTTACAGCCAGGCGGTGAAGACAAACGGTATGCTCTTCACCTCGGGACAGATTGCCATTAATCCCGCGACGGGCAATGTTGACGCCAAAACAATCGAAGAGCAAACCGAGCAGGTGTGCAAAAATCTCTGCGCGGTCGTTGAGGCGGCGGGCACCACGATGGACAAGGTGATAAAGACCGTATGCTTCCTTGCGGACATCAACGATTTCGCAGCATTTAACGAGGTTTACGGAAAATATTTCACTTCGAAGCCGGCGCGCTCCTGCGTAGCGGTGAAGGATTTGCCGAAGGGTGTGCTCTGCGAGGTAGAACTCATCGCAGAATTATAAACTGTATTTTGTAGAGGCGGAAGATGTCCGCCTCTTTTTTTGTATATATATTGTATTTTTTATTTATTATGGTATAATTATAATGGAATTATCTATGTAGGAGTACAGGTGTGAAAAAAGATAGCGAAAACAGATATAACGACAATCTCGTTATCGGCAGAAATGCCGTAACCGAGCTGCTCAAAAGCGGCAGAGAAATCGAGAATGTGCTGATTGCAAAAGGCGAGCGAGAAGGCTCGATTAACCGCATTATCGCGCTATGTAAAGAGAAGGGCGTCGTCATCAAGACGGTCGACCGACGCAAACTCGACAGCCTGGCGCAGGGCGGCAACCACCAGGGAGTGGCGGCAAACGTGCCCGAGCACGCATACGCCACCGTTGAGGAAATCCTGCGGTACGCTGAGGAAAAGGGTGAGCGCCCCTTCCTCATCATCTGCGACGAAATCGAGGACAGCCATAATCTCGGCGCGATTATCCGTACCGCCGAGGCGTGCGGCGCACACGGCGTCATTATTCCCAAGCGTCGCGGCGTGGGGCTCAATTTCATCGTTGCCAAGACCTCGTGCGGAGCGCTCGAATATATGAAGGTGGCGCGCGTCAACAACCTCGCCGACACCATCGACCGTCTCAAGAAGGAAAACATCTGGGTATACTGTGCCGATATGGACGGGCAGCGCTGGGACAAGACCGATTTTTCGGGCGGCGCAGCACTCGTTATCGGCAGCGAAGGCAGGGGTGTCGGCAGACTGATTAAGGAAAAATGCGACGTCACCGTCAGTCTCCCGATGCTCGGAAAAGTGAACTCACTCAACGCCTCCGTAGCGGCGGGCATCCTGATGTACGAAATCGCAAGACAACGACTGGATTAACGAAAACAAGAGAGAGAATATGAGCGATAATTTATCCATAGATGAAATTATAAAGAGAGCCGAAGAAATTAAGCGCGAAGCAGAAATACAGCTTCAGGCGGCAGAACAGAGTCTCGACGAAAAAGCAAAGAATGCCATTGACGAAGTGGTCGTGGACGAAGACGCCGTCGTAGAGCGCATCTCGCATCTCTATGAAAAAATCGACAACGAGGACAACGACGTCAAAGAGTACACGCCCCCCACCAAAAAGTCGGGCGCTTTTGCCAAAGCGCAGCCGCTCGACGAGGAGGACGAAGAAGAGGACGTCACGGTAGCCCCGCCGACGAAATCCGCCGACCCAAACGACGGAAAAACGCGACAGGTCGCCATCTCCGCTGATGAAAAAACACATATTATGAAACCGTTCAGTCGGGCAAAAACCACTAAATTCACCCGCACCGACGACGAAAAGACGAAGCCGATGCACTATGTTTCCAAACCCGAGGTGAACGAGGAAAACGACCTGCAGGAAATCCCGACCATCGTCGCCAAAGAGCATATTTACGACGGCTTCGACGACTCCGAAAGCGAAACGCAGGAGGATATCGGCGAACAGATTACCTTTGAAGGCTTCGACGATGTGCTCGAGAGCGTGCCGACCATCGACGAGGAGGTGGCGGAGCAAATTCTCCTGGAACGACGCCAGGAAAAAATCGGCAAGTTCCGTCTCTTCGGTCCCGACGAGACCGACCGCGACCTCGGCGTGCACAAGGTGGTCAAGGAGGATTTCAGCAGTCTCGACGAGAAGGACAGATTTCTCAACAACCTGCTCGGCAAGAAGGCGCTCCTGCGCCGCCGCATCCTCGCGACACTCGTGATGATGGTGCCCGCGGTGCTGCTCACTCTCTTTAAGGACAGCGCGTATTTCCCGACATTTCTATCGTCGCACACGGCGTACTTCTCCGCCGCAACAGTTCTCTATATCATCACCCTCATCATCAACGCCAATATCTTCATCCACGGCTTCAATGTAAAACGCAGTCTGAACTACGACCTGCCGATTTCGCTCGTGGCGCTTTCCATACTCGTGCACACAATTGTGCTCGCCGCCGACCGGAGTCTCTGGATTGATAACGGCGTGCTGCTGATTGGCGCAGGAATGTTTGCGCTGCTGATGTCGCAGCTCGGCAAATCCCGTATGACGAGCCGCATCACGGATAATTTCCGCTTCATCTCAGCCGACGAGGATCGCTACACGGTCGAGGATATTGCAAATGCGGTCGACGCGGAAATCATCAGCCGCGGACTGCTCGACGAGGTGCCGCTGATTAAAACAAGCGTCAAAACCGACGTGCCGAGCAATTTTATGGAAATCTCGACAAAGCGCGAGGCGGCAAATCAGATTGCCAAAATCATCTTCCCGCTCTCGCTGCTGCTCAGCGCCGTGCTGTTCTTCGTCATCGGCTTTATCAACAATTTCAACACCGCATTTAATATGGCGCTGTGTTCCCTCGCGATTACGCTGCCGAGTTCGGCGCTCTTCCTCGGAAACACGATGCTCGGCGACGTTTCGGGCGCGCTGAACAGTTACGGTGCGCGCGTCTGCGGATTCGAAGGCGCGGAAATGGCGTGCGGCGCCAACGCGATGGTAATGGAGGCAGCCGACCTCTTCGGCGAAAACTCGTGCGAAATGCTCGGCTTCAAGACCTTCGACGGCACCAAGGTTGACGACGCGATTCTCTACACTGCGGCGGTGATGACCCAGACGAAGAGCCCGCTCGCCAAAACATTCGACCGCGTCATTATCGGCAAACAGTCGATTCTGCCGCTCGTCGAGGGTATCACCTATGAAAATGCGATGGGTATCTCCGCCTGGATTTACAAGCGCAAGGTGCTCGTCGGCAACCGCGATTTGCTGATTCGCCACGGCGTGGATGTACCCACCGAGAGTTTCGAAAAGCGCTACACCGTCAAGGGCAGAAAAGCCCTCTATCTCGCCGTAAACGGCAGAGCGGCGGCGATGTTCATCGTCAGTTACAGCGCCGACCCCGAACTGAAGCGCGAGCTGAGAAAACTCGAAAAGAGCGGCATTACGATTATCGTCAAGAGCAGCGACCCCTATATTAATGAAAAGAGCATTGCCAAGCTCTTTGCCCTTCCCGAAGGGTTCATCCGCGTGATGAATTACTCGGCGGCAAGGGTTTACGATAAATATTCAAATATGGACGTCGAGAAATCCCCCGCCTACGTCGTACACGACGGCAGCGCGCTCGGATTTGTGGCGGCAATGCGCGCGGCTGAGATTATCCGCACCTCGCGCAAGACCATCGCCTTCCTCTCCTGTTTCGGCTCGGCAATCGGATTCGCGGTCATCGCACTGCTCTCCGTGCTCGAGGCATTCCAGAGTATCACGGCGGTGAACATCATCATCTTCCAGCTGATATGGAACGCGTTTGTGCTCCTGTTGAGTAAGGCAAGGGGGCTGACGTTATAATGAAGAATGTGACGAAAGAAGAATTATTGACCGCCATACAGGGCAGGGTGCTCGTCGATTTCTATGCCGACTGGTGCGCGGAATGTGTCGCGCTCACACCCTTTCTCGAAGAGGCGGAAAAGGATTGCGACATCCCCATCCTGCGCTTTCACTGCGACGCGGAAAGGGAATTCGTTATGGACCTCGGGATTATGAGCATCCCGGCGCTGCTCCTCTTTGAAAACGGAAAAGAAAAAGCCCGACGCATCGGGCTGAGCACAAAAGAGGAAATCCTCGAATTGACACAAAAATAAACGGTGAAAAATCACCGTTTATTTTTTTGCTTAAAACTGATGTGCTTTGAGCATCGCGAGGTCTCTGCCGTTGATGAAACCGTCGGCATTGAGGTCAAATGCCTCATTATAATTACTGTCGCCGAGTTCGGCACCGACAAGGTCGGCAAAGTTGAAATTCTGCTCCGTGCCGCAGCCATTCAGACACGCCATCGTAATCGTGTTATCGCCGAAGTCGACAATGCGGAAGATATGGTCGTCTTTCCAGATAGCGTAGATGTCCATATCCGCCTGAACATCCGTTGCGCTCTCGCTCCAGCGCACGAAGGACTTACACTGCGGTGCGCTCGAAAGCGTCGGCTCCGTCGCGTTTTCGCCGCGATAGACAATCTGCTTGTCGAGGAGCGTGGTCTTATTCTCATTCGTGTAGTAGCTCACGATGAAGAAATCACGCGACACATCAATATGTACCGTCATCGGCTCAGCCGAATCAAGTCCGGTATTGTACTCGTAGTCGATACCGTTTCTGAGTTTTTCATAGCTCTCGGTAACGAAGGAGCCACTCTGATAACCGATGAGACCGAGGTCGTTTTCCTCGTCCAGCGAGGTGGAGATGATGCGGCGGGAATTTGTAAACGGAATGGTGACAAATATCGTGCCGCTCGATTCGGTCGCGGTGCCGCTGATTGTCTGCTCACCGATACGGTTTGAGGTCACGTTCTCGAGCAGCGTGTTGCTGCTGAGGTCGAGTTCCTGCAAGTGATTCTTGCTGCAGTGCAGCGCGGTCAGCGCCGTATTATTGGCAAGATTCAGCTCGGTCAGCTCGTTCTGATGAACGGAGAGCGTTTCGAGTTTGGTATTCTGCGCTACGTTCAGCGCGGTCAGCTTATTGATATTGCACGAAAGATTGACCAGATTCGGCAACATTGACACGTCAAGCGCCGTCAGCTCGTTACTCTGGCAATTCAGAATGCGCAGCGCCGTATTCCTGCTGACGTCGAGCGTCTCGAGGTCGTTGCCCATACAGTCGAGCCAGGTAAGACCCGTCAGTTTGGACACGTCGAGGGATTTCAGTCCGATACCGCCGCAGCGCAGGGTTTTCAGATTCGTGAAATACTCGATACCCTGAATGCTCTCAATCTCAGCATCCTCGTCTAAATCATAGAGATAACCCGTTACCGAAAAGAGGGTAACGCCGCTGATTTCGTCATCCGAGAGATAGCCGTCCCCATCCTCATCGCATTCCATCAATACGATGGTGCGGAAATTCTCGTCGGGGAAATTCACCGCATTGATGGCGACGGGGTTGCCCGCCCAGGCAATCATCCCCGCCGTCAGGCTCACGGCAATCATCAGCACGGCCAGGATGAGGGATAAAATCTTCTTGTTCAGTTTCATAGTATCCCCTCCTTATCGCGCGACGGTTACCGTGACGGATTTCGAAACGGTGGTGTCGTCAGCGTTGGTAACCGTCAAGGTAACGGTCGCCGTGTTGGTACGCTGCAGTTTTCCTCGTGTTGTCAGTTCCACAAGTCCCGTGTCGCTGACCGTCATATAGGTGCTGTTTGAAATCGTCCACTCCACACTCTTTGGCGCGGTCGCATTTGCAGGAGCGATTTCGTAGTCGAGCTGAATACCGCTAAAGGCTGTATATCCCACGGAATATCCCGTCTTGGATATCGCGTCATTCGTGATGGAAATGGCATTACCGCTCGCAACATCAACGGCGCTGAGCGTCACATCCGTGACATTCACAATCTCGTTAATCAGCGTAATGGCATATGCCGTCTCGGTCTCTCTGCCGTAATCGTCAACAGCGGTGAAAGTAACGGTAAGCGTTGCCACATCCGCCGTCTTGTTGACGGTAAGGGTATCGCCGTTTTTCGTTACGGTTGCACCCGTTACGTCGGTGGCAACAATATCGTGCGACTGAATCATCGCGCCGTCATTGAGAGTGCATACAATCGCCGCGCCGTTCGGTGCCTCATAGGTGCCGCCGTCTCTGATATCCTCACCGTTTACGGTAATTGTCGGCTCAGCGGCGATAAATTCGTGACCGTCAAGAAGCTCCGTCGCCTCGGTAAGCGCGGTGCATGCCTCGTCAATTTCATCCTGCGAAGCATACGGATTTGCCAGCACATCGAGCGCGTTATCATACGTCGTCTTGAAATAGGTGCCGTGCTCGTAGTCATAATCCATATAGTCGATGCCGCCGGCTACCTCAACCGCCTCGGAGAGTGCGGTAGTATCATTCGTTGTATACGCTGTAATCGTATCGGTATAACCGCCGTCGCGCGCCGTCGCGGTAATCGTACATTCGCCGATTCCTACGAAGGAAACAACACCGTTTGCATTGACAGTCGCTATGCTCTCATCGGAGGAGGTGTAGGTGCACTCGGTGAGATACGAGCTGTCGAGCGTCGTGTCGGCAATACCGAGTTCATCCGTCGTCGGGCGGACAACCTTTACGCTGCCTGCAGGACCGAATACCATATCGTTTGCATATTCAAATTTCGTTACGCCCGCTCGGACGAAGGATACATGAATCGTATCACTGACGGTGTTTCCGTCGTAAGCGGTAACCGTCACGGTAATGTCCGCAGCCTTCGCACCGGAAATCGTGTTGGTCACAAGTCCGCTGTCGTCGACAAGGATAGCGTCGTTCGAGGACGACCATGTAATTTCCTTATAAATTGCGTCTTCCGGATTCACCACCATATCAAGTTGAATCTTCGTATTCGTCAGCGTTCTTGCCGTCTTGCGAACATAGCCGTCATTCGGCACGGTAACGCCGTCCTGATTTTCGGGTACGGTGATATAAACCTTTGTCGGGGCAATATATTTCACAAGTGCGTTATATGCAGCCTCCAGTGTTTCAAGGTAGGAATTTACCTCCGCCTGCGTGGCCTTGCCCTCGCTGAGAACCTGCTCGCATTCCGCCACGGCTGCACCGAGCACGCCGAGGCTCTCCTCGGTATAAACCATTTCGGTATTGACGCTGTCAATCAGATTCCGGTACTCGCTGACTTTATCGGCAAGCGGCTGGAAGTCCGTCTGTACGGTAACCGCAATCGTATGCGTATAGCCGCCATCGACCGTCTTGGCGGTAACGGTGCACTCGCCTTTATCAACAAAGTGAATCAGCCCATTATTGACCGTCGCCACATTCTCATCGGACGAGAACCACTCGATAGCGGAAATATCGGGCGTGCCGCTCGACGAGGTAGCCGTCGCCGTAAACTGCGCGTCACCCGCCGTTGCTTTTCTCGTAATGGAGTCGCCCTGGCAGGAAATACCGTTTGCCGTCTTATCCGCCATAACGACATTGATTATGCGGGTGTAGGTCCTGTCGTAATCGTCAACTGCCACAACCTTCACCTTTGCCCACGCGCCGGCAGTTCTGTCGGTCGGGGTCAGTTTCGCTCTGGTGGAGGAAACGGACTCAGTGTCCATATTGCTCGAGCTGACAAGATACCATTTCAGGCTCTTATAAAACGCGTTGCTCGGGCTGACGCTTGCGTCAAGATATACATAGTTATTGGAATTATAATTCGCGTAATTGCTCGAAAGATTGATGGAAAGCGCGTCGTTGCTGCCCACGCTGCCGCTGCTTACCTGGGAAGCCGAGCCGAAGGTCGGGTCCTTCCACGACTGATACGCGATATTGATATTTTCAACCTGGATATAGACATTATTGGCAAGTGCCTCGCCCGCCGCATTGAGATTATCGGCATACGCGTCAATCTCATCCTGGGTGAGCGTCAGATTCGTCAGCGCTTCTTCTGCTTCTTCATAAGCACGCTTAAACGCCTGACCCACCGCTACGGCATACTGCGTATAGTCGACATCCTTATAGCGCTCGAGCGCTGCGGCAAGTTCACTTCTGTCGCCCTCGGTGGAAACGACACATTCCGCAGAATGTCCGCCGTCATAAGAGATAACGCGCACCTTGGTGGAGCCTGCGCCGACGAAGGTAATCTTGCCGTTCTGGTCAATCGTTGCGACTTCGTCGTTATCGCTCTCCCAGTAATAATCCTGGATGGATGCCTTACCGATATGCGCGGCAGTCGTACCCTCAGGCTGCACGGAGCAAGCGAGCTGATAGGTGTCGCCGGTGTTGCCGTTTACATTCGTTTCCGAAAGCTGCATACCCGTTACCGGGAAGTACGCGAAGGACACCCATACATAGTCGGAGAATGACCTGCCGAAGTGGTCCGTTACGGTACAAACAATCTTGCCGTAGCAGGACTTATTTGCTGTCGGCGATGCCTCGCCCTCGTTGGTAACGGAAATATCGGATGTCATTGACTGCCACTCAACCGTCTGGTAAGACGCGTTGTTCGGATACAGTCTGACATTCAAATCGAGCTTTGCATTCTTATAGCTGATACCTTCCGAAAGTACGCTGAGGTCGAACTGGTAGAAATCCGAGGTTGCCTCGCCGTCGAGATAAAGCTCAACGCCCTGGAGGTCATTATATTTCTTCAGTCCGTTGTAGGCGCCCTCAAGGGTAGCATACATCGCGTCAACCTCTTTTTGCGAATAGCCCGTGCCCTTGTCCACCATTGCCTGCGCCGCATCGAGTGCCGCGGTGAAGGTGTCCCAGGTATCGGGGAAATAGGAGGTGCGCTTAAGCTGAAGGTCGTTATACTGCTGAATCAGATTGCGCAGTGCGTCGTAATTCGTCACAACGTTGACGCGGCAGGTCGCCTGATAACCGCCGTCGTACGTTGTCGCAGTAATCAGACAGTCGCCGCCGCACACGAAGGTAACGACGCCGTTCTGGTCAACCGTGGCAATCTCGGGGTCGGAAGTGTCCCAGCGGACATTCGAGCACGAAGCCGCGCCGATATTCACCGTGCCCTTGGGCAAAACAGTTGCGGTAAGCGTCTGGGTCGTGCCGACCTTGCCGCCGGTAATCGTGGTCGTGTCGAGTTCCACGCCGGTTGCCTTCGTTCTCGCAAAGGCTACATAAATCGTGTCGGTAATAATTCTGCCGCTGTAATCCTCCATCGTGCAGGTAATTTCTGCCGCTGCAGCATTATTGGAAGTCGGACGGCAGACACCGCTTCGGTCAACGGCAATACTGCCGTTTGACGACGACCAGGTAATATCGTTATACATCGCGCCCTTCGGATTTACCTTATAGGTAAGCGCGTAACTTGATTTAGTGTAATTTGCAGTCGTGCCGACCTCTACGGTAACAAAGTCGCCGACATCCCTGCCCTTCTCGCCGGTAATCTCAACCTCATTCACACCGACGAAACCGCCGAGTTTGAAAAACGCGGAGAGCAGGTTTCTTCTCGCGGTGTCCACCGTATCCTGGGACGCCATCTCCTCGTCGTAATAAACCGAATACGCGAGGTCGAGTTTCTTCATATAATCCTGATAAAGTTTCTTATTCTCTTTCGTTCTGACGATAACCGTATCCTCGCAGAGCTCCATTACCTGCTTAAGTCCGGATTTATCGGGCAGCACCTTTACCGTCGCTGTGCCGACGATACCGCCATCCGCAGATACGCAGTAAACCGTCGCCGTGCCGACATCGTTACCCGTAAGCAATCCGTCGCGGTTATCGTTTGTCATCGTCTCGACGGAGAATACATTTTCGTCGGACGAATACCAGTTGCACTTGTAGCAAGCGACACCTGTCGTCGTAATGCTGTCCTTAAAGGTCATCGTATGTGTCGCTTCCGCCGTGCCGCCATTGGTGATGACGACCGGATTCTGGTCAATCACATTCGTGTTGACATAGTTCTTAACAACCGCAACCGTAATCATATTCGACTTGATTTTGCCGTCGGCTGATACGGCGTAAATATTGAAGGTGTCCGCCACCTCGTGAGCCGCCTTTTGCTTAACGGAAACGGTATGCGTGTCGTCGCTGACTTCGGTGTTATAGTACCCGTTATCCACTACCCAGGTAAGATTCTGGTTGGTAGCGTCCGCCGGATAAACCGTTGCCGCGAGTTTCGCGCCGTTGCCGTTATACGCCTCAACGACATTCTTCTTAATCGTGACATACTGATAATCAACGCCGTTGATGGTCACGGTATTGTTTCTGTTAATATCGCCGTTTGAAGTGCCGCCCGTAACGGAAATGCGGATATTTTCCACGGGGATACCCGTGCGCACTTCCTTCTCGGCAATGTAGCTCGAAATCTCGTAGAAATTACCGCTCGAAACTTCATAGCCTGTGTACGCCTTCATCGCGATGGTGCAATAACCGCCGCTGACACTCGTATAATGGCCGCGGTAGTCAATTTCGCCGATACCGTTCGTCGCCGGCGCGTCCTTCGAAGCCCAGGTGTACTGAGGATTACCGTCCTCATCCTCGCCGGTCTTGATGCCCCAGACCGTATACAGGTTATCCGCATTCGCCACACGCGCAGGGAAGAGCTGATAACTGTAATCCTCGCTCTGTTCAATCTCGACCGTATCGTCGCCGACAATGTCGACATGGGATATGTAACGTCCCGTCTTACCCGTAACGGTGACCGTCACCGTCTTGGAAACGCCGGATTTCGCCGTCGCGGTAATCTCGGTCGTCGCCGAGGAAAGCTGTCCGAGTGAGCCCTTCGCGTCAAGACCCTTAATGACACCCGTGTCAGGGTCGACGCTGGCAATTTCGGGTTTGCTCGAGGTCCATACCATCCCTGTCAGGTCGCCCGCCTCGGGCGCTACATCAACAATACTGAGCTGGATTTCGCTACCCTCGCGCACGGTGGTCACGCCGTCAATATTGAAATTCGTCACGGGCTGCGCGTCCACAACATTAAAGGTAATCGTATCGTTATACAGCATCTGCAGTACGATATTCGCAATAATTTCGACCGCCGTCGCCGTCAGCTGTACGGGGTCAGCCGTATCCTGGGCAATGTCCTTCACCGCGAATGCCGCATCGAGAATACCTGCTAAAACATTACGGTTAATATCAAGTCCCATATACTTAATCAGTGCATCCGCGACCTTCGTCGTGTCGAGGGTGCCCGTATTATCCAGCGCGTAAACATAGTTGACGAGTTTAAGAATTGCCTCGACAACCTCCTTGGAGTTCGGCGATACCATAATGGTAACCGTGCCCGTATTCTTGAAGCTGACAAGACCGCTGTCGTTCACTGTTGCGACACTCTTGCCCTGCGTAAAGATGGACGAGGACTTCACCGAATAGACAACGCCGAATCTCAGACGCTGCGGGGTCGTGATAGCCCAGAGCTGTACCTCGCCGCCCTTCGGCTGGGTAGTATTAATCTGGGATTTATTGACAATATGCGTTCCGTTCGGGAGGAAGTTGGAAAGCGGGTCGTCATTTCTTGTGACGGTGACATCAATCGAATCCTGCGCAAGCAGCGTACCGTCGGATGCAAAAAGCTGGCAGTAAATCGGGGTATTGACCTTGTCGAGATATTCGCGCAGGGAGTCCACAAGCTGTCCCTTATAGGACTCGACGTAGTCCGCAAATCTTGAGTCGGAGCCGAGCGCCGCGACCATAATATCCACGATTGCCTCGGTGTCGAGATTATCGAGGTCGACATAGTCGTTGAAAAATGCCTTCTCAAAAACGGTACCCATTACGCTACCGATGAGCGGAATCGGCTTCACCTCATTGTCAATCCAGGACTGCACAACGGCACCCTTGGACGAGTCAAACGCCTTTACCTTACCGCTCTGGTCAACGACATCGACAAGCACGGGGTTCTCGCTGTACCATTTTACATACGAGTTATCGGGAGCGGTGCAGTCAATCAGCTTATAGGTATACTGAACCGTCTCGCTCTCCATAATGTACTCGATGTGCTTCGTCTTCGTTGCCTCATCGTCGTAGGTCGGCACCATCGTATTCGAGTCGCTGTAAAAAATCTGGAGGTCGTATGCCTCGATAACGCCGTCCTCCGCAAAGGCGGACAGCGCAGGAACAAGTCCGCTCACTGCAAGCAGGACGGACAGCAGAATACTCAGCGCCTTTCGTGAAATTTGTCTTTTCATAGAATTACCTCCCGTAGGTACTTTATCTATAAATACTTATAATTATTAATAATTATACTTCAACATTATTATTATAGTTCATTTTGCAAATTCGGTCAATATCTCCCAAACGGAAAATGTGACGAAATTTTGAACAACGCATTGTATATTTTCCACAACAGGCTTGCAGATTTTTATACAAATCGCTATAATGTGTACAAAATGGTAAATCTATATGTAGTCCACTCTCGGTAGAACTTTATATTTCGTTTATATTTAGCGGTTTCTATTGATTTTAGACGGCAATTGTGTAAAAATGAGAGTGACAACAAAAGCACCGTATTCAAGAGGGGTGATAGAATGGCAACCAAAGATTTTGCTGAAAAAATATACAGTCTGCGTACCGCGCGCGGTCTCTCGCAGAAGGAACTCGGCGACATGCTCGGCGTTTCAAATAAGGCGGTGTCGAAATGGGAGACGGGCGACTCGATGCCCAAGACTGCCACGCTCGTTAAAATCGCGGACACCTTCGGCATCGACATCAGCGAACTGATGGGCGCTGAGACGCGGGACCCCCTTCCCGATAACACGGCTCAGCTCGACTCGCTCAAGGCGGAAAACGCCCTTCTGCGCTCGCAGATTACAGCAAGTGACAAGCGCAAAAAGCGGCGCACCGTCGCCGCCGTTATCATCGGCATCGTCGCGATTGCCTGCGCGGGAGTGTTCGCCTTCCTGACCGGCTCCACTGCCGACAACAAGGGCGTAAAGGATTTGGGAAAGGACGGCACCTATATCGAATTTGCGGGCAAGACCTTCGAGACACCGAATCCGCTCGATAAGCTGATGCTCGACGGCTACAACGCCGCCCTCTACGACAAAAAAGAGGCGCAGTACACCGACCTCAGCGGAAACAAAACGGATATTCTCATCGACTGCGACCGTTATCTGAGCGGTCAGATACGCGTCTCCACCGGCACAAAATCCTATTACTATATTGAAAAGGACGCGCATATCGCCGTTAACGCCAAAACCGTGCGCGGCATCACGCTGCATTTCGGCAAATCGGTCGCCGTTCACGATGATTTACCGTCCGGCATAAAACGCGATTACGAAGCCGAGGATGTCATCCAGCGGGAGTTTATCGAGGCATTCTGCACCTACTACGCCAATAAAAAGGAGAGCGACGACAAGCGCGCAGCCGAGCTCTACCTCGGCAATCGGGGCTTCACCGTCGAAATCGAACTCGACCGAGGCGATATGTCCCAGAATATCACAGTCGGCGAATTCTTTGTCGGACATAAGGATAAAATATATTTCTACGACTACACTAACGCCAAGACCTATACGGTAGGAAAGGAGATGGCAAAATATGTCAAAGGCAACTAAAAATATCGACGCACTCCTTGCCCGGCAGGAGGAAATTCTCCAAGGGCTGAAACAGGAGGCGAAGGCGCTCGACACCGACGCGATTACCGTCGAAAATGAGCGGCTGACGAAATCACTCGCCGAGGAACGCGAAAAGAACGAACGCCTCGAGCAGAGCGAGAGCGAACTCAAAAAAGAGCTTCAAAACACGAAAAACGCCCTCTTTGCCAAGATGGCGGACGAAAAACTCGCCGCATTTTCACGCGTGCAGCAGCGCATCGACAGCGAGTACTACCTTGCCGACGAAACCACGATGGGTAAGCTCCTCTCCTACGAGCAAAACTGCCGCCGCAGTATCGACGCGACGCAGAAGGCAATCGAACATTACGGCGAACAGGAGTTCGGCGACATCAGCCATAAGCTGAACGCCCTTTACCGTGAATTTGAAGAAAAGCGTATCCGCATAGACGCGTACCGCAAGGAGCAACTCAGCGCCGCGCGTCAGCACAATAACGAAATCGGCGAGAAGCTCAAAAACGAGCCCCTCACCGAAATGGAAAAGAAAAATGCCGAAAAGCAGGGCAGTATCGAGGCATTCATCGGTCTGAATATTCTTTCAAAACTCGGTATTCTGCTCCTCCTCGTCGGCATCGTGCTGCTCGGCAGATTCGCCTACACCCATATGAGCGACGTGCTCAAGGGCGTGCTGATTTATGCGCTCGGCGGTGTGCTCATCGGCGGCGGCGAACTCTTCCACAAGAAGGAAAAGACTGTATTTTCCACCGCACTCATCAGCGGCGGCGTTGCCGTGCTCTATGCCGCGACCGCTACCAGCCTGTTTGCCTTCAAACTCTTCGACGAGCAGATGGCTTTTATCGTGTGCATTGTTGTAACGGCAATCGCAATCGCAATTTCCAACCAGATTAAAAGCTGGATTGTCTGCGCCTTTGCCACCGTAGGCGGTTATCTGCCGCTCATTGCTGCCTTTATGATTAGCTTCGGCGCAGCGGCGGCAAGCAAGACCTATCTTCCCGCTGCGGCAGCCTATTTCCTGCTGCTCTCGGCGGTTGTATTCATCCTTACAAAAAGCAAAAAGTGGTACGCCGCACAGTTCATCGGCTACGCGTTTCAGATTGTCGCCGTCAGCGGCATCACCTCGTGCGCGTGGGCACTGCATAAACTCGTCGGTTTCGAGCACTCGCTCGCGCTCGCCGTGGCGTTTGCGGTCGCCTCCTACCTCATTTACCTCGCGATGCCCGCTCTTAAGATTATCAAAAAGCAGGAACTCGACGCGCCAGACCTCGTGCTGCTCGGACTGAATACCTTAAGCGGCGCCATCTCGGTATCGGTTACGCTCTATAACTGCTTCGGAAACGGAACGAGGGGCAACCGCGCCGTCGGTTTCGCCTTCGTCGTCTTTGCCGCAATTTACGCGCTGCTCTCCGTATTCTCGACGAAGAAAAAGAACGAGAATGCGACAGTCGCAAGCGCCGTTTTGTATACGAGCGCGCTCATCTTCTCGATGCTGATTGTACCCTTCCTCTTCGGTTGGAAATACGCTGCGCTCGCGTGGGCAGCGGAAGGCGCCGTCCTCGCAGTCATCAGCGTCAAAAAGAATCTGCGCATTCCCGAATATGCGGGTCTCGCTTGTATGGCACTGTCCTTTATCCCGTATGTGGCGGAGGGTGTTTCATACAGCAGCACGAGCAATTACCCGCCCCTTGCAATTATTACGCTTTGTATAATTCTTGTCGGTTTCTGGGCATACACCGTGACCGGACTTTCCGTGGATAAGAAAAGGCTCTCTTACTTTGCCATCTTTGAAATCCTGTCGGCTCTCGGTACCTTCGCCTATCTGATTTATCTCTATCACGCACTGCTGAGCGCTCCGAAGGTTACCTTCTCCTCCGACTTTACAAATGCCGTGGCATACGCTGTATTTGCGCTGATCACCGCGCTTTGCATTCGTTTCGGCGTGCTGAAGAACAAGGTGAGCATCGGCTTTTCCGATGTGGCGGGCGTCCTCATCGCGCTCTATACCTTCATCAGTGTCGACATCGTCAACAACTATCAGGAAATCAACAATTATTTCGTCACCGCCCGCGCAGGCGGCGGCTTGGAGACGCTCAATCTCATATTACTCATTGTAATTAATATCGCGGCGCTGCTCTTCTTCTCCAAAGCGGTTTCGAACATCATCAACGAGCTGAATGCCTCGGTATGGATTTACACCGCCTCCATCGCCATCCTCGTGCTCGCGATGCTGACGGCAATACTGATGTGTCAGTTTGACGTCGCCTTTTCGAGCGTTATTATCAGCGGCGTTTACATTGCGGCGGCGTGCGTGCTGCTCGCCATCGGGTTCAGAAAGAAGTTCTCCGTGGTACGCCTCGGCGGACTGATTATGATACTCGTTGCATTCGCCAAACTCCTCTTCATCGACGCGCGCGGACTCGAGGTCAATACGGGATTCAAAATCGCCTCGTATTTCATCTACGGCGGCATCCTCATCGGTATTTCCTATATTTACCAGAGATTCTCCAAAAAATTGACCGAGTAATCGTTCAGACTAAAAAGACTTCCCGATTATGTCGGGAAGTCTTTTTATATATCGAGTGTTTCAAATTTATTCTGCGCGCGTTCGGTTACGTCACGGAGAATGCCGATGGTGGCGCGTTCGCCGTTTTCGCGCGCGACAATGCGCCGCCTGTCCTGCACAATCAGGTGCTTGCCGCTCTTGGTTCGGATGGTATAGACCGCATTCGCCGTGGTCTTGCCTTCCGATGTGACGACCAGGCTGTGCCGTGCAACGGGTACCTCCTTGGGTATCATCAGTTTCGTCAAATCGCCGCCGTAATGCTCAAAGAATTCCTTGCGCGAATAGCCTATCAGCTTAATAAAATCGCTCGACACCACGTCGAGCATAAACGGCGCGTCGAAATCCGCGGTAAAGAGCGGACCGGGGAGGTTCTTAAAGAGGCGAACCATCAAATCGCGCTCCTCGTCGGCGTCCTCCTCCGCCATCTTCACATCGTTAATATCCGAGAAAATGCCGTGAAAAACAGGGCATCCGTCCTCGTCGTATCTATGTATTGAGGCGCCGAATTTACACCAGATAACGCCGTTTTTATGCGTAAACATCCGGATTTCCATATCAATCGGCTTATGGGTTGCCATCGCCTTGCCGATCGCCTGGAACACAGCGCTCTTATCCTCCTCTTGAATGAGGTCGTCGAGTTTATACAGCCGATTCAGGTAGACGCTCTTGGAAACGCCGAACATCTCCCTGCCCGTCTTATTCATATACAGCGCCTGAAACTCCATATCGCTCGTCACCTTAAACAGGCAGACGCCCGCGTTGACAAGGTCGATGAGCTCCTTCATCTCGTCGGCGCGGGTTTTGAGTTCCTCGCTCTTTTTCTGCGAACGCGAGACATCGGCAAGGGTGAGACGGCTGCGTTTCGTTATCTCATCACTGTTCGCTGAGCAGTGCACAAATACCTCGTTGCCGTCCTTATCCAGAATGCTGAAATCAAGGTAGACATAGGGCGCGTTCTTCTTGAAGAGGGAGCGCCGTACTTTCTCCCTGTCGTGCGGGGCGATAATATCATTAAAGGAGAGCTTTCCCTGCTTTATCTTAGAGGGATGCACTCCCGTAAACTCCGAAAAATGCGCGTCGCCGCCGATAACCCGTAGGTTTTCCGAGAGGTCAACCTCGCAGTTCATAAATTCGACCTCGAACACGGACTCGTCAAATTCGCTGATAGTATCACCGCCTTGTTAATTTTCTGTCAATCGTATTATACCACATTCATATGTGAATGTCAGCAGGGTGATGATTGAATTAATAAAATTTTAATGATTCCCTCACACAAATTTATTAAAATAGATTATTGTAATACCCCTTAAATTATGGTATCATATTACAAACTAAATCAAGGAGAACAGGTATGGCAAAGGTTTTCAGAGTTTTTGTTGAAAAAAAGAAGGGATTTGACATTGAAGCGGGCAATATCCTCAAGGATTTGCAGAGCAATGTCGGCATTACGGCGCTCGAGGAACTCAGAATCATTAACCGCTATGACGCTGAGGGACTGACTGCCGAGGAATTTGACCGTGCGGTCGGTCAGGTATTCTCGGAAGCGAATCAGGACACCGTATGCTACGAGCCGCAGCTCGACGGCTATCGGTATTTTGCAACCGAGTATCTGCCGGGTCAGTACGACCAGCGCGCAGACAGTGCGGCGCAGTGCATTCAGCTGCTCACGGCGGGCGAAAGACCGTCGGTCGCTTCGGCAAAGATTATCGCATTTAAGGGCGATGTCACCGACGACGAGGTGCAGAAAATCAAATCCTACATCATCAACCCCGTGGAGTCGCGCGAGGCGTCAATGGAACTGCCCGAATCGCTCGACATCAAAGCGGAACGTCCCGACGACATCGTCAGAATCGAAGGATTTATTGCCAAATCCGACGACGAAATCGCCGCATACCACAGCGAAATGGGCTTCGCGATGAGCGTGGCGGATTTATGCTGGGTACGCGATTATTTCAAAAACGACGAAAACAGAGACCCCTCCCTCACCGAACTCAAGGTTATCGACACCTACTGGAGCGACCACTGTCGCCACACCACCTTTGCTACACAACTTGACGAGATAAAGATTGACGAAAGCCGTTACAGCGAGGCAATCGAGCAGGCTCTCAGAGAATACTTTGAAGTGCGCAACGAGCTTTACGCCGAGCGCAAGGACAAGATTGTCTGTCTGATGGATATGGCGTGCATCGGCACAAAAGCGCTCAAGAAATGGGGCTATGTCGACGACCTCGACGAAAGTGAAGAAATCAACGCCTGCTCCATCAATGCCGAAGTGGAAATCGACGGCAAGAAGGAGCCGTGGCTCATCCAGTTCAAAAACGAAACCCACAACCACCCGACCGAAATCGAGCCCTTCGGCGGCGCGGCAACCTGCCTCGGCGGCGCAATCCGCGACCCGCTCTCGGGACGCGCCTACGCCTACCAGGCAATGCGCGTCACCGGCTCGGGCGACCCGACCACTCCTTTTGAAAAAACACTCCCCGCGAAGCTCCCGCAGAGTAAAATTACCACGGGCGCAGCGCAGGGTTATTCGTCATACGGCAACCAAATCGGTCTCGCAACGGGACAGGTTGTCGAGCTCTACGACGAGGGTTATGTCGCAAAGCGTATGGAAATCGGCGCGGTTATCGGCGCATCGCCGAAGAAGAGTGTCATCCGCGAGGTACCCGAGGAGGGCGATGTCATCGTACTGCTCGGCGGACGTACGGGCCGTGACGGCTGCGGCGGCGCAACCGGCTCATCCAAGGCGCACAACTCCCAGTCCATTGAGACCTGCGGCGCTGAAGTACAGAAGGGTAACCCCCCGACCGAGCGCAAAATCCAGCGTCTCTTCCGCAAAACCGAGGTAGCGCAAATGATTAAGCGCTGCAACGATTTCGGCGCGGGCGGTGTATCGGTTGCCATCGGCGAGCTCGCTGACGGACTGACAATCAATCTCGACAAGGTACCGAAGAAATACGACGGCCTCGATGGCACGGAACTCGCCATCTCCGAGTCGCAGGAGCGTATGGCAGTCGTCATCGACAAAAATGATATCGACAAATTCACCGCGCTTGCTAACGAGGAGAACCTCGAGGCAACCGTTGTTGCCGAGGTAACCGCGAAAAACCGACTTGAAATGTTCTGGAGGGGCGACAAGATTGTCGACCTTTCCCGTGACTTCCTTAATACAAACGGCGTCGTTCAGCACGCCAAGGCGAAAATCGCCGCGGTCGACGACACAAGCTACCGCGAAAGCGTACCCGCCACACTGCGCGGACTGTCAAACGCCGACGCACTCAGCGCGAACCTTTCGCGTCTCGAAGTCTGCTCGCAAAAGGGACTCGTGGAGCGTTTTGACTCCTCCATCGGCGCGGCAACCGTGCTGATGCCCTATGCCGGCAAATATCAGCTAACACCCGAGGACGCCATGGTGGCAAAGGTGCCGCTCGAAAAGGGCGAGACCGACACCGCGACCGTTATGTCCTACGGTTTCATACCGAAACTTTCCCGCTGGTCACCCTTCCACAGTGCGGCATTCGCTGTCAGCGAAAGCCTCGCAAAGCTCGCGGCAGTCGGTTGCGACCCGTCAAAGGCGAGGCTGACCTTCCAGGAATACTTCGAGCGCCTCGGCGACGCTCCCGAGCGCTGGGGAAAGCCGACCGCGGCACTACTCGGTGCTCTCTCGGCACAGCTCGGCTACAAGACGCCCTCCATCGGCGGTAAAGACAGTATGAGCGGCTCGTTTAACGAACTTGACGTTCCGCCCACGCTCGTATCCTTCGCAGTCGGTATGAGCGAGGCGTCCAAGACGGTATCCGCTCAGTTTAAGAAAATCGGCTCGACCGTAAAACTTCTGCCCCTTCCCGTGGATGAGAAGAGCGGACTGCCCGATTATGAAAAAGCAATGGCGCTGATGATGCGCGTTTATGCGGGTATCCGAAACGGCGAGATTCTCGCTGCAAGCGTTGTCAAGGAAGGCGGCGCCGCTGCCTGCGTCTGCAAAATGGCATTCGGCAACAAGCACGGCTTCACCTTCGCACAGGGTCTTGCGGGCGAAACACTTTTTGCGCCCCTTCAGGGCTCATTCGTCGTCGAACTTGCCGACGGTGCCGATGTCGACGGCATCACCCTCGGCACGACGAACGACAACGCCGTATTCATTATTGATGGCAGCGTGCTGACCTGCGACGACCTCATCGACGCGTGGTGCGGCAAACTCGAAAAAGTATTCCCGACCGACTCCGGCAAGAAGGCTAAGATGTGCGCCGAGGTGCCGCTTTACAAGGAGCGTTCCATCTTCGTCGCAAAGAATAAGGTCGCTAAACCGCGTGTATTTATCCCCGCTTTTCCGGGTACGAACTGCGAGGTTGATACGGCAAGAGCGTTTGAAAAGGCGGGCGCAGAGGCATCCATCCTCGTTGTTAATAACCTTTCGAGCGCGGCAATTAACGAAACCATCGACAAAATGGTCAAGGAAATCGAGAGGGCGCAGATTGTCATGCTGCCCGGCGGATTCTCGGGTGGCGACGAGCCCGAAGGCTCGGGTAAATTCATCGCAACCACCTTCCGCAACCCCCGCGTCAGCGAGGCGGTAACAAAGCTGCTGAATAACCGCGACGGTCTGATGCTCGGTATCTGTAACGGTTTCCAGGCGCTTATCAAGCTCGGTCTCGTACCTTACGGCGAAATCGTCACAACCAAACCCGACGACCCGACGCTGACCTTCAACACCATCGGCAGACATATATCACAGATGGCGTACACCCGCATCACGAGCGTAAAATCTCCGTGGTTCTCAGGCGTCAACGCGGGCGATGTATTCGCTGTTCCGATTAGCCACGGCGAGGGCAGATTCGTCGCCAACGACGCAGTGATGCAACAGCTGATAGCAAACGGACAGGTTGCAACGCAGTATGTCAACCTCGACGGCGAAGTATGCGATGCCATGCCGTTTAACCCGAACGGCTCCGTCTGCGCGGTAGAGGGTATCACCTCACCTGACGGACGCGTACTCGGCAAGATGGGCCATAGCGAAAGAAAGGGCGCGGACCTTTACGGCAATGTACCGTTTGAAAAGGATATGAAGATTTTTGAAAGCGGCGTCAACTATTTCAAATAATTGAGAATGTAGAATGGAGAATGGGTACGGGCAAAGTCCGTCATTCATTCTCAATTCTCAACTCTCAATTCTCAATTAATGCGAGGTTATTATGGATAAAACTCACGAGCACATTCATTCCCACGAGCATACGAAGGAGGTCTCAAACCGCCTTGCCCGTGCCATCGGACACCTGCAAAAGGTGAAACAGATGGTGGAGGACGGCGAGGATTGCAGCGAGGTACTCGTGCAGCTCGCCGCGGTCAAATCTGCGATTAATAACACGGGCAAAGTCATCCTCAAGGACCATATGGACCACTGCATTATCCACGCAGTCGAGGACGGCAACACCGAAATGCTCGACGAACTGACCTCCGCGATTGATAAGTTTATCAAATAGGCTCAAGCAGGGGCGGATAGTATCCGCCCGCAACCGTAAATTTACATAATACCAACCGATTTTCGATTGAAAGTCGGTTGTTTTTTTGATATATTGAAATCAAACGTAGGGGTCGGCGACCCGAAAACCAACGTTACAAAGGAGCTGCAAAAATGAAATTCAGCGAAAACCTACGCACTCTCAGAAAGGAAAAAGACTACTCGCAGGAATATCTCGCCGAGGTTATGAACGTCAGCCGCCAGACCATTTCAAAATGGGAAAGCGGCAGCGCTATGCCCGACCTCAAAAAACTGACCGAGCTCGCCGAATTTTTCGGCACGTCGATGGACGGTCTGTTAGGTATCGAGGGCGCGGAAAACGGAAGCGATAAAATAGACGTTACCCATTACAATTACTACCTTCAGCAGCTCGAAACGCGCTACGACGAGCTTATCGAGCGCAAGGAAAAGGAATACGCAAAAAAGAAACGGTGGGTAAACCTCGCTGAAAATATAATAATCCTAATCGTCTGCATATCACTGCTGATTTCGGTACAGAGTCTGCGCTCGCGTGTTGATAACCTTGAGGAACAGGTGGACTATCTGCAGACAGAGCAGGATTATCAGCAACAGTCCGAAGTAAACGAAGCTGATTTTGTAGAGCACAAAATTCTATCCGTCAATGCTGAAAAGCCGTACCTCATCAACGTGCAATGCACCTATGCTCCGGAGGTATACACAAACGGTTCAAAGGTATATTTCACAAAAACCGCAGGTAAAAAAACGGATAAATATGAGGCGAAAATTACTAATGGCAAATTTGTTGCCGAGCTCCCAGTAGACCTGTCGGAAAGTAGCTATTATAGCCTGATTATCGACAACGGCATAGCTACAAAAAACGTTAGTTTAAGCCCCGAATTTGATGTTCCGTTCATCAATGATTTCTTAAGCGTTAACGCCAATTGCTGTTATGAGGCAATGTATGAATCAAGGGATTCCTCTGCCCCGTATGCGCTTGAATTTTGTGACAACAATGCAGGACAATACATCTGTCTGTCAACTGAATTCAGCGGCAAAATCAAATCAGCGCGACTTGTTGTCGAAAACTACTCCTTGGACAAAAGCGGAAAAGAGGTTTATTCTAAAAAACTCGAGATAAGAAACAATCCTACGGACTACATCGGCAATTTGCAGATTATTTTGCCAAAAAAGATTGAATTGTCCGATTATTCCCACTTGTCATCTTTATGGATTTACGCTGAATTAGTCGGTGAGGACGGTGCTGTTTACAGGATTGCGTTTAACGCCTTCGGCGACCCTTCTTCGGACGAAACCTCCTTCGATTTGTGCGGCAAAGAAAGCGGTTATATGTATATTCGCTTCTCCGACGGCACGACGGTGAGCGATGTGGATTGATAAAGCGGGATTTGTCCTGGTGATGTTGGAGCGAGCAACTGTAGGGAGCGGCGACCCCGACGCTCCGTTAAAACCGCACGACCTGTTTGATTGTCCTTGTTTTAACGACATTGTGACCGACACGAACCGTTGGCAACAAACCGCAATGCGATTTGTTGAATGTTACTCGCGCTTTGCGCTCAAACAATACATAGGGGCTCGCAGCGCGCGGTGCGTCGAGGTCGCCGCACCCTACAATAATGCCCCCATTAATATCAAACGCTATTATCACTTTTACAAATTCCTATTTGCCAAAACGGACGCCTTTTGTCGTCCGTTTTACTATATCTATTATAAGACACTCTTTTTTGTACAATATATACAAGTTGCGAAACCATACTAAATATGTTACAATATGTGGGATAATGGAATAATATACATATTTCGCATATTTTCGTATAAGGAGGTGACGGTATGAAAAAGTACAATTATTTCGACGATGACGATTTGATTCTCGACGAAATACGCAACCGCGTCAAGACGGCGGAGCCGGAGCAAAAGCACGACAGAGCCGAAGTGCTCGACGCCATCCGCGCGTTTTCCAAGGACGGCAGCGAGAAAGTTATCTCCGTTGCGCGCACGGCACTCAGACGCAACCCCTTCGAAGAACTCGAAAACGCGAGCAAACGCAAAAAGCGCTGGGTTACGGCGTTTATGTTTTTCGTGTTTATTCTCTTCTTTGTATTGCTGGTACTGATTACCGTTCATTCCGTCACAAAGCAGAACGAAAAAATTGAGAAATTCAACGCCGACGCGGGTACTGTCTGCACGCAGTACATCGTGCAGTACGGCAGCTGCAACTACGAAAATCTCTACGATAAATATAAAGTTCAGGGTTACCGTATGACGGGACTGTGCTATGTGCGCGAGATGGATTTCGACGGCGACGGCACGAGCGAACTGCTGATGGTTTATAACGACAGCGGCGTGTTTTACGTCGAGGTCTGGGGCTATAACGGCAAGGGCAAATTCGCCACCCTCTACCACGAAAAAGCAACGCAGAAAAAGAAAAAAACCACACCCGCCTGGGTTACGGTATATTCCAGAAATAACCGCTACTACATCGGTGTTCACGACAACAAGGACATTAGCAAGGTTTCGCTCTACACATTGCGCGGCGACAAGTTTGAAAAGAAAATGAACTGCACCTACGACGAAAAAGCAGAGGCATTCTCCATCCGCAAGAAGGTCGACCCGCTGAATTTCGAGCGTATCCGACTCGGTGTCCTCAGCGAGAGCAAGGCGATTGTGACGCAGAATCTCGTCACCGACACCATCGACGGTTTCTCGTCCGGTGGCGGCGACGCGGCAGTCAAGGCTGCGGCGATTAACGCGAGCCTCAACGGCTCCTACTACCGTATTATCGAGGAATTGAACCAGAAATACGGCACTGCAAAATATGTCGAAAAAAACGGACTTGCCTACATTAAAGGTCTCGCTGTCGTCGATTTAATCGACTTTGACAACGACGGCAGGGACGAACTGATGCTCATCTACCGCAAGACGGTCAAGTCCCGCACCGAGGACTACCACGGCAATTATGTTTCCGTCGAGGAAGATAAATACTATATTGAAATCTACCGCTACAACGGCAATTCAGCGGTCATCGCCTATAAGGGCGAGGGCATCTCGAACAGTCTCAACAGTTCCGCCGACCAGTACTTCGTGCTCGAGAAGAAGGGCGGCGTCACCAACTACTGCCACAACTCCTTCTCCTCAAAGAATTACGGCAGAACGATTAATGCCACTTCGACGGTGCTCAAATATAATAAAACATCGTTTGATACCGATTTCAAGGCGTCGTACCATTCGGATTACGGCTACACCGAATATTATATCGACGATGAGTATGTACGCAAGTCGACCTTCGAGGAGGAGGGCTACCGCGTTCCCCTCTTTGACGGCAGTGAGGAATATAACGACGGCACCTACATCGTCACCTACCTGCAGCGCAAGTCCACCAGTGCGGGCAAAATCAAATCCCAGGTGGAGCGCACGCAGCAAACCATCAAAAAACTGAATCCCGCCTACGACGGAGAATAAAAAACAACCGAGCACCGCTCGGTTGTTTTAGTTTTAAGCCTTGAGCCTTTTGCCCGCAGGGCAATCCTTGAGCCTTGAGCCTATTTTACTACTGTTCCCATTGTGTTCGGAGCCATGCCGGCTGCGTTTGCCTCGTCGGTGTCGATATGCATCGCGAGCGCGTAGCTGTCGGATACGCGAACAACAACATCGCCGAAGGTGAGGTTTCTTCCGTTAGCGGTCGGAATTTCAACGGATACGATTTCACCGTTTGTCAGTCCCATCTCCTCCGCGTCCTTCGTGGTTGCGTGGATGTGGCGCTTCGCAGCGATAACACCCTCGGTAAGGTCAACCTCGCCGGCAGGGCCAACGAGCTTACAAGCGCCGGAGCCTGCGACGTCGCCGGACTCTCTGACGGGAGCGGACACGCCGATAGAGCGCGCGTCGGTAAGCGAAATCTCAACCTGGGTAGCCGGTCTGACCGGACCGAGGATGGATACTGCCGGGAACTCACCCTTCGTGCCGACAACTCTGACTCTCTCCTCGCAAGCGTACTGACCCGGCTGGGAGAGCATCTTCTTGCAGGTAAGCTCATAGCCCTTGCCGAAGAGTGTCTCGAGGTCAGCCTGGGATACATGCACATGGCGTGCAGAAATTTCTACTAAAACTTGATTTGACATAATCGTTTCCTCCAAATAAATTTACACAGATATTTTAATACAAATGTCATTGTTTTTCAACACTTAATTTGATATAATATGAATTACGCTCATCCTAATGATTGTTTGAGCGCAGCAAGTAACATCAATTCATCATTCATCATTTATCATTAAAAAGGAAAAACAATGACACTCGACGAACTTGAAGTACAGTGCAAAAACTGTACTAAATGCGGACTCTGCGAGGGCAGAACTAATCTTGTATTCGGCATCGGCAAGAAGGACGCCGATATTATGCTCATCGGCGAAGGTCCCGGCGAAAATGAGGACCTGCAGGGCGAGCCCTTCGTCGGCAGAAGCGGCAAACTGCTCGACAAATTCCTCGCCAGCATCGACCTTGACAGAAATAAGAATGTCTACATCGCGAATATGGTCAAATGCCGCCCGCCCAAGAATCGCGACCCGAAGCCCGAGGAGCAGGATATGTGCATCACGTGGCTGCGGGAGCAGTTTAAGATTATCCGCCCGAAAATCGTCATCTGCGTGGGCAGAATTTCGGCGCAGAAACTGATTTCACCCTCCTTCAAGGTAACGCAGCAACACGGCGAATTCATCGAGAAAAACGGCGTGCTGATGATGGGCACCTACCACCCCGCGGCAATCCTGCGCAACCCGAATAACAAGGAGCTTGCCTTTGCCGACTGGCTCAAAGTCCGCGACAAAATCGAAGAATTAGGGATGGAAATATAACAGCCTTCCCCTTGAGGGGAAGGCTGTTATCTGCTTTGCCTCCCTTGTGTAAAGGGAGGTGGCGCGCCGTCAGGCGTGACGGAGGGATTGCCCTGTTCGATTCTCATTCCGCTTGCCAAAAACAAAAGGACATCTTGCGATGTCCTTTGTTTGTGGAGCGGATTACGAGACTCGAACTCGCTACCTTCACCTTGGCAAGGTGACGCTCTACCGGATGAGCTAAATCCGCATTTGCAAAATGTATTATACATACACTTTGCGTTTTTGTCAAGTGTTTTTATTGATTTAGTTACTGAAGTGTGCGGATTTGCTCTTTTACGGTGTTTTCGTTGATTTCGCTGATGATATAGCAATAGCAGTAATAAACGCGACTGCCTTTGACAATTATAAACGAAAACCACTTGCCTTCTTTGTTTATGAAGTACTCGCCTTTTTCAATGCCGAGAGCATCGCACTCTTCGTCTGTAAAGTATCTGTTCTCCTTATTCTTATCGTTTTCGTTATCCTTAACTTCAAGTTCTAAAAAGTAACGCGAAAGCTCGCTTTGTCTTAAATCGTTATCGGTAAACTCCACGCATTCTGTATAGGTGCTGCTTTCCAGATACTCCTGCGAAACGGAATAGTTTGCGGGTATTTCCGCGTCGGTCCGTCCCTCGACGTACTGCTCCTCGTATTCCGATGATGTTTCAATTTCTTCAAACGTTTTGAGGTCAAGATAAGACACACCCTGCGGAATTGTATCCTGCGCCTCTTTTTCTCTTGAATTATCTATCACGCCGCCGACAATATTTACGGCGACGAACATCATAATTCCAAGCATTATCAGTATCGTTTTAGTCACCTTAAAGGGTTTCTGTTTTACAAAAACGAGTAAAGCTGTCAACAGCCACAGTGCAGATAACGCTCCCGTAATAATTGGGCTGATTTCAAGAAAAAGCACCGCACCGCCGCTGAAATGCAAATCGAGCACATTGAGAAAGTCCTGTGTTCCCGTAGCGCAAAACCGCACCCAATAAATGCCGACGGCAAGCACTGCCGCATCGAGTGCTGCGATAATGCAGCGTTTTGCATTGTGATGTGTTTCGGGCGTAGCGACGCGGGTATCGCTCCCCACATCTGCGCTATCTGCTTCTATCGGTTCGTTGGATTTGAGCAGCTCGTCCACCGTTACGCCGAAAATATCCGACAATGTAATGATATTATCAATCGTCGGCTGCGTGGCGTCTTTTTCCCACAGCGACACGCTCTGACGGCTGACATCGAGTTTTTCGGCAAGCTGCTCCTGCGACATATTATGCTGTTTTCTTAGTTTTCTGATACTTTCGCCAAGTGTCATACTTTTCACCTCATTAAGAGTATACAAAACTCACCTAAAAACACAATAAACCCCCTTTTACATTTTGTCAAGCAGCACTTGCAATTAAGATAATTGTGTATGCAAGGGGGCGCCTACACAATATACACTATATTTACATATTACTGCTTTTTTGGTAAAATAGAAGTCTAAGCGAAATTATGAAAAAAGACGAAAGGAGTGACTTGAGTGGACTATCAGATTCTCCCGATGGGGGAGGTATGGAGCGAGGGAATGTTCAGCGTCCCGAGCGTTATTGTAAACAACTACATCCGCCTTGCCAGCGCGTATCAGCTCAAGGCACTTCTGGTCGTGCTTTCAAGCGGCGGCAAGGCAACGAGCCGCGATATTTCCAAGGCTACGGGCGTGCCCGAGAGCGAGATTTGCGACATTATGTCGTTCTGGATTGAGGAGGGCGTTCTCGTCGCAGACGGCAGCGCGCCCGCTCCCGTAAAAGTTCCCGCACCCGAAAAGAAAGAGCCGACCCCCGCGCCGCAGAAAAAGGCGGTCGAGGCGATGCCCGTACCGACCCTTTCGTCGCAGGACATCAACGCCGCTCTGCGCGAGAATGACGCGCTTGCCGAGACGATGCGCAGCGCTGAGGAAGTGCTCGGCAGAATGATGAGCCATGTCGAACGGCAGCTCATTGTCAATATGCACAACTACTACGGGCTGCCCTGCGAGGTCGTGCTCACGATTATCCAGTACTACAAGACCGAGAAGGACGCCGGCAAGGCAATCGGTACCTCGTACATCGCTGCGATGGCGAAGAACTGGAGCGAGGAGGGCATCGACAGTCTCTCCGCCGCCGATGAAAAACTGCGCGACATCGAGGCGTCGGACAGAAACTGGGATGAAATTATCGCCCTCAGCGGTATCCGTCACCGCCGTCCGACGGCAAAGCAGCGCGAGATGATTAAGCGCTGGCGCAATGATTTCACGATTGAGATGATTGCGCTCGCCTGCGACGCAATGAAGGAGAACGCTGAGCGCCCGTCGCTCAAATACGTCGACTCCGTACTTAAAAACTGGAAGAAGAAAAACATCGCCACCCCCGAGGACGTAAAAGCGGATAACGAAAAGCATCAGGCGGCAAAGAACGCACAGAAGGACACGCGCGGCGAAATCGAGGCGACCTACGACCTTGACCAAATCGCGAAGGACACGATGTTTAACGATAACTACGATATTTAGGAGAATCCAAATGCCTTATCCAAAGGAAATTTACATAAAAGCCGAGCATATTCTCGAGCGTCGCCGCGACAGCGCCGTGATGGAGGCGGAAACGAGAGCGGAGGAAATCAAGAGCAAACTGCCCGAAGTCAACGAAATTCAGGGCAAACTCTCCGCCATCGGACTTGAGATTTCGCAGCTCTTCTTCTACCGCGGCAACACGCAGGAAAAAGTGGATGAACTGCGCCAAAGAAGCAAGGCGCTCACCGAAGAGCGCGGCAGAATCCTCGTCAAAAACGGCTATAAGGAAAACTCGATGAGTCCCGAATACATCTGTCCCATCTGTGAGGACAAGGGATTCGTCAGCGGCAAGATGTGCTCCTGTCACCGTCAACTGCTCAAGGATTTAATGAAGGACGAAATCCGCAAATTTGCACCGCTCGACGACTGCACCTTTGACAATTTCGACCTCGAAAAATACAGCGACACGCCCGACAGCAACGGCATCATCCCCCGCGAGCGCGCTGAGAAAATACTCGACGCCGCGCACCGCTACGCCCAGAATTTCTCGCCTGCCAGCAAGAATCTGCTCTTCCTCGGCGGTCCCGGTCTCGGCAAGACGCATCTCTCGCTCGCTATCGTCAACGTCGTCATCAACCGCGGCTACAGCGTGTGCTACGGCACGAGCCAGAATATCTGTGAGGATTTACAGAGCGAACAGTTCGGCAGGGACACCGACATCGCATATAAAAAGCGTCGCGTCCTCGACAGCGATTTACTCGTCATCGACGACCTCGGCACCGAGATTGACAATCAGTACTCGATTGCGACTCTCTATAATATCATCAACAGCCGTATTCTTGCAAAGAAACCGACGGTCATCAGTACGAACTACGATTTCAGAGTGCTCGAGAACAAATACGACAAGCGCATCACGAGCCGCATCACGGGCGAGTATGTCAAAATGCAGCTCTTCGGAAAGGATATCAGAAATAACTAATGGGACAAAGAGCGATTAAAGCAAGAGAATTATTCAAAAGCGGGTGCAACTGCTCGCAGGCGGTCTTTCTCGCCTTTGCCGACAGATACGGCATCGACGATGACACCGCGCTGAAACTCGCCTCCTCCTTCGGCGGCGGAATGGGCAGGAGCCGCGAGGTATGCGGCGCGCTCTCAGGTGCGCTGATGGTCAACGGTATGGAAACCGGCTCGACCGACCTTACCGACATCCGGGCAAAAACAAAAAACTACGAGTCTGCACGCGAAATTATGGACGCGTTTCGAAATGATAACGGCTCCATCTACTGCCGCGAACTTCTCGGGCTTACAAAACGCCCCGAAAGTCCCACGCCCGACGCACGCACTGAGGAGTATTACAAAAAACGCCCCTGTGCCGAAATTGTGTATAGCGCAGCGCTCGTTTTAGAGGAAAAATTCGGCAGAGAATGAGCAAAAACGCCTGTATCCGTTGATACAGGCGTTTTTTGTGCATTATATACAACAATTCGCAATTTCGCAAAATCAATCCCGCTGATTCCTTGTTTAAGGTGCACAAAAATTAAATGTAAACAAATTATAAACTCCGCTTTCTTTTTGTTGACTTCTGAGCGCGCGGCGCTATAATGTGCTTGACAAACGCAAAGGGCGGTTGTCAAATACGAAAAAACGGGAGGAATGTATTATGTATAAGCTCTTAATGACGTGCGCTAACATCCTTGCTATGAGCGACCCTGCTTATGTATACTGCAAGAGAAGAAATGATTTATAAGATGCGCGAAAAATGACGACGAACCGCTTGAGAAAACATCAAACGGTTCGTTATTTTTTTGCCAGTACGAAACGAAACCTGTCTCAAAACACGGTCTCAATTACCCTATCCGCTCCATTTGGCGAATACTGCCAGCGCGAAATCACACCCGAGGTGATGAAATACGTGAGCGCTTTTTCCTCCACCGGAGTGCAGGAGTCCACAATCACCAGTTTAATCTTCATCCGCTCGGGAATAATCGACTTAATAAATACCGACACCCGCTCGCCGGCGCTCACGGTACCGGTCAGTTCGGCAAGACCCGCGAGATTCGGCGCGAGTTCCACAAACACACCGTAGCTCTCCACACTACGCACAATTCCCTCGACCGTCTCGCCCACAAAAAAACGCGCAGCGTTTTCCTCCCATGTGCCGAGCAACTCCTTCATCGTGAAAGTAAGTTTGCCCGCCTCGCGGCTCTTGAGCGCGCATTTAATGAGTTCACCCTCGGCAAGGCGCTCGCGCGGATGGCTGATACGCGAAACCGAGAGCATATCAATCGGAATCAGACTGTTTACCCCGCAACCGATGTCAATAAACGCGCCGAAACCCTCGAGCCGCGTCACCCGCGCCTCAATAATCTCACCGGGGCGGATATGGGCGATATATTCATTCATACACCTGAGCTGCACATTGCGCCGCGAGAGCATAATCATTCTGTCACCCTGCGCGTCGCGCGAAAATCCCGCCACGCGAAAGCACACCCGCTTACCGACTTTCGAGATTAAGGCAATATCCCGCACCCTGCCCTCGAGAATACCGACTGCGCCCTCGTTTCGCGGAATAATACCCTCAGCAAAGCCGAGGTCAATATGTAAATTATGCTCCCTGTCACAGAGCATCACCCTACCCTCATAGATATCGCCGCTCTCGATTGCCGCCTTCACCTCGTCATAATTCTTAAAGTCCGCAAGCAGACTGTCATTAACTCCCTCGGGATAAAATTTCAAAATCATCATTCCTTTATATTTCGTCGTTATTTGTATATAATTTATATGCTTTTATCTGTTTATTTATGTTGATAATGGGAAATGTTAGTGTTATAATAATTGCGACTATTTGAAACAAGGTGTATTTGCCTTACAAGACAAATTAACGCAGTATTTGCGAGAAAGGGACACTCTGAACCTTGCTTGGTTCGAGTGCAACAAGGCTATATGAATGTTAACGTAGGCGACAAGCTCATCATGAAAAAGCCGCATCCCTGCGGCAATAAGGAATTCGAGGTACTGCGCGTCGGCGTGGATTTCAAAATCCGCTGCACCGCTTGCGGCAGAGAAGTGATGGTACCGAGAAGCAAGATAGAGAAGAATATCAAGAGTATTATTCAGGAGTAATATATGTTTGATAAATTATTAGAAGTTGAAAAGCGCTTTAACGAGGTGAACGACCTCGTCTGCCAGCCCGAAGTGGTTGCCGATATGGAGCAATACACGAAACTGATGCGCGAATTAAAGCACCTCACCCCGGTTGTTGAAAAATTCAGAGAATACAAGAGCGCCAAGGAAACCTACGAGGAGTCAAAAGAAATGCTCAGCGATTCTTCACTCGACGAGGATTTTGCCGCGATGGTAAAGGACGAGTTCGAGCAGAGCAAGGAGGACATCGAGCGCATCTCGGAGGAACTCAAAATCCTGCTCCTGCCCCGTGACCCCAACGACGACAAGAACGTCATCATCGAAATCCGCGGCGGCGCGGGCGGTGAGGAGAGCGCCCTCTTTGCGGGCGTGCTCTACCGTATGTACAGTATGTACGCCGAGGCAAAGGGATTCAAGACCGAAATCCTCTCCGCGAGCGAAACCGGTCTCGGCGGATTCAAGGAAATCAGTTTTTCCGTCGACGGCGACGGCGCTTACTCACGCTTCAAATTTGAATCGGGCGTGCACCGTGTGCAGCGCGTGCCCGAGACCGAGAGTCAGGGCAGAATACACACCTCGACCACCACGGTAGCCGTGCTGCCCGAGGCGGAGGAAGTGGATTTCGAGCTGAATGACAAGGATTTACAGATTGACACCTTCCGCTCGAGTGGTGCAGGCGGTCAACATATCAACAAGACCTCGTCGGCAATCCGCATCACCCATATCCCGACGGGCACGGTGGTCGAGTGCCAGGATGAACGCTCCCAGCATAAGAACAAGGAAAAGGCGCTCAAGGTACTGCGCGCCCGTCTCTACGACGCTGAGAAAGCAAAACACGACGCCGAAATCGCCGGCGAGCGCAAGGCGCAGGTCGGCACGGGCGACAGAAGCGAGCGCATCCGTACCTATAACTACCCGCAGGGCAGAGTGAGCGACCACCGCATCAACCTCACCCTTTATAAACTCGAACAGATATTAAACGGCGACCTCGATGAACTCATCGACGCGCTGATTACCGCGGACACGGCGGAAAAGCTAAAAGCTTCCGAAAGCTAATTTCACGCTAACGCGTGAGCTAATTTTGCCTTCGGCAAGCTATGGTGTTGTTATGGAAACAAAAATTCTTTCGACAAGTGAAGAGGATATTCAAACTGCCGGTGCGATCATTCGCAGCGGCGGTCTTGTCGCGTTTCCGACAGAAACCGTTTACGGACTCGGTGCCAATGCGCTCGACGAAAGTGCGGTCAGGAGCATCTATGCCGCCAAGGGCAGACCGAGCGACAATCCGCTGATTGTCCACATCGCCGAGAAGGACGATATTGTCCCCCTCGTCAAAGAAGTCACGCCACAGGCTCAGGCGCTCATCGATGCGTTTTTCCCCGCTCCGCTGACGATTATTCTGAAGAAATCGGCGCTGATTCCCGACGCGACAAGCGGCGGGCTCGACACGGTGGCAATCCGTATGCCGCAGAACGAAATCGCCCGCGCGGTGATAAAAGCGAGCGGCGTTCCCGTTGCCGCACCGAGTGCAAACACGAGCGGACTGCCGTCGCCGACGAAGGCGAAATATGTCATTGACGATATGCGCGGCAAAATTGACGGCATCATTGACGGCGGTGACTGCGCCGTCGGTGTGGAGTCGACAGTGATTACGCTTGCTGCCGAAACACCCACCCTTCTGCGCCCCGGCGCGATTACCAAAGAAATGCTCGAAGCAGTCATCGGCGAGGTAAAAATCGCCGGCGCCGTTCTCGGTGAACTCGGCGAAAACGAAACCGCCGCGTCCCCGGGAATGAAATACAAACATTATGCCCCAAAGGCGAAAATACTCCTCGTCAATGCGGACAAAGCGACCTATGAAAATTTCGTTAACGAAAGGGCTGACGCCTTTGCGCTCTGCTTTGAAGGGGATGCGGTCACCATTCCGCACATTACCTACGGCAGCGAAAACGACGATTTAAGCCAGGCAAAGGAACTCTTCGACGCGCTTCGGAAACTCGACGAGCGCGGCGCGAAAAAGGTCTATGCCCGTATGCCGCACAAAGACGGCGTGGCAATGGCAGTCTACAACCGTCTCATCCGCGCAGCGGCGTTCAATATCATTGACCTTGAAAAGCCGTTTACCATCGGACTGACGGGCGGCAGCGGCGCCGGAAAGGGTCATATCGGCAAGATGCTGCAAGAACATGGTTTTCACATTATCGACAGCGACCGCGTAGCGCGCGAGGTTGCCGAAAACCCCGCTATACTCGCCGCGATTCAGTCACAGTTCGGCGCAGAAATCGTCAAAGACGGCACCCTCGACCGCAAGGCGCTCGCGCAAATTATCTTCTCCGACGAATCGAAAAAAGAGGCGCTCAACCGCATTATGCACCCCGCCATTATCGCTGCGTGCGAACACGAGGCGCAGGGACTGACGGTGCTCGACGCGCCGCAACTCTTCGAGGCGCACGCCGAGGAGAAATGCTATAAAATCATCGCTGTCACCGCGCCGAAGGAATTACGCATCGCGCGCATCATCGCACGCGACGGCATCAGCGAAAAGCAGGCAGAGGCACGCATCGGCGCGCAGTTTGACGACGCATACTACACTGCCCACAGCGACTTCACCATCGTCAACGACGGCAGGGATTTAACCGAACAAATCAATCGTATCTTAGATACAATTCTATAAATGGAGGTACTCATTATGAGTGAAAAAACCAAACAGCTCAAGGAGCTATTATTCAACAAGAAGGAAAACGCCATCGACTTTATGAGCGATGAGGAACTCGCCGTCTGCGACGAGTTTTGCGAGGGATACAAGGAATTCCTCGGCGAATGCAAGACCGAGCGCGAAGTCGCAGCCTGGGTGGAGGACATCGCAGTCAAAAACGGATTCGTGAAATTCGACGAGTTCGGCGACCCGCTCGAGGCGGGCGACAAGGTTTACTACGCAAACCGCGGTAAGTCCGTCATCCTCTGCGTCAAAGGTAAGCGCAGCATCAAAGACGGCGTAAGAATTTCCGCCGCCCATATCGACTCCCCGCGTCTCGACCTCAAGCAGTGCCCGGTTTACGAGCAGGACGGTCTGGGTTTCTTTAAGACCCACTACTATGGTGGTATCAAGAAGTATCAGTGGACCGCGATTCCGCTCTCGCTCCACGGCAGAATCTGCAAGAACGACGGTACCTTTGTCGACGTCAAAATCGGCGAGGCGGCAGGCGAGCCGAAATTCTGCATCACGGATATTCTCCCCCATCTCGGTCAGGAGCAGATGCAGCGCAAAGCAAACGAACTCGTACAGGGCGAAGAACTCAATATCGTCATCGGCTCACGCCCGTTTAAGGATGACGAGGAGAGCGAGCGTATTAAGCTCAACCTTCTCTCCCTCCTCTACGAAAAATACGGCATTGTTGAGCGCGACTTCCTCTCGGCAGAACTCGAACTCGTGCCCGCCTTCACTGTCGACGACATCGGATTCGACCGTTCGCTCATCGGCGGATACGGCCACGACGACAGGGTTTGCTCCTATCCCGCACTTCAGGCGATTCTCGACATCGACGAGGCGCCCGAATACACCGCTATTACAGTTCTCACCGATAAGGAAGAGGTCGGCTCCGACGGAAACACCGGTCTCCACTCTTCCTATCTGCGCTACTTCATCGAGGACCTCGCAAGACTCGAGGGCTACGAGGGCAGGGATGTACTCAGAAATTCCAAATGTCTCTCCGCCGATGTCAACGCAGCATTCGACCCGACCTGGTCCGGTCCGTTCGAAAAGAATAACGCAAGCTTCATCAATCACGGCGTATGCGTGACGAAGTTCACCGGCGCAAGAGGAAAGAGCGGCACATCGGACGCGTCAGCAGAATTCGTCAGCTGGGTTAAGACTCTCCTCGAGGAGAACGACGTTCTCTGGCAGAGCGGCGAACTCGGCAAGGTCGACGCGGGCGGCGGCGGAACAGTTGCAATGTATGTAGCAAATATGGACGTGGACACCATTGATGTCGGCGTACCCGTGCTCTCGATGCACGCACCCTACGAAATCGTCGCAAAAACCGATGTCTACTACGCATATAAGGCATTCCTCACCTTCTTTACGAAATAACAGGGTAAAAGCCGACTTGGTTTCAAGTCGGCTTCTTTTTTTGTTTTGTGTTCATTGTTTTTGCTAAAGTTAGTTGAAAATGAAATTGTTTATTGATTTGTTTGCCGAATGTGCAATAACAAGTCGGCGCGCCTGTCGCTTGCTTTGTCTGAGTTGCTTCTTGCGTTGCTTTGCTGCCCTCTTTTTGCTGCGGCGCACATAGGAGGCGTGAACCGCCTCGGGACTTGCGGCACAATTAATAATTTGTTTCATTGATTCTTTCGCCTCGTCGGGGCGGTTTTTCAGGTAAACGATGAACGTATATATCAGCACGCCCAAGTAACCTATGGCATAAATCAAAGCAAACGGCATCAGCACGATTGTTACCGCGCCAATGATAAAAGCAACCATCAGCCCGAAGAATCCAATCACCGCAATTCTTGCCATCTTTTGGTCAGTAGGATTCATATTTTCACCTCATTTGCAATTATTTCAACTTAAATATATTACAGACATAACGACAATTCAATAATAATTTTCGAAGCGTCCAAAATATCGGACTGTTTTTATTTTTCATTTACAATTATTGACTTTTATGATACATTTTAATTATAAATTGTGTATCAAGGAGAATTTATGATTATAAACATTGACACGATTATGAACCGTTTGAAAGAAAGGCGCAGGGTTTTTGTGTCCGAGGCGGATTTTCAGTTAGAATTCGCTTGGGTAATAAAAGAACTGTACCCAAATTACGATATACGGCTTGAATACTGCCCCGCCTTTGACAGAAGAATGCACATTGATATTCTTGTCATCACAGACCGCGGATGGATACCGATTGAGTTAAAGTATAAAACAAAAGGCTGTACAATTATTGACAACGCAGAAACCTTTGTTCTTGCAAACCACTCAGCAAAGGATGTAAACTGCTATGCGTATCTCAAGGACATCCAAAGAATAGAACAAATCCGAGAAAAAGCAAAAACCTTTGCAGAGGGTTACGCGGTTATGCTCACAAACGAGTTGTCGTATCTGAAACCTCCGCAAAAGCAGGACTGTGTTTATACCCAGTTTTCCATTCATAACGGAGCAGAAAAAATCGAAACACTGCGTTGGGGCGCCAACGCAAGCGCAGGAACTACGAGAGGACACGAAAGTCCGATTACGTTTTCCGACAGGTATGTTATGAACTGGAAACCGTACAGTGTTCTCAACGACACGTCTGCAGGCACATTCTGCTATCTCGTTAACCGTATCGGTAGTTAAGCTATAAGACGATTCATTTTTGTGTTCTCTGCCAACAATGTGTAGATTTAACGTATTCTTTTCTCGGCGTTATATATCAATCATTCTTCAACAAAAATTCAGGCTGTCTCACTGAGAAGAGACAGCCTGTTTTATATGCAGAATCGGTGGCTGCCGATGACCTTGATGACCTTGCGCGAGAGCATCCACGCATTTGAGGTTTTGGCAGGATTGTAGTAATAGAGGGCGCCGCCCGACGGGTCCCAGCCGTTAATCGCGTCCTGCGCTGCGCGCTTCGCCGAGTCGGCGACGGGTTGATACCAGTTGGAATCATAGACGCACGAGAACGCGCCGTTCTGATAGACGACACCGCTGATGGAGTCAGGGAACGACGGGTGCGCCACACGGTTGAGTACTACAGCACCGACGGCAACCTGCCCCTCGTAACTCTCGCCGCGCGCCTCCGCGGAAATGACCTTCGCGAGAAGGTTGACTTCCTGCGCGGTATATTTTCCCGTACCCGTCGAGGACGAGGAGCCGCCGAGCCCGAGATAGAGGAGAGTCTGCGGACCGGCGATACCGTCAACGGTAATGCCGCAATTTCGCTGAAAGGCAATCACGGCGTTCTTCGTCTGCGTACCGTAAATGCCGTCGACCGCGCCTTTATAGTAGCCGAGACTCTTCAGTTTATTCTGGATGCTGCGCACCTCGCTGCCCGTGGAGCCGACGCGCGAGAGCGCATAGATGCTCTCCTCCTTAAAAAAGGTGTCGTACACCGCGAGCGAGCCGCCCGTCATACCGATAATAATCAGCAGCACAATGCCGATTCTGAGAAAACTGCGATTTGTCTTAGACATATTCTACACCCCCTGAACAATTGTGCCGAGCAGGAGCATCAGCGCCGCACCCGCCCCGATGCCGCAGACGGCAAAGACTATGGAGAGTATTTTATCGCGCCTGCTGCGACGGGATTTCGGCGGTTTTCTGAGTTGGGAGGCGACGGACTGCGCCTCATTTTTAATCTTTTCCTCGCTCTGCGCCGCGCCGTCGGCACTGACAAAAAAGATAATTTTGTCGAAATACGGCGACTCGGGATTCGTCACCTCGAGCACCTGTTTATTAACGCCCTTAATCATAACATCATACCTTTCAAAATTATACAAATAGTGTTTGCAAGCGGTAAAAAATTATTCAAAAATTGCCTTGTCGATTTTTGTGAAAATTGAGCATAAATTTTTACTTGACAACCACAGGCAATAACGCATTGTAATCAACAGGGAGGATTAACCATTGTTGAAAACTCGGTGCAAAATGTTCAAAACATAGCCTAAAAAGGCTATAAATACGCCTTTTTCCGTTGTTGAAAACCGTTTTGTTCATAAATTATGCGCAGTTTTGAACATTTTACACATAGTTTTGAACAAAGCGGCGATTGCGTAATTTTTTGGTCAAATTGCCGTTTTTCACTTTCCCTCTTGACAAAAAAATGTTATAATTCAGATATTACAAAGAGTGATACAAGAGGATAACCGTGAAAATTTTAATTGACAAAAACGACATCATCGTCGAGGGTGTCGCGTGTCTCGACCTCGCACTCACGCTCGACTGCGGACAGGCGTTTCGCTGGGAGAAGCAGGACGACGGCTCCTTCAGCGGCGTCGCCGGCGGCTACTTTCTGAATATTGCCAAGAGGGGAAACGGCGACCTTGTGTTCAAAAACACGACCAAGGATAGTTTTGACAACTTTTTCAGAAATTATTTCGATTTGGATAAAGATTATGAAAAAATCTGCCAAACGCTCAAAGAGGACCCGCTCCTCTCGTCGACCATTGATGCGTACTACGGCATCCGCATATTGAATCAGGAGCCGTGGGAGGCGCTTTGCTCCTTCATCATCAGCCAAAATAACAATGTCAGCCGCATTAAACGGATTATCACGCGGCTTTGCGAGACATATGGCGACGAAATATGCGACGGGTGGTACGCTTTTCCGCGAGCTGAGCAGCTCGCGGCGCTTAGCGCGGAGGATTTTGAGGCGCTCGGCTGCGGCTACCGCGCGAAATACCTTGCAAAATTCGCCAAAGACGTAGACGCGGGCAGGATAGATTTGGACAAAATAAAAAGCCTCCCGCTCGAAGAGGCGCGAGGCGAACTCTTAAATATCTACGGCGTAGGCGTCAAAGTCGCCGACTGTGCGTTGCTGTTCGGATTTCAGTTTTACAGCGCGTTTCCCTTGGATGTGTGGATGAAGCGCGTAATGGAATACTACCCCGAGGGGCTACCGCCGTGTTTTAAGGGGGTCGAAGGAATCGCGCAGCAATATTTATTCCACTGGGCAAGAAATAACCTGTGACACATGGCGTCACAGGTTATTTTTCATTTTATTCAAGATTGTTTGTCAGCAGCATAATGGCGGTAAGCGCTGCGACGGGGGCGGTCTGGGTGCGGAGAATCCGCTTGCCGAGCGTGGCAACAACGGCGCCGCTCTCACGCAAAAGCGCTACCTCGTCGGCATCGAATCCGCCCTCGGGACCGATATAGACCGAGACGCTCTTTACGTCGCTGTTTATCAGTGAGGTGATTTTTTCGCCGCCTCCCTCGTAAAAGAGAATTTTCACCTCGCTGTCATCAGCGGCAATCGCCTCCTTCAGACTGCACTGCGGGGCAATCTCGGGCACGATACCACGTCCGCTCTGCTGCGCCGCTTCGAGCGCAATTTTGCGGTAGCGGTCCGTCTTTTTTGCAGCGCTCTTCCCGTCGGGACGACTCACGCAGCGTTTTGTGAGCGTCGGGACGATGGCGCTCACGCCGAGCTCGGTACATTTCTGGATAATATCCTCGAGCTTACTGCCCTTGGGCACGCCCTGGTAGATGGTCACCCTGCAGTCTGGCTCGCTCTCACACGCCCGCTGATAGCAGACCGAGAGGGTCACCGTGTCCTTCGTAATCGCGTCAATCTGACAGCCGAAATCATTGCCCGCACCGTCGGTCACCGTCAGCATATCGCCGACGCGCATCCGCAGGGATTTCGCCACATGACGCGCCTGTTCACCGTCGAGAATGATTTGTTTTTCCGGGGTATAGTCAATAAAAAGTTTCTGCATTATTTAATCCTCAGCGACCTCAGTGAATTCAAAATCGCGAGTCCCGCGATGCCGACATCCGAAAATGCGGCAAGCCACATCGGCAACTCCTTTTCCATAAACACGGCGAGCACCAGCACAACCGCCTTCACGCCGAGGGCGATATAGACGTTCTCGCGCGCGATGATAATCGCTTTCTTCGCCGCCTTCTTTGCAAATGCAAGCCCAAAGGCGTTGCCGTCGGGCACGATGATGCCCTCGCCTTCTCCGGTCTTATGCAGTTTCTCGAGCGCATTCGAGTGATAGATAATGATGCCCTTTCGCGTGCAGGAGTCAATCGCGCACGAAAAAGAGAGCGGCACGGAAATCACAATCGCACAGGGGCAGCCGATGACAAGCACCGAGAGTCCGCGGTAAATCCATTCGCGCCACGCAGCGTGCATAAATACGGGCGGAATCAGAATGATAAGCAGCGAAAGCGCACAGATAATCGGGGTATACACCTTTGCGAAATAGGCGATGAAACTCTCGCTCTCGCCCGTTTCGTGAATATGTGTGCCATGCTCGAGATGCTCAATCTCACGGATTTGCTTCTTACTCTTCGACAGGGCAAGTCCGTGGATATATTCGCCGATGGCATAGAGCAGCATCACCGCGCAGCCCTCGCCGAATTCCTGAATCACAAACGCGCCGAGCGACGCAATACTAATCATAAAACATTCGTTAAATATATTGCCGCCGAGGATGTCCTCCACCGCGTTGCGTACCACACCGAAGCCGACGGTAATATACGACACGGCAAAGCAGACAAGATGCACAAATTCGGGCAGCGCCAAAAACTCCTCCGCCACATAACCGATGGCAAAAAAGACGGCGGCGATGATAATCTTTGCGCGTTCCTGTTGCTTTATTGCGTCGAAATTCTCGTGGTTATGGGAGTGGTCGTGGGTATGTTCGTGTTCGTGGGTATGTTCGTGTGCCATATGTATCACTCCTCGATATGCTCAATCGCCATATTCATAATTGTCTTAACATGGTCGTCGGCAAGGGAATATATCATCTTCTTGCCGTCGCGGCGGCATTTCACGAGATGATTCTGTTTCAGCGCTCTGAGCTGGTGCGACACCGCCGTCTGGGTGGCACCGATTTTTTCCACAATCTGGGTCACATTCAGTTCGCTCTCAAAGAGGGTCAGCATAATTTTGATTCTGGTCGGGTCAGAAAACATCTTAAACAATTCCGCCATATCATAGATTTCTTCGTCTATCATAATGCACCTCATATGTAATAGTCGTTCATATGATTCATATGAATGATATGAACGAGTGCATTATATATCAATTTGACGGGTTTGTCAAATGGATGTTGTAATTGCGGATTGATGATACGCGGCTGCGTCCCAACCAACAAATAAACCGGGTGTGGGCAAAACCTAATGTTCATCTGTAACGCGTCATTTGACATTCGTCATTAAAAGACACTGACTCTGCCGTTTTCGTTAATAACAATCAGTTCGGTGTCCCGCAGTTCATAGCCGCGCTCGCGCAGAAATTCCGCGAGTTTCTGCTCGGTAAAACCGACCGATTTCAGATTATCAAAGAGAAACACGCCGTTTTGATACACGGGATAGCCCATCCCCTCGCGCACGGGTGAGAAATTAAAATCCTTCGGCTCGAGGCGGCGCTTCTGCGCCGCGGGCAAAATGCTGATGCTACCGTCGCTCTCGAGCACCGCCGTATCAATATCGGCGATATTGAAATACCCCTTCTTGCGCGCTGCTGCCATAATGTCGGCGGCGGACACGCGTCGCTTTTTCATATTTTCGGTGGCGAAAACGCCCTCGCGCATCAGTATCTCCGGCTTTTTTCGACCGAGTGAGCCGATGATTATTACGATTTGTAATATAATAACAAGTGCAAACAACAGAATGTATAATGCGTCCATAAAATCACCGTTTTTAGTATGCGCTCCCCTATACAAAATATGAATACAAATATATTGCAAATGAGTATATCTGATGTTATAATTAAAATATGAAAAAATATTATTATATAGCAGGCATCAGCGGAATCGCCGTCAATTTTTTACTCTTTCTGGTAAAACTCTATGTCGGCAACGCAGCATTCTCGCTGACGATTCACTGCGACGCCATCAATAATCTCGGCGACACGATGTCGTGTGTGCTAGCGATGCTCGGCTTTGTCTTTGCGATAAAATTCGGCGAGGATATCCGCGCCAGGCGCACGCAAAGTCTGATTGCCTTCGTCATCAGCATCGTCATTGCGCTGACGGGACTGTTTTTCGTTTATCGCGGTCTCGACCGGCTGATGTACCCCTCGGGTATCGTCTACGGCGGAAAATACCACGCGATTATCATCGCCGCCATTTTCGCCAAGGCGGCGCTCGGCGCGCTGATGGTATATCTGAATAAAAAAGCGCCCTCGCCGATTATCACGGCGCTCGCGCTCGACAGCTTTCTCGACTGTCTGGTGACGGCGTTCACCCTCATCGGGATGGTGCTTGTTACAAAAGTGAACTTTGCTTTCGACGCATATTTCGCCTTCCTATGCGGAGGTGTCATCACCGCCGAAGCCATTAAATGTGTAACGAAAGAAACGAAATTTTTGATTTCCGGAGAGTGAGAAACCATGGCAACGAAACAAAAAATGGAAACCAAGGGGAAGAAGAAAGCCAGGCTGGCGGTTAAAATTCTCATTATCATCGCGCTCGTCATCGGTATCCTCGCGGGTATTATGGCGATCACCAACGTGGTCAGTAACTCCTCGAATTCCAAATTCATTATGAACAGCCTGAAGCCCGTTGCGTACGAGCATCAGCTCAAGCCCGAGGTGGATAAAAACGGCAATTACTACTTCGTCACCGACGGGGATTTCAAGGTGCTGCAGATTACCGACGTCCATATCGGCGGCGGCTGGCTGAGCACGGGTAAGGATACGATGGCGCTCAACGCCGTAGCGGCAATGATTACCGCCGAAAAACCCGACCTCGTCGTCGTCACGGGAGACGTGGCGTACCCCGTACCGTATCAGGCAGGCACTTTTAATAACAAGGAGAGCGCAAAGCTCTTTGCCACGATGATGGAGAAACTCGGCGTTTACTGGTGTATGTGCTTCGGTAACCACGACACGGAGATATACTCCTACTTTAATCGCGACGAGATTGCCGCGATGTATCAGGACCATGAGAAATTCAAGCACTGCCTGTTGCAAAAGGGTCCCGACGACGTCGACGGCGCGTGCAACTATGTCGTCAATGTAAAAAACTCGGCGGGCGATATCACGCAGAGTCTCTTTATGTTTGACTCCCACTCCTACACGGACGGCGACTATTTCGGCATCAAGTGGAAGTACGACTGCATCCACGAAAACCAAGTTGCGTGGTACAAAGATACCGTAAAGCAGCTCACCCGCGAAAACAAGGGCGCTCAGCCGAAGTCCCTTGCCTTCTTCCACATCCCGCCGCAGGAAATGCGCGACGCGTTTGAAGAATACAAAAAGGCGGGCTACAAGGACACCGAAAACGTCAAGTATCTATACGGCATTATCGGCGAAGGCGGCGAACTCATCTGCTGCAGTAATTACAACTACGGCATCTTCGACGCGTTTAAGGAAAACGGCACGCAGGGCGTTTTCTTCGGTCACGACCACCTCAACAATATGTCGCTCAACTACAAGGGCGTTCAGCTCACCTACGGCTATTCGATAGACTATCTCGCTTACGGCAGCAGTATTTCGAAATTCGGCCGTCAGCGCGGTTGCACCGTCATCACGGCGCACCCCGACGGCACATTCGACCAGGCACAGGAAAACTATTATCAGGATAAATATGTCTCCGTAAACGAGAAGGAAGAGGTTGACCTCGAGCATGAAATGGGCGAGGTCACGGGCGGTATCTCCAACCCCCTCGCAGACGAATAATGATAAAAGAAAATGACTTGTTCTTTCGAACAAGTCATTTTTTCTTTTATATATACTTTTCAATCGAAACGACGCTGCCGCTGAATTCTTCAAGAATACCGTAGTTACCGCGGTTTCTGATTTTCGCGGGCATCTTGGAACGCTCGACATAGAACTCAACGATGTCGCTGTTATTCACGGCGTACTGATGCTTGCTGTCGGTATGGCGGTCAGCCTTCTGGTCGCAGAGGATGACGTCAATCGCATTACCGTTTGAGAACGTAATCTTGTACTTCGTGCCGATTTTGGTACCGTAGTAGGAACCGAGCGCTACGCAGTAGCAGCCGTCCACCATACGGATACCGGTCTTTTCATCGGTATAGCATTTGTCGGAATGCAGCAGTTTATACTGCGGCGAACTTCTGGCGGTTACCGCCGTATAAATCGCATAGGTCTTGGTCTTGCCGCTGACAGCGGGCAGTCCCATCTTCAGAAGGGTGGTGGCTTTCTTCGTCTTGGAATAGCCGCTCTTCTTCACGATTTTCTTGCCGTTTTTCTTGGTAGTAACAACGGTCTTTGCCTTGTAGTAGTAAGTGGTGGCGCTCTTGAGGTCCTTGTCGGTATAACTCTTCTTCTTTGACGAGAGGGTGGCAATCTTCTTATACTTCTTGCTGCCCGCCTTCTTGCGGTAAAGTTCTACCTTGGCTCCCTTTTGCACCTTTTTGATGCCGAGTCTGAGCGCGTCGCCGTCACGCTCGGTGACGGTGAGTTTCGGTTTTACAATACGGGTCGTGAACTGTGCAACGCCGACGAGTTCGCCCGTCACATCGTTAATCACGCAAAATTTATACTGCGTGTTTGCGTTTAACTCCCTGAGTTTCAGCGATGTTTTGGTCGTGGTGAGCCAGGGCTCCCACTGATTTTTGATGATGTTGAAGCGGCATACGCGATAACTGTTGCAAAGGTCGTTACCCTGCCAACTGAGTTTGGCGCTGCTGTCCTTGACATTTGATACTTTGACAAGATTGCCATTTTTCTCCTGCGCACTGTAGATGGAAGAAATAATATCAAATCCGCTCTGCACGCTCTCGGTAAACGAGGAGGGTGCTTGTGCATAAGAATCGGTAGGTTCCTCAGCCAACGCAACAGCCGCTCCCGAGAAACAGAAGACGCCGACAAGCACTGCCGAAACTACTTTAATCTTAAAATTGCTGATAATATTAACTCCTTTGTCATAATTTTGTTACCGTTTTGTAACGGTTGCGTTTATACCACATTTTTTCAGCCTTGTCAAATTTTCAAGATTTTATTAGACTGTATTGCTGCTGTCTGTCTATTAGTTGCGTTTTTTGACTGACAAACAGCGTCATTTGTCATAAATTCGGCATCCGACTATTTCACATTTTACAAAAACGGGGTGTTTTTCGCTTGACATCGGCGGGAAATATCATATAATAGTATTGCAAATATTTCGGGGCGAGGTGCAATTCCTCACCGGCGGTGCATACGATAAGCGCAAGCGTCATCCTTATTGTAGGGAGCGGCGCCCTCGACGCTCCGTTTGCTTACAGTCCGCGACTCCTTGCTGTATACGCGCAAGGACTGATACGGTGCAATTCCGTAACCGACGGTTATAGTCCGGATGAGAGAAATCATATTGTATCAGTGCAATATCGCCCCCGTGTATGCGGGGGCGTTCTCTTTTGGCAAAACAAATATTTGCAGAAGGAGGAAAGATTATGAAAAACACCAACACCAAACGCATCAGCACGCGCCTCATCGCAGGCTGCGGTATGCTCACGGCGGCAGCGGTCGTACTGCAGTTTCTCGAGGTACCGATTCCGTTCATCCCGAGTTTTATTAAGCTCGATTTCTCGGATTTGCCGGAACTCATCGGCGCCTTTGCCTACGGTCCGCTCGCAGGCGTCGTCATCGCGCTGATTAAAAATCTCATTCACCTCGCAGTCAGCCAGAGCGGCTACATCGGAGAGCTGTCAAATTTCATCCTCGGCGCCGTGTTCTCGGGCGTGGCGGGACTGATTTACCAAAAGCACCGCACGATGAAAGGCGCGCTCGTCGGCGGCGTAGTCGGTGCGGTCGTAATGGCGCTCGTCAGCTTCCCGTCGAATCTCTACATCGTCTATCCGTTTTATTATAACTTTATGCCCAAGGAGGTCGTGCTCCAGGCATACCAGACCATCGTGCCGGCGATGAAGAGCATCGAGCAGTCGCTGCTCGTATTCAATCTGCCGTTCACCTTTATCAAAGGACTTTTGTGCGTCGTGATTTCCATGCTGATTTATAAACCGCTCAGACCGATATTAAAAGGAAAAGAACATCATTAACATTTAACTTTCATTTAACCTTTCTGTGTACCATTGGGGATACAGGGAGGTTTTTTGTTATGAAGAAACTAAAAGGCTTTATCAAAAAGCATAAAGTATTAACGACTATGATTTCCATTATATTAGTGGGCGCGATTGCGGCGACGGCAATCTTTGCCTCGCGGAGCGGAAACAGCGGGCAGTCGTATTCCTTCATTCGCACCACCACGCTGCAGAAGGGCACCCTCGAGGACAGCATCAGCGCGACGGGCACCGTTTCGAGTGCCAAGACCTCAAAAGTAACGACAAATCTGAACTACACGGTAAAATCGGTAAATGTTTCCGTCGGCGACGAAGTAAAAGAGGGCGATACCATCATCACCCTCGACACCTCCGAACTCGAAAGTCAGATAGAAAAAGAAGAGAACAATCTCGCAAAAACAAAGGCATCGGCACAAACGCAGTACGACAGCGCGCTGACCGCCTATAACACCGCGAAAGAGAAGCTCTCGTCCTATGCCTCGACACTCAGCGACGCGAAAACCGCGTACACCAAGGCGAAAACCCCCTACGACAAAGCCGTGTCGAGCCTCAAATCCTACCAGAACGCCTACGACAAGGCACTTGCCAATTACAATACCGCCGGCGCAAACTATGTAAAGGCGCTTGCCAGTTATAACAGTGCGGTGTCGGGGTACAAGAGCGGCAGCGTTTCCAAATCAAAACTGCAAAGCGCCGCAAAAGCCTATATGACCGCGGTGCAAAACTATCTCGGCGGCTGTGCTGTCGGTAATGTGGACATCTCGGACAGCGCCTCTGCGACACAGCAGAATACCAACGCAATGAGCGGAGAAAGCGCCACCTCGTCCTCCTCGGTCAGCGTCACAAAAACAGCGAACGACATCTGTCAGGAGGTTGTTGCAAACGTCCGCACCCTCACGGGAAAAACCCTCTCCGTCCCGAGCGGCAGCAACACGCTCTATAAACTCGCGACAAAGGCGAAGGCGCTGCGCAATGCCAAGACCGCCTGCAATTTTGCCACTCTCGAGAGTGCTTACACAAGCGCAAAATCCGCCTACGAACAAGCGAAGAGCTCTGCCGAGCAGTACGAAAACGAAGTGACACAGGCGAAGTCGCAGCTTTCTCAGGCAAAAGAAGCACTGTCCAACGCTTCGTCGAGCGACACGCTCGACGAGCTCAAATCCCAGCTCTCCGAATGTCAGCTCAAAGCCGAGCAGGACGGCACGGTAACCGCGCTGAGCGCTACCGTCGGCTCCACCTGCAATATGGAATCGGCTGCGACCATTCAGGATTTAAGCGCACTTCAAGTTGACATCACCATCGCGGAGGCGGACATCAACAACGCCAAACTCGGTCAGGCGTGCCATATCACGAGCGATGCATCGGACGAAACGCTCGACGGCACGCTTACCCAGATTGACCCGACGAGTGATAACGGTTCATTCGGCGCAACCGTCAAGATTACCTCCGCGACAAGTTCGCTGCATATCGGTATGAATGCCTCGGTCGACATCATCGTGTCATCGAGCGAGGATGTGTACCAGGTCCCGATTGACGCCGTGGGCGACGACAACGGCACAAGCTTTGTTTACCGCAAAATCTCGGGCGAAGGCACGGATATGCAGTTTGAAAAAATCAATGTCACCACGGGCGACTCCAACGATTACTATATCGAAATCTCTTCGGATGAACTCGCCGAAGGTGATGTCATTCGCTCAAGTGCCGACCTCAGCGAGGGCGTCGATACCGTCAGCGCCGACAGCAAGGATAACGAGAGTTCGGGCGGTCTCTTTGCGAGCCTGTTTGGCGGGATGAACTCTAACCGCGGCGGCGATATGCACGGAAACGGCGGCTCTCCCCCGGATTTCAATAATAACTCCGGCAGCTCTTCCTCGGGCGGCGATATGCCCTCGCCCCCGTCGGGCGGAAACGGCGGTGGTCAGAATGGCTAAAGCCATCATTGAAATGAAAGGAATTAAAAAGAGTTTCTTCCTCGGCAAGCCGAATGAACTCGAGGTGCTGCACGGTATTGATTTAACCGTCAGCGACGGCGAATTCCTCGCGATTGTCGGCGAGTCGGGCAGCGGTAAAAGTACGCTGATGAATATTATCGGCGCGCTCGATAAATGCACTGAGGGCACCTACCTGCTCGACGGTACCGACATCAATGCCGCGGGCGATAAGGAACTCTCGGCAATCCGCAACCGCCAGGTCGGATTCGTATTTCAGACCTTTAATCTCATCGGCAGGCAGAATGCGCTGCGCAATGTCGAACTGCCAATGCTCTACGGCGGCTATGCGAAAAAGGAGCGCGTACTACGCGCTAAAGAACTTCTCGCCGAAGTCGGAATGACCGAAAGAATGCGTCACCGTCCGAACGAACTCTCGGGCGGACAGAAGCAGCGCGTGGCAATTGCCCGCGCGATGGCGAATGACCCGTCCATTATCCTCGCCGACGAGCCGACGGGCGCGCTCGACAGCGCCACTTCGGCAAAGGTAATGGAGATATTCAAGCGCCTGAACACCGAAAAGGGCAAGACGATTATCCTCATCACCCACAATGGCGAACTCGCCGAACAGTGCGACAGGATACTCACCCTGCGTGACGGACTGTTCGTCGATGAAAGGAGCGGAAAATATGGCAATATTTGAGAATATTTTACTCGCTCTCGAGTCGCTGAGGATGAATAAACTGCGCTCGATTCTGACGATGCTCGGCATCATCATCGGTATCGGCTCCGTCATCGCCATCAGCACCGTCGGCTCCTCCCTCACGGGTTATGTCAGCGACAGTATGACGGCGCTCGGTGCGTCGTCAATCAATGTTTCGCTCACGCAGAAGAGCAGCGACGACGAAAGCGAAGAACAGGATTTTCATATCAAAATGTTCGCCTCCGAAACCCCTGACGAAGCGGATTTAATCACCGACGCGATGATTGAGGAGTACAAGGAGGCGTTCCCCGATAATGTAAAATTTGTCGAAAAGACCTGCTCTGTCGGTACCGCAACCTACGACGAAACGAGCCTCACGGTGACAGGCGTCGAAAACGACTACAAAACCGCCGAGGATATCGAACTTCTCTATGGCAGATTTGTGAAGGACACCGACGGTGAGCGTAAACTTGCGGTTGTGGCGGACTCCTTCGTCGAAAACACCTTAAATCTGAATCCGCAAAATGCCGTCGGCAAAGATTTTACGATAACGATTAACGAAATGCCGTACAAATTTTACATTGCCGGCGTTTACCGCTATGAAAGTGAGACAGCGTCCTCCGATGAGGATTCCGCTTCGGACGAAACAACCGAAATGTACATTCCGCTGTCCGCTGCAAAACAGATAACGGGCTCGGGCGACGGTTATCAGTCCATCAGCATTAAGACAAGCGTGGACACCGACACCCTGACCTTCCTTGACACCACAAATACCTTCTTTTCCTCGTATTATGCAAATAATGATACCTGGGATGTCGAAACGACCTCGCTTGAGTCCGTTATTTCCACCCTGACCGAGATGATTGACACCATCAGCTACGCCATCGCAGCCATCGCGGCAATCAGCCTCTTGGTCGGCGGTATCGGCGTAATGAATATTATGCTCGTTTCCATCAGTGAACGCACGAAGGAAATCGGCACGCGAAAGGCGCTCGGCGCGACAAATGGTTCCATTCGGCTGCAATTTGTCACCGAGTCGATGGTCATCTGCCTTGTCGGCGGCATCATCGGCATTACGCTCGGCGTTCTGCTCGGCACGGCGCTGAGTAAAGTGCTCGGCTACACGGCGACGCCGAACATTGTATCCATCGTTGCAGCGGTCGGTTTTTCGCTCCTCATCGGTCTGATTTTCGGCTACGCACCCGCCAATAAAGCAGCAAAGCTCAATCCGATTGACGCGCTAAGATATGAATAAATAAATTGTTGCCTTTTCCACTGTAATATAGTATAATATGTAGGTAAAAATTTTTAGGAGGGTAAATTTATGCCACTTGTAACCACTACCGAAATGTTTAAGAAGGCATACGAAGGCGGATACGCTATCGGTGCTTTTAATGTAAACAATATGGAGATTGTACAGGGTATCACCAGAGCTGCCAAGAAGCTCGAGGCTCCCGTCATTCTTCAGTGCTCATCGGGAGCAAGAAAGTATGCAAGCCACAACTACCTCGTTGCGATGGTAAAGGCTGCTGCTGAGGAGACAGGTCTCCCGATCGCACTCCACCTCGACCACGGTCCGGATTTCGAAACCTGTAAGAGCTGCATCGACGGCGGTTTCACCTCCGTTATGATTGACGGCTCCTCCCTTCCTTACGAGGAAAACATCAAACTCACCAAGCAGGTTGTTGAATACGCTCATGCTCACGGCGTTGTTGTAGAGGGCGAGCTCGGCACACTCGCAGGTGTCGAGGACGATGTTGTCGTAGAGGCAGGCAACGAATCCTACACAAGACCCGAGGAAGTTTACGACTTTGCGACCCGCACAGGCGTTGACTCACTCGCAATCGCAATCGGCACAAGCCACGGCGCTTATAAGTTTAAGCCCGGTCAGAAGCCGCAGCTTCGTTTCGACATTCTCGAAGAGGTTGAAAAGCAGCTTCCGAACTTCCCGATTGTTCTTCACGGCGCAAGCTCCGTAAACCAGGACCACATCAAGATGATTAACGAGTTCGGCGGCTCCATGCCCGACGCTATCGGTATCCCCGAGGATATGCTCCGTCAGGCTGCGTCGATGGCAGTATGTAAGGTTAATGTTGACTCGGATATCCGAATCGCAATGACCGCTGCGATTCGTAAGCACTTTGCTGAGAATCCGACACACTTCGACCCCCGCCAGTACCTCACTCCCGCAAGAAACCTCATCGAAGAGGTTGTGGCACACAAGATTGACGTCGTATTCGGCTCATCGGGTCACGCATTCGATTAATTTAAGGCAAAAAGCACCGCATATGCGGTGCTTTTTCTTTGCCTTTTACCGTTACATAAACGAAGTAACCGCGTCGATGACATCGGTAATCTTGTTTGCCGTTTTTTTAATCGTTTTCTTCGTGGACGTAGCAGTGGCATTCATATGCTTCGTGCCCGCCATCATCGTCACAGCGGAACAGACGGCGAGCACGCCGCCCACGCCCTTCATAATATTCTTCGTTGTATTCATTTTCATAAAAAAATCCTCCTCAGTCAAACAATTTGCTTTGCAGCATTAATATTGTTTGTCGTCGGAGGCATAATAGTATTGAAAAATTTTTGAAAAAATATAGGGGTCAATCACGGTTGACCCGCGGGCGATTCGTGAATCGCCCCTACAGTTTTAATGCCTTGTCCTTTGATTTTAAGCAAGCTTTTGCTCAGATTATGGCCGTAAGCAGTACCGTCGGGAAAGAGTTCAAGCAGCGGAATGAGGACAAAGCGCCGCTCGTGAAAGCGCGGATGCGGCACGGTCAAATTCGGCGTGGAAATAGTTTCATTTTCCGCAAGGATAACATCAAGGTCGAGAATTCTCGGCCCGTTTTTTATCGTACGGACCCTGCCGAATCCCGCTTCGATGCCAAGGCAGACGCCAAGCATCTCGCCGGGCGCAAGGTCGCTCTCAATCTCGATACACGCATTATAGAAACTGTCCTGCGCAGCGTAGCCGACGGGCTCTGTCTCATAGAGAGAGGAGTGGCGCAAAACTTTCGTTTTCGGCACGAGGTCGAATGCCTCGACCGCTTCGCTTATATTCTGTTTTCTGTCACCGATATTGGTGCCGATTCCGATAATGTATTTCATAGCTACCTCGTGCGGGAAATGGACACCGCCATATACTCAAAGTCCGCATTGACGGGTGCCTCGGGTTTTTTCAGCGTAATATCCACGCGTGAAATTGCCCCGTATTCGTCTAAAACGGCGTCAGCGACGGTTTGAGCCGCTTTTTCGATAAGGTCAAAGCTCTGTGCCGTAAAGACGCGTCTGACCGTCTTGACTACCTTTGCGTAGGAAACGGTGTCGTCCAAATTATCGCTATGGCAGGCATTTTCCATATCGAGATAGTAATCAAGGTCGATAAAGAAATTCTGTCCGTTTTCCTTCTCCTCGGGATTCACACCGTGGTAGGCAAAGAGTTTTAAGTTTTTAATCGTGATTTTATCCATCGCGTTCTCCCTTCAGCGCGCTTGCCGTTAAGATACCCTGTTTTTCGTGTTTCACATCGTGGAGGCGGATGATGTCCGCGCCGCCGAGAATCGCCACGGTATCGGCAGCGATATTGCCGTAAATCCGCTCGGCAGGGTTATCCTGCCCCGAGGCTGTTCCTATGACGCGCTTGCGGCTGGTGCCGAGGAGTAGCGGATAATCGGGGTGCTTATATTCCGCGATATGCGCGATCAGCGCTAAATTTTCTTCATATGTCTTGCCGAAGCCGATTCCCATATCAAAGCAGATTTGTTCTTTTCGGATACCGAAAGTAGCGCATTTCTCTGCCATTTCGACAAAAAATGCCTTCACTTCCTCCACCGAACCGGCGCCGTTGTGCATGATAATCCAGCCGGCGCCGCTCTCACGAATCAGTTCTGCCATGGCAGGATTCCACCTGCCGCTCACGTCGTTAATGATGTCTGCGCCGTTTCTGAGCGCATATTGAGCGACTTCGGGAAAATAGGTGTCCACGGACAGCGGCACCGCCGTTTGGCTTCTCAGGGGCGCCAGAACGCCGCTGAGACGCGCGATTTCCTCGCTCGGGGGGATTTCGGTATATCCCGGGCGGGTGGACTGTGCGCCGAGGTCAAGCATATCCGCGCCGTCGTCAATCAGCGAGAGCGCATACGCCGTCGCGTCCGTCATATGCTTACCCCCGTCCGAAAAAGAGTCGGGGGTAACGTTTACAATGCCCATAATTAAAGGGCGTTTTTTTAGTAATTGATTAAAATTGAACATCTTTATTAATTATGAATGATGAATGATGAATTGAGGGTGCTGCGCACAGCTATTATAATAGGTGTGGACAAAGTCCGCCCATAATTCATAATTTATAATTTATAATTACTATCATTTTGTCAGCAGCGATAATACTTCCGTTCTCGTTCTCTGGTCGGTGCGCATAACGCCGCGCAGAGCGGAAGTCTGGGTCTGTGCGTCGAAGGCACGCGCGCCGCGGATGGACATACACATATGCTCCGCCTCAATGATAACCGCCACGCCGCGGGGTGAGAGATTATCATTTAAGAAATCGGCAATATCGTGGGTGAGACGCTCCTGTACCTGGGGCTTCTTAGCAAAGTTATCCACAATACGCGCAAGTTTCGACAGCCCGATAATCTTATTATCACTCGGAATGTAGGCGATATGCGCTTTGCCGACAAAGGGCAAAAGATGGTGCTCACACATCGACGAAAACGGAATATCGCGCACAATAACCATCTCGTCATTCGATTTTTCATCAAAGAGTTTCAGATGGCGTTTCGGGTCCTCGTCGAGACCGCTGAACATTTCCTCATACATATTCGCCACACGCTGCGGCGTTTCGAGCAGTCCCGCTCTGTCAGGGTCCTCACCGACCGCGATGAGAATATCGCGTACCGCTTTTTTAATTATTTCTTTATTGTCAGGTGAAATCATAATTGTCTCCTTATTTACTGAAATATCCTTTAATCTCCTTCACGGAATTCTGGGTGAGAACGTTGTCCTCGTACTGCACCTCAGCGCCGTAAACCGTGATATCCGTATTCAATTTACAAAATACCGTGAGCGCGTCCTTGCCGTTTTCAAAATCACGCACGGTAATATTCGTCGTCGCGGATTTAATAAAGAGACGGAAGAGGGAGTCGCAATCCCCGTAGTTTTCCTCGTTGAAGAGTCCCGTAAATATCCGCTGAATCAACTCGTTTTCGAGGGCAAAATTCTTCTTCTCCTCGGAATAGTAGCGCAGGAGATTGGAAATCATCTGTGCATCGAGATTCTGCTCACCCTCGCTGATATGGAGGGTGTACTTATTTTCCTCGTCTCCGCCGCTGAATTTAATCTCCTCGGGCGAAGGATAAACCAGGGTACCGAGCTTTGCGCCGAAATCCGTAAACGAGGTCGCCTCAAATTCTGCAAAATAATCAATCTGTACACCGAGGTACTCGGTCAGCTTCGTCTGCACCGCTGCACCGCCGCCGACGGAATAAATATCGTAAAGATTTTTGCCGTCAATCATTGTTTTCGGCGACAGGGAGCAGACTTTATATGCCTTATTATCCTTATCCGCCTGAATGAGGAAAATAAAATTCATTGCCGTGCGCTCGTCGTCGGTCTCAAAGACGATAAAATTCGTCTTTCCCTCAATGGGGGGAAGATATTCCTCCTCTTCCTCCGCCTGGGTTACCGTTACCTCGCCCTTGCCGAAAAATTCCGCCGCGCTCGAATAATGACGCGACAGCACTATGAGAAAGACCGCAGTAAACAAAACGACAAAAACCAAGAGAATTCTCAGTATCCGCGCCTCGCCGCTGCTTTTCATATCGGATTTGGGAATATAATAATCCCCGTGATTCTTAAAAATTTTCATAATAGTCTCCTGTTATGAATTATTATATATTACCCTTATAAAAAGTGCAAGAACTTTTACGCGTTTCGTGAATCCTAAAATATAGATGTTTTTAATAATTAAAATATTAAAAATATATATTGACTAAAATAATAATTTTTACTATAATAGAGAGTGATATTTTATGCATAAAGAAAGGCTGCTTATGGAGAATTTTATAGAAATATGGAGCAGTGTTCTCGAATACTGCAAGGATAGGACCACGGATACGGCGTACAGACTGTGGATTTCTCCCATCGAAATGACGGATTTCACGGGCTCTACAGCGCATCTTTCCTTCACCAGTGAGTTTAAGAAAAACACTGTACTTTCCCAATATAATGATTTACTCCTCGAGGCATTCGAAAATGTCTGCGGTTTTCCGGTAAAACTCTTTTGCTACGCGCCGGACTCATTTTCGAGCGAGGAAGAAAAAAATCAGAATAGTTTAATTGATTTCAAAAACGATATTTTTACCTTTGATAATTTCATCGTCGGCAATTCAAATAAATTTGCCTATACGGCGGCACGCGCAATTGCAGCCGACCCGGGCGGACAGATTAACCGCGAGCACGGTATTGCCAATTACAATCCCCTCTTTATCTACGGTAATTCGGGACTCGGTAAGACGCACCTTCTCAAGGCAATCTGTAACGAGATTAAGAATAATTACCCGCATATGAAGGTCGTCTACGTTTACAGTGAGGACTTTCTTAACGAATTTATGGGTGTTCTTTCAACGAAAAACACCGAAGAATTTCGCCAGAAGTACCGCAATGTGGATGTACTGCTTGTCGATGATATTCAGTACATCGCCGGTAAGGAAGCAACCGAGTGGGAATTTTTCCACACCTTTAACGCTCTTGTCGATAACGGCAAACAGGTTGTACTCACCTCCGACCGTCCGCCGAAGGATATTAAATCCATTATCGACCGACTGCGTAACCGTTTTGAGAGCGGACTCATTGTTGATATTCAGATTCCTGAGTATGAAACCCGCTGTGCAATTATTAAACGCAAGGCAGAACTGCTGAATTTCAATATTCCCGAGAACGTCATCAATTTCATCGCTGAGAGAATTAAGTCAAATATCCGTCAGCTTGAGGGTATCACGAAGAAACTCCACGCGATGTGTACATACGGTGAAGATGTGCCGAATATCGCACTCGCGCAACAGGCAATCAAGGATGTACTCAACGACGTACAGCCCGTGCCGATTACGATTAACCGTGTTGTGGACGAGGTTTGCCGTACGACGGGCGTCTCAAATGAGGATATTTACAGTAAAAAGCATACGGCGGAGGTTTCCGACGCGCGCAAGATGTGTTTTTATATCATCCGCGAGGTAACGAATATCAGTTATGAGGAAATCGGTAAGGAATTTAACCGCAACCACTCGACCGTTATGTATAACGTTAATAAACTCGGCGAGATTCTCAAACAAAACTCGGCGCTCAATGCCCGCGTTATGGATATTATCAATAATATTAAGGACCTTCCTTAAACAAAAAAATTTTCAACAATTTTTTCATTTTCAACAATAAAATTTTCCACAGTATATGTTCAAAACCAAAATTTTGAACATTATCAACAATGTATCGACAAATTATCCACCGTAATTGTTCACGCCAAAACAGTGTTTATAAAAGTATTTCGATGCGTTTTGAACATTTTACACCGCTTATACTATTATAAATAAAAGTGATAATTAGGATGATACAAAAAATCGAAAAAACTGCTCATTTTTACTTTTTCATAAAGAAAGGATTGTTCAGATGAAATTCACTTGTAATACGAAAGAACTTTCAGTTGCATGCAACAATGTAATGAGAGCCGTTAGCACGAAGGTTACCATTCCCACCATTGAAGGTATTTTAATTGAATGCGGCTCCGATACACTCAGCCTCACCGGCTATGATTTTGAATTTGGTATTAATACTATATTAAGTGTCGACGTTGTTGAGGCGGGTGATATTGTCATCAATGCCAAGGTATTCAGCGATATTATCAACAAATTAGCCGACGAGAGCGTCACAATTGAAACAAACGGTGTATCCGTTTCCATTATCAGCGGCGCGGCACAGTATAATATCACCGGTATTGATGCAAACGACTATCCCGAGCTTCCGTCCGTCAACAATGGGGAAAGCCTTGAATTCGACCAAAACATGATTCACTCAATGGTCAGTCAGACACTCTTTGCCGTTGCGGACAGCGAGAGCGGCAAACCCGTCTATACCGGACTGAAATTTGAAATCAATAACAGTATATTAACAATGATTGGTGTGGACGGATTCCGTCTCGCTATCAGAAAAGAAAAAATTGATTATATTGGTGAGGACATTACCTTTATCGTACCGAAAAAGACTATCCGCGAGCTGATGAAACTCATCAGCGGCGACGAAGGTACCATTTCCGTCAATGTCGGAAAGCGTCATATTGTTTTTGAGGTAGGTAATTATTCCATCATCAGCCGACTGCTCGACGGTGATTTTCTCGATTACAGAAGTGCGATGCCGAAGGTCATCACGACAACGGTACTCATTAATACAAACGAAGCAATCAACTGCATCCAGCGTACGCTTCCCGTTATTGAAAATAATCAAAAGAATCCCATCAGATGTATGTTTGATAACGACGAGATGCGTGTATCGACCGTATCAAGTCTCGGCAGATTCGTCGACCATACCCACGCCAACACCTCGGGTGAGCGCGTTGAAATCGGTTTTAATTCCAAATTTATGCTCGACGCGCTGAATGCGTCCGACACCGACGAAGTACGTATTGAACTTGCAGGACCTGTCAGCCCCGTAAAAATTATGCCCATCAGCGGCGATAATTTTCTTTTCCTCGTACTCCCGATGAGGCTGCGTAATGAAAATTAATGTTAAAATAAAAGAACACCCAAAAGAAATTGTCAGAATTAATACGGATTTTATCCAACTTCAGTCATTTCTTAAATTCAAGGGAATCAGTGAAACGGGCGGTCAGGCAAAAGAATTTATACAGGACGGAATTATCCGCGTCAATGGTGAAGTCTGTACCGCGCGCGGCAAGAAACTGCGCGATGGCGACACCGTAACCGCCTTCGGCACGGATTATCAGATTATCAATGAAAATAAATAAGATTGATATTACCCATTTTCGTAATATTGAAACAATGTCCGCTACCTTTGACGATGTCAACATCACCTGGGGCGAAAATGCACAGGGCAAAACAAACCTAATTGAAGCGCTGTATCTCTTTACCGGAGCGAAGAGCTTTCGCGGCGTTCGCGATAAGGAACTCGTCAGATTTGACTGCGAAAGTGCAAAACTCAGCATTGAATTCGAAGGAAACGGCAGAAAGCAAAACGCCGAACTGTTTATCAATGGACGGCGGGAGGCTACGCTCAACGGCATTAAGAAAAAGAGTGCCGCCGCACTCGGTGAAGAGATTAAGGCGGTTATCTTCTCCCCCGTGCATCTCAGTATGATTAAGGACGGACCGATTGAGCGGCGTCGCTTTATTGACGGTGCCCTCTGTCAGATTAAGAGCGGCTACAAAAATCTACTCAGCGACTACAATCGCGCGCTTGTGCAGCGTAATAATCTGCTTAAAGATGTCCTTCACCATCCCGAAATGGAGGGAATGCTCTACATCTGGAATGAAAACCTTGCCCGCATCGGTGCAAAGATTGTCAATCAGCGCCTGCGCTATATCGAGGCAATCAGCCCATATGTTAAAGAAATATACGCGGGCATCAGTTCGGGTACGGAAGAAATTGACATTCTCTATCTCGGCGCGGTCAGCGAAGTCAGCGACACGGCGGTTATTGAGCAGAATATTCTGAAGGCACTTGAGGAAAACAAGGTGCAGGATTTGCAAAACAGAACTACCTCCGCCGGCGCGCACCGCGACGATATCGACATTCTGATAAACGGAAAATCCGCACGTAAATTCGGCTCTCAGGGGCAGCAGCGCAGCTGCGTGCTTGCACTCAAACTTGCCGAGGCGGCACTGCTCGAGCAGATGACGGGTATCCGACCGATTGCCCTGCTCGACGATGTGATGAGTGAACTCGACGAAAAGCGCCAGGATTATATCCTCAACCGTATCAAGGGACTGCAGGTATTCATCACCTGCTGTGATAAGGAACAGATATTGCGGCTAAAAGAAGGCAAAACCCTGCATATAGAAAGCGGAGAATTAAAATAAAAAACCGACAAAAAAGCAGGCAATGCCGGATTTTTGTCGGAGAAGGAGCAACGACGAAGTAATGATTAACATAATGCGGTAGCATTATGTTTCAATCACGAAGTCGCCAAGCGACGAATGTTTATTCATTTAGGAGAAGACACGGTCATCACGGACGGGGGCATCATCGGTATCTTTGATATGGATACCTCCACGGTCAACAAAGCCACTCGTGATTATCTGTCAAAAGCAGAAAAAGAGAAAAGAATTATTTATGTCAATTATGACTTGCCTAAAAGTTTCGTCGTCACCGACGAGGCGGTTTATGTAAGTCCGGTAAATACAAGTACATTGTATAAAAGAAGCAAGTAAGAGGTTTTTTATGAGCGAAGAAATCAAAGAGACAGTTTTAGAAGAAGAGGACATTGATACCGTCGTTACCGAGGAATATTCGGGCAACAGTATTCAGGTACTCGAAGGACTTGAGGCGGTCAGAAAGCGCCCCGGTATGTACATAGGTTCGACCGGACCGAGAGGTCTGCACCATCTCGTTTACGAGATTGTCGACAACTCCATCGACGAGGCGCTCGCCGGCGTATGTACCCATATCGAGACGGAAATTCTCCCCGGCAATATTATCACCGTACGCGATAACGGCCGTGGTATTCCGACCGAAGTAAACGACAAGACGGGACTTCCCGCCGTTACGGTTGTACTCACCGTGCTCCATGCGGGCGGTAAGTTCGGCGGCTCGGGCTATAAGGTATCGGGCGGTCTGCACGGCGTTGGCTCATCGGTTGTAAACGCTCTCTCGGAGTGGCTCGAGGTTGAGGTTACCAGAAACGGTCATATTTATGCGCAGCGCTTTGAGCGCGGCGTAGCGGTCAATGACCTCCACATCATCGCGGATGTACCCGAGGATGAGCACGGCACCTTTATCAAGTTTAAGGCGGACTCCGAAATTTTCAGCGAGACGACGAAATACACCTTCGATATTCTCCAGAGAAGACTGCGAGAGCAGGCATTCCTCAACGCGGGACTGTCCATTAGCCTCACCGACAAGCGCGAGAAATTCGACCGCAGTGCGGACGACGGCTATGATGACGAAGAGCATACCGCCGTTTACTGCTATGAAGGCGGTATCCGCGAGTTCGTTGATTTCATCAATACGAGCAGAGGTCTCAATCCGATTCAGGAGGAGGTCATCCATATTTCTACAACGAAGGATGACCGCAGCGCCGAGGTGGCGCTCGCCTACACGGATGGCTATACCGAAACCCTGCTTTCCTTTGCGAATAATATTAACACCATCGACGGCGGTACCCACGAGACGGGATTCAAGACCGCCCTCACCCGTGTCTTTAACGACTATGGCAAGAAGTTCGGTATCCTCAAGGACAGCGACAAGAAATTCAGCGGTGAGGATGTCCGTGAGGGCATTACCGCAGTCATTTCGGTGAAACTCACCGAGGCACAGTTTGAGGGACAGACGAAGGGCAAACTCGGCAACACCGATATTACGGGTCTCGTGTCCTCCCTTGTTTACGATAAATTGATGACCTATTTTGAGGAGCATCCGCAGGTCGCAAAAACCCTGCTCAATAAATCACTCGAGGCATCGAGAGCGCGTGAGGCTGCGCGAAAAGCGCGTGAAAACGCCCGCCGCAAATCCCCGCTCGAGAGCAACTCCCTCCCCGGTAAACTCGCGGACTGTACCAGTAAAGACCCGACGAAATGCGAAATCTATATCGTCGAGGGTGACTCGGCAGGCGGCTCGGCAAAAGAGGGACGCGACCGTGAGCATATGGCAATTCTCCCGCTCTGGGGTAAGATGCTCAATGTTGAGAAGGCGAGGGTGGACAAGGTCTACTCCAATGAAAAACTCCTTCCCGTTGTGATGGCACTCGGCACCGGTATCGGCGACGAGTTCGATATTAATAAACTCAGATATCATAAGATTATTATTATGGCGGATGCCGATGTCGACGGCGCGCATATCAGAACGCTGCTGCTCACCTTCTTCTTCCGCTATATGCCGCAGATTATCGAGGACGGCTATGTCTATCTCGCACAGCCACCGCTCTTCAAAATCAGCAAGGGTAAGAAGAGCTCCTACGCCTTTTCCGACGAGGAGAGGGACGCCCTCATCGAAGAATTTGAAGGCAACTGCGACATCCATCGCTACAAGGGTCTCGGTGAGATGGACCCCGAACAGCTCTGGGAAACCACAATGGACCCCGAGTACCGCACGATGCTGCGCGTCACGGTTGAGGATGCACAGCGCGCGAGCGAAAACTTCTCCATTCTGATGGGAGATAATGTTGAGCCTCGCCGTGAGTTCATCGAAAAGAACGCAAAGTTTGTCCAAAACTTAGACGTATAAAAAGGCAACATCGCTAAACGGCGAGGCTCAAATCGCCGCGTTTCGGTATTGTCAAAAAAGCCTTCCCCCTCGGGGGAAGGGGGACCGCTTGCGGTGGATGAGGGGAGATATGAAGAATCATAAAAACTCCACATTAAGAAAATGAAATACATAAATGTAACTGAGGGTTAATCCCCTCATCGGTTAGCCTTTGGCTGACAGCTTCCCCCCGAGGGGAAGCAAATAAGGTTAGGAGATTTTATATGGACCAGGAAATACGCTATGATAACCAAAAAATCGTAGATGTAGAGATTAGCACCGAGATTCGCAAGGCATTCCTTGATTACTCAATGAGCGTTATCGTATCCCGTGCGCTTCCCGACGTGCGCGACGGACTGAAGCCCGTACACCGCCGCATTCTCTATGCGATGTATAAAAACAGTCTTTACCCGACAAGTCCGTACAGAAAGTGCGCCACCACCGTCGGTGATGTGCTCGGTCACTATCATCCGCACGGTGACGCTTCCGTATATGATGCGATGGTAAGACTGGCACAGACATTCTCGATGCGCCACATTCTCGTGGACGGCCACGGTAACTTCGGTTCCATCGACGGCGACCCGCCGGCTGCTTACCGTTATACCGAGAGCCGCCTCTCCAAAACGGCGCTGAAAATGCTCGATGATATTAAGAAAGACACGGTCGACTGGGCGCCGAACTTCGACGACACCGAAAATGAGCCGACCGTTCTCCCGGCGCGTTTCCCGAATCTGCTTGTTAACGGCTCTTCGGGTATCGCGGTCGGTATGGCGACGAATATCCCGCCCCACAATATGCGTGAGGTTGTCGAGGGTATGTGCTGCCTGATTGATAATCCCGAGGCTCAACTCGAGGATATTATGCAGCACATCAAGGGTCCCGATTTCCCGACAGGCGGTATCATTATGGGCGCCAAGGGCATCCGCGAGGCTTACGCAACGGGCCGCGGCAAGATTTATGTGCGCGCACGCGCTGAAATCGTGGAGGCAAAGGGCGACAGATTTAAGATTGTCGTATCCGAAATTCCCTACGGCGTCAACAAAGCACGACTGATTACGCGTATCGCCGACCTTGTTAAGGAAAAGAGACTCGAGGGTGTTGCCGACGTTCAGGACTACTCCGACAGACGCGGTATGCACATCGAAGTCACCGTAAAGCGCGACGCAAACGCGCAGGTTGTTCTCAACAACCTCTATAAACTTACCGATATGCAGGTCACCTTCGGCACCATTCTGCTGGCGCTCGACGACGGCGTACCGAAGGTTATGAACCTCAAAACCATCCTCGAGAAATACATTGTATTCCAGAAGGATATTATCAAGAGAAGAACTGAGTTCGACCTCAAGAAAGCGCAGGAGAGAGCGCATATCCTCGAAGGTCTCGCCAAGGCGATTGACATTGTTGATGACGTTATCGCGACCATCCGCGCCTGCAAGGGCGGCCAGGCTGAGGCGAAGCAGGCAATTATGGACAAGTTCGGATTTGACGACCCGCAGGCAAGCGCCATCGTCGCATACCGTCTCGGTCAGCTCGCCGGACTTGAAATTGAGAAGATTCTCAACGAACTCGATGATTTACACGCAAGGATTAAGGATTATCTCGATATTCTTGCTCACGAGGCGCGCATCCTCGATATTATCAAGGAAGAATCCCGCGAAATCGCCGAGAAATTCGGCGACGAGCGCCGCACTGAAATTTCGGCGTTCACCGGTGATGTGGATGACGAGGACTTAATCCCCGTTGAGGACTGCATCCTCACCCTCACCGAGCGCGGCTATATGAAACGCCAGACGGTCGACACCTATAAGGCGCAGAACCGCGGCGGCAAGGGCATTATGGGTATGTCGCGCCGCGAGGAGGATTACGCCAAGACAATGTTTACCTGCTCGACCCACGATTTCGTAATGATTTTTACCAATCGCGGCAAAGTGTTTAAGATGAAGGGCTACCAGATTCCCGAGGCATCGCGTACGAGCAAGGGTATGAACGTCGTCAACCTTCTCCCGCTCGAGCAGGACGAGACCGTATCCGCGATGGTCAAGATTCCCAAGGAAGAGGAGAGAGCATATCTCTGTATGGTCACCCGAAACGGTATCATTAAAAGAACGGCGATTGACCAGTACGACCATATCCGCAAGAGCGGCATTATCGCAATTAATCTCGACGAGGGCGACGAACTCTGCTGGGTGGATGTCACTGACGGCGAGCGCGAACTCATCGTGGCGACCCACGACGGTATGGCAATCTGCTTTAAGGAGAGCGACGCACGCCTCATCGGCAGAACGGCGCGCGGCGTGAAGGCAATTCAGCTCAGAGACGGCGACTATGTTGTCGGATTTGCAGTATCCGTACCCGGCAAGCAGTTACTCACCGTCAGCGAAACAGGCTACGGCAGAAAGAGCGAATTCTCCGACTACCGCGTACAGTCGAGAGCGGGTAAGGGTCTGATTAACTACCGCACCGAGCAGTTCGGCAAGGTGGCGATGATTGCGCCCGTCGACGACGAGAACGACGTCATTATGATTACGACCGACGGTATCGTCATCCGCACGCACGCCGACCAGATTTCACAAGTCAAGCGTCCCGGCAAGGGCGTTAAGGTAATGCGGGTGAAGGACGGCGAGCGTCTCGCGACTCTTTCCATCGTTGATAAGTACGAGGAGACCGAGGACGAGGCTGAGGAAAACGCCGAAGCACCCGAAACGGCGGAGACCGAAGCACCCGTGCAGGAATAATATTTACATATTATTCACCGCTCATTCAAATACACGTTATGAATCCCGTGTATTTAATAGATAAAGCATATGTCCCAAGAGGAGAATGGTATGGACAAGGAATACGATATTGACGACATCCTCTCTGAGGTAAAGAAACATAAGGAAGAGGTGGAGAATCCTGCTCCTGTGAAACAGGATGAGGAGCCTCCCGCCGTCGAAGAGTCCCCCGTGGAACCGGAACCCGAGGAGGAAAACCCTGAAACCGAGGAAGCACCTGAGGTGGCAGAAGAGCCTGCCGAAGAAATGCCTGCGGCAGAAGAAATCCCCGAGACTGAGGAAGCACCCGCCGACGCGGTGGATATGATGCACATCGCCGAGGAGGAACTCCCCGTCGCGGAGGAAAACGAAACCCTCCCCGAGAAGAAAAAGATGTCTCCCAAGACAAAGAAAACCGTCACCGCGATTATCATCGCCCTCGTGGTACTGATTATCGGTGCGGGCATCGCCGCGGTTGTGGTTGCCAATCATATGATTAACAACCTTGTGGATAACAACAAGGACAATACCGTTGCCACCACCGAGAGTTTGTGGACGGGTATGGACAAGCTTGAGGAAAGTTTTGAGCCGATTAACGAGAAAGAGGCGACCGAACTTTCCTCCCTCCAGGATATGATTCGCGACTGGTATTATAACGGCAAGCCCTGCTCGTCGACCCATGTGCTCAACATCCTGCTGATCGGCGAGGATACGAGGGGCAGCGAAATTCTCGACGAGGGAACGAGAGCCGACTCGGCAATTATCGTCAGCGTCAACATTGACACCAAGCAGATTACGCTGACCTCTATTCTGCGCGATGCGTGGGCATACTGGGAGACCGATAAGGGCAACGCCGAGACGGGACAGTTCGGCAAGATTAACGGCGCGATGTCCACGGGTGACATCAACGCCTATATCACCTGCCTTGAAAATCTGTATAAAATACGGATTGATAATTATGCCATTGTAAACTTTGACTCTTTTGAGAGCATTGTGGACACGCTCGGCGGCGTTACGCTCGAGCTGACATCGGCGGAGATTAACGAGATTAATAATCACCAGAGCCGTTACGGTCACGTCACGATTGATAAGGAATTTGAGGGCAACAAGGGCAAGCAGAAGCTGACGGGCAAACAGGCGCTCGCGTACTGCCGTATCCGTAAACTCGACTCCGATAATATGAGAGCCGACAGACAAAAGACCTGCCTTATCGAGATTTTTAACCAGACGAAGGACGCCTCGACCGTCAAGCTGCTCAAGGTTATTAATAAACTCATCCCGTATGTCAAGACGAGTTTCGGCAAGAGCGAGATTGTCAAGATAGCGAAATATGCGTTTACCCAGGGCTGGCTGGATTTCGATATTTATATGCAAAACCTCCCCGAGTACAACCTCAAGGGCGGTATCTACTACGGTCAGTGGATTTGGCGCTGCGATTATCCGCAGGACGCGTACAATCTGCAGTCCATCATCTACGGCAAATCGAATATCACGCTGGCGCACATTCGACCCGACTCCGCAAAGTGCCCCGAACGAGGCTTTTACAGTGAGGGCGCCGGCAGGATGTATGCCACCATTACGAATAATCACTACGGCGAAGTAACCGTGGTTGAAACGACAACAAAAAAGGAAGACTCTGAATGAGTCTTCCTTTTTTAGCTAATTTTGTGCTGTCGCACAAGCTAATTTGCTTCGCAGCTAATTTCGCCGTCGGCGAGCTAAGAGCTGCCGTTGCTTTTTGCGGTATTGATGGACGCAATGAGCATCCGTCTTATTTCACGGCATTTTGTTATAAGCTTTTGAAAATCGTTTTCGTTCAGATAACCGGTTTTGTGCATAATTTCGAGCCAATACTCACTTTCGTAGCACTCTTTGAGCGCTATTTGCATTTTTGAGATAAAGTCAGCCGTGCTTTGGGCATACTTAGATTCATGTATATTCGCACCAACGGAAGTTCCGCTTTTGATAAGTTGACGCGTCAGAACATACTCTTTTTGATTTTGTATAATCTCTTTGCCGATTAAAACAGTGTCGACAGCTAATTCTTTTGACTTTTCAAGCATAATACTGTCCGCCATATGAGTACTCCTTTCGCTTGCCGAAGGCAAAATTAGCTCACGCAAAGCGTGAAATTCGCTCTTAGCTATTTAGCCCCTTAACGCTTTGGGCGCGAGGTTGCTGATTTAATAGTTATAGCTTGCCGAAGGCAAAATTAGCTCACGCAAAGCGTGAAATTCGCTCTTAGCTATTTAGCTCCTTAATGCTTTCCGGTGCAAGGTCGACGACCTCTATTTTTCTTCCCTGCATCCAGAGCGAGGGTGTGATGCGGAGCTTATAGCCGTAGCCGGCATCCATCTGCCAGTGCGCCATCGGCGCCTCGGGCAGTCCGAAACTCGAGAGAATTGTCATCAGCACACCCGCGTGGGCGACGATGGCAATATGCTGCGTGCCCGTTTTGATGCAGCCGTCGATAACCTTCTCAAAGGCGGTACATACGCGGTGGATAAATTCGGCGTTGCTCTCGCCGTGCGGGGGACGCGCGGTGATGTCGCCGCGCAGCCATTCGGCAAAATCCGCATTGTCCTTCAGGTCATCCGCGGTCAGCCCCTCAAACTCGCCGAAATTATACTCGATGAATTCATCTATTACAATTTTGTTATTTTTTGGAAACATAATATCGGCACTCTGTTTTGCCCGTTTCAGAGGCGAAACAAAGACTGCGTCCACTGCGGGGTAATGGTGGCGTGCCTTGATATTTTTCAGGTCGGATATACTATCCGTTGTTAGCGGCAAATCGGTATGCCCTATATACTGTGCGTTGATATTTCCCTTCGTCAGTCCGTGACGAAATAAATACAGAGTGTATGATTTCACGATGCGAAACCTCCAAAAATGATTGAAATTACTTGGTTTTATTACAAAAAATTACAAAAACAATTTGTATGTTTACAAAATGTATAATTAGGACTATAATGAAAAAGCATTACAAATAGTATAAGTTAGAGATGAAAATATGACCAAGGATAAAGAGAAACTGAGCAAGTTTTCGACCGTTCTGTCGCAGCTCAGAAAGGAGAGGGGCATCAGCCAGAAAAAGGCTGCCACCGACCTCGGTATTTCCCAGGCGCTGCTCTCCCACTATGAAAAAGGAATCAGAGAATGCGGACTTGATTTTGTCATCAAGTGCAGCGAATATTATCACGTAACAACCGACTATCTTCTCGGCGTCAGCGAGAGCAGAAACGGCGCAGCGGTAGGTCTTGTCGACGACGACTCTCTTCCGCTTGCGACACTCTCCCGCGCGACCAAGCAGTTACTCGATATGGCGTTTACCGTGTCCTCGGGCAGCAACGCGCAGCAGTTTGTATGCGATTACTATATGCTCGCGCTGTACCGCGGCGCATTAACCCTCGCCAAGGCGGGCGCACTGCCGAAGGAGCTCTTCAAAATTGACTACACCGTCGCAAGAGAACTTGCCTCGGCTGCCATCGCCGTCGAGGATGCAAAATTCGCGCTGATTGAGGACCGCAGCCGCACCGGACTTGACGGAACGGACTACACCTCCATCGTTGAGCTGATTAATCAGGCGGAGGAATTCATCCTCGGAAATTATATCATTGACTAAGGGCTTGCCAAAGGGCGAGCCCTTTTCATTTATAACTCAAAAGTAATCTGTGTTTTCTGTTTCTTGATAAAGTTAAGGATAATGGATGTGGAGATATTTGCCGCCACGGTCTTAAAGGTAGGGTAGTCAAGCTGGGCATCCGCGTTGCCACCGTCACTGATGGAGCGCAGTACGGCGAAGGGCACCCCGTTCGCCGCGCAGACATGACCGATAGCGCCGCCCTCCATTTCGCCGCAGATGGCGCCGAAATCCTCGGAAAGCATCGCTTTGAGGTCATTATCGGCAATGAAAGTGTCGCCGCTGGCTACCGAGCCGCGGTGTATTTTTTCGCCGCAGATAATCGCGGTTTGTGCCAGCTCGTCCGACAGTGCCTTATCGGTCGGAATCTGAATCATATTCAGACCGTTGATATAGCCGCGCGGTTCGCCGAGCGCGGTAATGTCCACATCGTATTCGCACACGTCGGTCGCGATGACAACGTTCTTAATGACGACGCGTTCGCTCAGCGAGCAGCCGACGCCGATATTGATAACGCACGACACCTTAAAACGGTCAATCATAATCTGTGCGCACATGGCGGCGTTCACCTTGCCGGGTGAGCACTGCGCCGCGCACACCATGACGCCTTCGAGCGTGCCGCACACGAAATCCATACCCGCAATCCGGGTAACGGTCCGGGACTGAAGTTTACTTTTGACGGTGTCGATTTCGACATCCATGGCACCGATAATTCCGAGCATAACGGAGTTCTCCCTTGCTAATTAGTTGTTGAATTTTACTGCAAACGCAATATATAGAGTATTATAATATAAATAATGAATAAATACAAGTTTTAGTTGACAAAATGCTTATTATTTAATATAATATCTAACGCTGTCAGTGTAACTTTGCATAGCAGCGAACGGAAAACGGATGATGCCCAATTCTCCGTTTTCAATTCTCAATTTTTACATGCCTATGCTATACCGCATAGAGAACAGATAGATTAAGACCAGTTTAATCTTTGATAAGGAGTGAAAAAGATGAAAAGAACCTTCCAGCCCAAGAAGAGACATGCACAGAAGGTGCACGGCTTCAGAAAGAGAATGTCGACCAGAAACGGTAGAAAGGTACTTGCTCGCCGCAGAGCGAAGGGCAGAAAAAGACTTTCTTACTAATTGACTGATAACGGTTAAGCGGGGGTTTTTTGTGAAGAGTCAAACCCTAAAACAAAACAAGGATTTTCGCAGGCTTTATTATCGGGGCAAGAGTATTGCCTCGCCCTGCCTTGTGACCTACGCGATGAAATCGAGGACTCCGGGCGTGCATTACGGCATCACCACCTCAAAGAAAATCGGCGGCGCCGTCGAGCGCAACCGCTCGCGCCGCGTCATCCGTGCCGCACTCGCCGAACTTGAGGGCAATATCGGCGGCAACTGGGATATCGTATTCGTTGCAAGGAGCAGGACAAGCAAGGTCAAGATGCAGCGCGTGCTGCAGGAGATGACCGCGCATTTTGAGAAACTGGGTGTTACCGATGCAAATGATTAAGGATTTTGCAAAGAAGACGGTGGTGTTTTTGATTCGCACCTATCAGCTGACACTCTCGCCGCGTTTTTCGCACGGCGCGTGCCGCTACACCCCGACCTGCTCACAATATGCGCTCGAAGCCGTGCAGATTCACGGCGTTCTTAAGGGTAGCGCTCTCGCTATACTTCGCATTATGAGGTGCAATCCGCTCTTCAAGGGCGGCTACGACCCCGTACCCCCCAAAAAAGAAAACAAGAGGACGAAGTAAAGTGTATATTGATTTTATTACGATGGCTGCCAAAGGTGTCAATAACGGAATGGCGCTTTTCAAGCCGCTTTACTGGCTTTTCGGTAAATGTATGGAGGGACTTCTTATCGTATTCGATAATAAGTATTTCCTCGCGCTTATCGTCTTTACCATTCTTACCCGACTTGTGCTGTTTCCGTTTAACCTCAAGCAGCAAAAAACCATGGCGAAGACAAACCGAATTCAGCCGAAAATCCAGAAAATTCAGAAAAAGTACAATGTCAACGCAATAACCGACCCCAAGCAGCGCCAGAAAGCAAACCAGGCGATGCAGGAGGAAATGCAGGCGCTCTACGCACGCGAGGGACACAACCCGATGAATATGGGCTGCGGACCGATGGCGTTTCAGATGATATTCCTCATGGGTATTATCGGTATTATCTACTATCCGATTCAGTATATTCTCGGCGTTGATATAGCCTCAAACGCAGATGCTATTGCCAAAGCGCTGAGTATCGACGGCAGATATTTCCAGATTGAGATTCTCCAGAATTTCGCGCAGTACAAGGATACCCTTGCGACCGAATTCCCGAAACTCTTTACCGCGGATAAAATCGCTGCCATCGAAAACTACAAACAGCATATGTACATCGGCTCGATTGATATGACCCAGATTCCGCATTGGAAGGACGGCATTATCGTGCTGATTCCGATTCTGTGTCTCGTGACCTCAATCGGTTCGACCATCGTTTCGACCCTGATTCAGAAGAAGAATAATCCCGCGATGGGTCAGCAGCAGGGCCAGATGATTATGATGATGCTGATGATGCCGCTGTTTTCATTCTACATCGCATTCCAGGTATCGGCAGCGGTCGGTTTCTACTGGATTATTTCAAACCTGGTAGCAATCGTGCAGCAGCTCGTGATGGCAAAATTCTTCCCCCCGAGGCGCAACATCGCGCGCCAGATGGTTGAAAACACCATCGAAAGACGCTCCAGGGAAGAAAGCATTAAAAATGTAAAGTAAATATCGGAGGATTTATGATAAAGGAATTTATCGCTACCGGCAAAACCGAAATGGAAGCCATTTCCAATGCAAAAGCCGGTCTGAATGCTCCTGCGAAGTTTGAACTCGACGTCAAAACCGAAATCCTCGAAATGCCCAAGAAGAAAATTCTCGGACTTTTCGGCGGCTCGGATGCCAAAGCAAGGGCATATTATGACGACGGGGTAAAGGAACAGAAAGCTTCAAAGAAGCAGAATAAAAAGAATAACAAGCCCGCGGGCAAAAAGGCAGAGCCCAAAAAGGACGCCAAACCCGCTAAGCAGTCCGAGCAAAAGGCAGCACCCCAGCCGAAGAAAGAGGCGCAGCCCAAGAAGGAAAAGGATTTCCCCAAGAGCGTTGACCTCGAGTACGCAAAGAGCTACCTCGCTGAGATTGTGAAGGGACTTGATGTCAAGGATGCAAAAATCAGCGCCACCTACGAAGAGGGCGTTGTGACAATGGAAATTGACTGTGAGGATTACGGTATCATCATCGGCAGAAGAGGCGAAACCCTCGACTCCATCCAGTACCTTCTCTCCCTTGCGATGAAGAAGAGCTCGGGCAGCTATGTCAGAGTTGCCATCAATGTAGGCAACTACCGCGAGAAGAGAAACGAGACCTTGAGACACCTCGCAGATAAGAATTCTCAGTATGTACTCAGAACGGGCAAGAGATATACTTTTGAGCCGATGAATCCGTACGAGAGAAGAATTATCCACACCGCAGTCCAGGAGATTGAAGGCGTTGAGAGCCGCTCAATCGGTTACAACCAGGACAGACGTGTCGTCATCGAGCCCGTCGGCGGCGTCAAGCCGAGACAGAACAGAGGCAGGGGCGGCAGAGCGCCGCAGAAGAGCGCCGCTGTTACGACAAAGCCCGCTGACTACACCCCCAAAAAGGACAGAGCGGATCTTCCGAAATACGGAAAGATAGAGCTTAACAAGGACTAAGAATTAGGCGAACGCTCTGCGTTCGCCTTTTTGAATTGACGGGTAGAGAATCAGCCTTTTTCGTTTTGCCCCTCATCCACCGCAAGCGATCCCCCTTCCCCAAAGGGGGAGGCAAATAGGTTTGGAGATTTTATATGACAACTATCGCGGCAATATCCACCGGTAATGCGCCGGGCGGTATCGGCGTTATCCGCATCAGCGGACAGGACGCCGTAAAAATTGCAGACAGTGTATTTCAGTGCAGGGATAAATCCCCGCTCACTGACCTCGGCGGCTACCGTGCAAAATTCGGCAGCATCGTCATCGACGGCAGGCAGCGGGACGATGCCGTTGCGCTTGTTTTCCGTGCGCCCAAAAGCTATACGGGCGAGGATGTGGTCGAACTCTCCGTGCACGGCGGTCTCCTCTCCGTGAGCGAGACGCTCGATGCTGTCTTTGCCGCGGGTGCTGTGCCCGCAGCGGCGGGCGAGTTTACCAAACGCGCCTTTCTGAACGGCAAAATGGATTTAACCCAGGCGGAATCGGTTGCCGATATCATTTCCGCCGAGGGCGAAGAGGAACTCAAAGCCTCGTACGCCGCCCTTCACGGCAGACTGAGCACAAGCATCAATGCCGTACTCGAAAAACTGCTCGACGCCTCGTCGACTATGGCGGCATGGGTCGATTATCCCGACGAGGAAATTCCCGAACTCACCGACGGCGAACTGCTGAACACGCTTCAGTTTTGTCAGGGCGAACTAAAAAATCTGCTCGACAGTTACGATAGCGGGCAGGTGGTAAAAGCGGGTGTCGACACCGTTATTGCGGGTCGCCCGAATGTGGGCAAATCCAGTCTGATGAATATGCTCACGGGAACGGACAAGAGTATCGTGACCCATATCGAGGGCACCACCCGCGACATCGTGGAAGAGAATGTCCGTCTCGGCGGCATCGTTCTTCACCTCAAAGACACCGCAGGACTGCGCGAGTCGGGCGATGTTGTGGAAAACATCGGTATCGAAAAGGCGTACAAGGCACTCGAAAACGCGCAACTCGTGCTCGCCGTCTTTGATGCCTCGGCGGCGCTGACCGACGAGGATGAGGAACTGATGAAACGCTGCGCGGACAGGCGCACCGTGGCAGTCGTCAACAAGACCGACCTTAAGAGTGTGCTCGACACGAACAGAATCGAAAGCACCTTTGACAAAACCGTTTATATCAGCGCAAAGAATGACGAGGGGCTCGACGCGCTCGAAGCAGCCGTGACCTCACTCCTCGGCACCGCTGATTTTGACAGCAGCGCTCCCCTGCTTGCGAATTTGAGACAGAAGCAGCACTGCGAAAACGCGCTCGCCTCCATCAACGAGGCGCTTGACGGCGCGGCACTCGGCGTCACCTATGACGCGATTAATGTGATGATTGACGCAGCGGCGGAGGAACTCCTTTCCCTTACGGGCAAGAAAGCAAGCGCCGAGGTGGTCAATCATATCTTTTCAAAGTTTTGTGTGGGAAAATAAATGATGAATGATGAATTGAGGGTGGGCGTTGTCCACACCCATCATAAAATCGGGTACGGGCGAAGCCCGTCATTCATTCATAATTCATCATTTATAGCTCATCATTAGGTATATACATATGTACAAAGCAGGACATTATGAAGTTATTGTGATAGGCGCGGGGCACGCAGGCATTGAGGCTGCCCTTGCTTCGGCACGCCTTGGCGTGAGCACTGCCGTGTTTACGATTAATCTCGACTGGGTGGGCAATATGCCCTGTAACCCCTCCATCGGCGGTACCTCCAAAGGTCATCTCGTCCGCGAAATTGACGCGCTCGGTGGCGAAATGGGCAAGGCGGCGGACAAATTCTGCCTCCAGAGCCGGATGCTCAACCTTGGCAAAGGTCCCGCCGTTCATTCGCTGCGCGCTCAGATTGACCGCCGCGCTTACTCAACGGGAATGAAACACACCCTGGAGCTGCAGGAAAATCTCGATATCCGACAGGGCGAAATCTGCGACTTATACAAAACCGAAGATGGCATATGGCACGCCGTGACCCGCCTGGATGCGGAGTACACCGCAAAGGCGGTCATCATCGCGACGGGCACCTTCCTCGGCGGCAGGGTTTATATCGGCGATGTGTCCTATGAGAGCGGACCCGACGGGATGTTTCCGTCAAACAAACTCGCGACCGCGCTGAAAAAACTGGATATCCCCCTGCGCCGTTTCAAGACGGGCACCCCGAGCCGTGTGAACAGAAGATTTGTTGATTTTTCAAATCTCGAGGTGCAAAAGGGCGACGAACGCACCGTTCCCTTCTCCTTTGAGACCGAAACACCGCCCGCAAACAAGGTCGAGTGCTATATCACTTATACCAATGATAAAACAAAGCAGATTATTCTCGACAATCTTCACCGCTCCCCGATGTACAGCGGCAAGATTGAGGGAAAGGGTCCGCGCTATTGCCCGAGTTTCGAGGATAAAATCGTTCGCTTTTCCGACAAGGAGCGCCACCAACTCTTTATTGAGCCCTGCGGCGAGGACACGGAGGAGATGTACCTCCAGGGACTTTCGTCGTCGCTCCCCGAGGATGTGCAGCTTGACTTTATCCACACCATCCCCGGACTCGAAAATGCGGTCGTTATGCGTACCGCCTACGCGATTGAGTACGACTGCGTCGACCCGACGGCGCTGAAAGCGACACTCGAGTTCAACGATATTGAGGGATTGTACGGCGCGGGTCAGTTTAACGGCTCGAGCGGTTACGAGGAAGCGGCGGCGCAAGGACTTGTCGCCGGTATCAATGCCGCGCTTAAAATCAAGGGCAAGGACGAGCTTGTGCTCGACCGCGGCGGCTCGTACATCGGTACGCTGATTGACGACCTCGTCACGAAGGGTTGCACCGACCCGTACAGAATGATGACCTCGCGTAGCGAGTACCGGCTCGTGCTCCGCCAGGATAATGCGGATATCCGCCTCACCCCGACGGGTTACAAAATCGGACTTATCAGCGAAGAACGTTACCAAAAATTCCTCAAAAAGCAGGAACAGATAAAGGCGGAGATGCAACGCGTGAAACATCTGAGCATCCCCCTCTCGGACGCCCTCCAGCATATGCTGACTGACCGCGGCACCGCGCCGCTCAAAACGGGATGCAAGATGCTTGAACTCCTGCGCAGACCCCAGATTACCTACGATGACCTCGCACCATTTGACACCGAGCGCCCCGATTTGCCCTATGAGGTATTCGAGCAGGTGCAGATTATGATAAAGTACGAGGGTTATATTAAAAAGCAGGAGGCACAGATTGCCGAAATGCGCCGCATCGAGTGCAAGAAAATCCCCGAGGACATCGACTACGCGTCGCTCAGGGGACTGCGTCTTGAAGCGGTTGAAAAACTTGACAAAATCCGTCCGCAGAATCTCGGACAGGCAAGCCGTATCAGCGGCGTCAACCCTGCCGACATCACGGCGCTGAATATTATACTCGAAAGTTATGATAAATAAAGAATTATTAAAAACTTTATCCGATGATATCGGCGTTTCGCTTGATAGCGAGGCGCTGCTTCGCTTTGACACTTACGCAGAGGAGCTTGTTGAAACAAACAAGGTGATGAACTTAACGGGAATCACAAAACCCGACGAAATTGTCCTAAAGCATTTTGTCGACAGTCTTGAACTGCTTAAATATGCACAGATTAGCGTGGGCGCCAGTGTGATTGATGTGGGCACGGGCGCAGGTTTTCCCGGCGTCCCCCTGCTGATTGCGCGAGGCGATATTCAGTTAACGCTTCTTGACTCTCTTCAGAAAAGACTGAGCTTTCTGCAAAAGGTTCTTGATGTCTGCAAACTCAGCGCTAACTGCGTTCATATGAGAGCCGAGGACGGCGGCAAGGACTTGAGTTTGCGTGAAACATTTGATATTGCCACCGCAAGAGCCGTTGCGCCGCTGAACATTCTCGCTGAATACACGCTCCCCTTCGTTAAGGTCGGCGGTGCGCTCTATGCACTGAAAGGAACGGGCGAGGATATCAAACTCTCAGAGGCGGCAATCAGGGAACTCGGCGGCGAACTCGCGGCAGAATACCAATATGAACTGCCGAACGGGGACAAAAGAATGATTGTTTATGTGAAAAAAATATCGCAAACTCCGACAAGATACCCCAGAAAAGCCAAGAAAATTACCGCAAATCCCTTTTAGCGATAGTAGTTTATGTCGAACATTAAGGATTTCTCACGATGAGAAATCCTTTATTTTTTTGATTGTTTATGTTAGTATTATAGCTGTAAGGAGGTTGTCCGATTGAATGATATAAATTTGATAAAGACGGAAAAGCTGCTTCCTAACCCCTATCAGCCGCGACATAAGTTTGAAAGCGATGATATGCTTTCTCTCGCGGACTCAATTAAAGAAAATGGCATCCTGCAGCCGCTGTTAATTCGCAGAATCAATAATTCCGATTACTTCGAGATAGTCGCCGGCGAGCGGAGGCTCCGAGCTGCCATTCTCGCGGGTGTGCCCGAGGTGCCGTGCATCGAGCTTGACTGTGACTATGAGCACAGCGCGGTATATTCCATTCTCGAGAATGTCCAAAGAAGCGATTTGTCCTTCTTCGAAGAGGCGGCGGCAATCGGACAGTTGATTGACCATTTCGGTATGACGCAGACGGAGGTGGCAAAAAGACTGTCGAAAAGTCAGAGCGCCCTGTCAAATAAGCTCAGATTACTGAAATTGCCCGTTGATGTACGCTATTTCATCGAAAAAGAAGGACTGACGGAGCGCCACGCGCGCGCCCTTCTGCGCCTTGAGGGCGAGAAAGACATCTGGGCAGCACTCAACATCATAAAAGAAAAGGGACTTAATGTCGAAAAAACCGAAAAATTGATAGATTCGCTCTGCGATAACAAGGTTAAGGCAAAGCGCAATGTCGTCAGGGTATTTCGCGATGTGCGTATCTTTGTCAATACTGTCAATAAGGCGATTGAGACAATGAAGGCATCGGGAATTGATGCCGAGACGGACAGGACGGAAACTGACGATTATATTGAATTCAGGGTCAAGATACCCAAAACCGGCATCAACGAGCCGACGCTCAAGGTGCTGAAAGCAAATTCGGCTTAAAACGGGAAACCGTTTTAACATATTCTCCTCTTTTCATCACACGGGACGAGCAGACTTCGGTCTGCTCGTTCTGTGTTTTTATGTTTCATGTGAAACATTATGCTACGCACAAAAACAATGCGGGTTTTATTCAATGTTTCACATGAAACATCTTGAAATGCACCTTATAATATAGTATAATTATTATATCTTATCAAAGAGGTGTACATATGGGAAAAACTGTTGCGATATTTAACCAAAAAGGCGGCGTCGGTAAGACGACCACCTGTGTCAATATGGCTGCCGCGCTCGGCGCAAAGGGTAAGAAAACACTACTGGTAGACGTTGACCCGCAGGGAAACTCCACATCGGGTGTCGGCGTGGATAAGAGCGACGTCGAGTATTCCACTTATGATATCCTCATTAACGACGTTTCTGCCAGAGCAATTATGGTTGAAACGGAGTTTAAGAATTTATGGTTACTGCCTGCAAATATGAATCTGGCGGGTGCGGAGTTAGAACTCGCTGAACTTGACGGCAGAAATAAAGCGCTGAAAAAGGCGCTTGCAACCCTTGTGATGGAGTTTGACTACATTATTATTGACTGTCCGCCGAGTTTGGGACTCCTTTCAATTAACGCGCTTGTTGCTGCGGACACGCTGATTGTACCGCTCCAGTGTGAATACTATGCGCTCGAGGGACTTTCACAGCTTGTCAGCACCGTGCGCACCATCAAACAGCACTATAACGAACACTTAGAGCTTGAAGGCGTGCTCTTTACGATGTATGACAGCCGTCTCAAGCTTACGCAGCAGGTTATCGACGAGGTAAATAAATACTTCCCGAATAAACCGTACAAGACGATGATACCCCGCAGCGTGAAGATTGCCGAGGCGCCGTCCTTCGGCGAGCCTGTAATCTATTACGAAAAATACTCAAAACCCTCATTCGCCTACAAAAAATTCGTGGACGAATTCTTAAAGGCACATTAATTGTTCACGACAAACATAACAAACTAACGGAGGAGAATATGGCTAAGAAAAACGGACTCGGCAAGGGCTTGGGCGCGCTGATGCTCGAAAACAGCGTTGACAGCACGCTTTCAACGAGCACGCTGCCGATTAACGACATTATTCCGAATAAGGACCAGCCGCGAAAAACCTTTGACGAGGCGGCTCTCGAGGAGTTGGCGGATTCCATCCGTCAGCACGGCGTACTGCAGCCCCTGCTTGTCAGACCGCTGACGACGGGCGGCTATCAGCTTGTGGCAGGCGAGCGCCGCTGGCGCGCGTCGAGAATGGCGGAGCTAAAAGAGGTTCCCGTCATCGTCAAGGAGCTTGACGATACCGAGGCAATGCAGATTGCCATTATTGAAAACTTACAGCGCGAGGATCTCAACCCGATTGAAGAGGCGGAGGGACTGCAGGCGCTGATTGACAAATGCGGCTTTACTCAGGAGGAGGCGGCGGCATCCGTCGGCAAATCCCGCCCTGCGATTACCAACGCGCTGAGACTGCTCAGACTGCCCGAGGAAGTACGCGAAATGACGAAAAACGGCGACATCAGCGCAGGTCACGCTCGTGCGCTGCTTGCTTTTGACAGTCCTGCACTGATGCTGGAGGTTGCCGAGCAAATTGTTTCAAAGAAACTTACCGTTCGCGATGTCGAGAAAATGGCAAAGCGCCCAACTGCAAAGACTTCAACAAAGACCGCAAAACGCCGCGACAGCTTTTATGACGAGGTGGAGCTTGCACTTTCCGAGGCGCTCGGCACAAAGGTGCGCGTCAACAACGGACGCAATAAGGGCACGCTCGAAATCGAGTTTTACACCCTTGATGATTTGAAGAATATTGCAAATGCTATCTATAAGGATTAGGAGGATATAGTATGCTTGACATTAAATTTGTGCGGGAAAATCCCGAACTTGTGAAAGAAAATATCAAAAAGAAATTCCAGGACCACAAACTCGGCTACGTTGACGAGGTGATTGCGCTCGATGAGGAGCGCCGCCAGACGATTGTGCGCGCCGATGAACTCAGAGCGAACAGAAATAAAATTTCGAAAGAAATCGGTATTCTGATGTCTCAGGGCAAGCGCGAAGAGGGAATGGCGTTGAAAGAGCAGGTAACCGCGCAGGCGAAGGAACTCGACGAACTCGCCAAAAAAGAAACCGAACTGACCGAGAAAGTGACGAAACTGATGATGTCGATTCCGAATATCATCGATGAGAGCGTACCGATTGGCAAGGACGACAGC
>SVOG01000001.1 GCA_015066525.1 Oscillospiraceae bacterium | reverse complement strand
TGAAGGATTTATTCGTTGCGTACTGAATTTGATAGCCCGAGGTCTTGGTCGGCTGCTTTGTCCAGCGGACTTTGATACTCTTTTTATACGGGGTCAGTTTCTTCAGCGCCGTACCCTTCGGGTTGATGTTGAACTTAATGGTCTGCCAGGTACCCTCTGTACGGATTTTCACCTTTGCCCTGCCGACGGAGGTATTATTCTCATAGACGACTTTCAGATTGATATCGTCGACGCCCTTCTCTTCGGGGACGAACTGCTTGCCGCGGATGTCATAAAAGAGCACCTTCGGCTTCTTTTCCTTGCCGTCGTAGGTATAGGATTTGCGCGAGAGGTCAACCAGATAGCGGTGATAATAAATTGATTTCGTGTCAAAGCCGCAGCCCTGAATCTTGCAGACCCAGACGGGCTCCTCGCTGTCAATCGCGTAATCAAGCAGATATTCCGCATCGGCGTATGACTTGGTAAGGTCAACCATCTGATGCTTGTGTTTTTTCAGATTCACCTTCAGTTTCACGGTATGCGTAATATCGTCATAGGCAGTGAAATAGCGAATCAGATAATAATAGGTCTCGCCCTTTTTCAAATCGCCGACAAGGTCGATATTATAGGAATCCTCGCCATACGCGTAGGAGAACGACACGACTTCGTCCTTACTGTCGACAATCAACGCCTGGTACGCCGCCTCACCGTAATAATCCTCGCCCTTCACGGCAAATTCATATAAGCCGTCCGCGGTGGGTCTGAACTTCGCATAATACGCTTTTTTCCAACTCTCGGCACTGTAATACTGCTGCGTCCAGCCACGCTCCGTGTCGCTCATCGGATGCGCCTTCAACGTAACAGTAAAGGAGTCGCCGACTTTATACTCGGTCACCTTCTTGCGCGTTGCAGCATCGGCGCTCAGCGAAACGGTCAGCGATGCAATCAATAAAACGAATGATAATAAAATGGATAGTGTCTTTTTCATTCTCTCACCTTCTGTAAAACGCAAGTAATCTTTCTTTATAATCCGGTGCTTCGTCATACACCGCGTGGTTATACGGCGCGCCGTACATATACAGCTCGCAGCCGATAAGGTCTGCGATTTCCCGTGACGCCTCGCCCGTCAGAACGGAATCGTTCTCGGCGCCGAGCACGAGGACGGGACATTTGATTTCACCGAGGCGGTCGCGAATATCAAATCCCTTCGACGACGCGGCGGTATGAATCAGCTGTTCGAGGTCCGCATCGCTGCAGTCCGCCATACGCGACACGAGAAAATTGCCAAACTTCTCAGCCACCGGTGCGGAATATACCTTCTCGATAAAATCACGGCAGAGGTCTTCCCTCCTGCGCGCTGTGGCAAGGTCAATCCAGCCGCTGATGACTTTCTCGGATAGCGGATTCGTACACGCAGCGGTCGAGCCGAGCACCAGTTTGCCGACAAGGTCGGGATACTGAATGGCAAGGAGCATTGCCACCCTGCCGCCGAACGAGGTCGCAAAGACATCGGCGCTGCGAATTCCGAGCGCCCGCATCGCCGCGGCGGTATCGTCCGTGATTTCTTCTATCGTGACGCCCGCGGGAAGGCTGTCCCGCCGTTCGATAAGGTACACCGTGTGGCTGTCTTGAAAAGCATGGTACGCACTCGCGACATCGTCAGCGGCGCTGATAACGCTCTTAATGCCAAGTCCCGGTATCATCACCAGCGGCGTGGCACCGTGTCCAAACACGGCGCATCTGAGCGTGCCCGAGGGGATGGCTATACTTTTTACAACAGCGGACATCGTATCACCTCACATCTTTATTGTATCACTATCATATAGCTTTGTAAATATAAATCGGGCGGAAAATCCGCCCGATTGAATCAGATATGGATAATGCCGAGACCCTGCAGGATACTCGATACAAGGATGGCGAAGATAAAGATGGGTGCCACCCATTTTACCATCGCTGTGTAAAAATGCTTCATCTTGAACTCGCCATTGAGTTCTACCTCGCTGATAATCGCATCGGGTTTGATGACAAAACCAACGACGATACAGGTCAGCATACCGACAAGCGGCAGCAGGATACTGTTCGATACAAAATCGAGGAAGTCGAGAATCGAGAAACCGAAGATGGTAAAATCACTCCAGATACCGAAACCGAGTGAGCACGCAATGCCAACCACAATGCCAAAGATGGCGACAAGAGCCGTCGCGGTGCCGCGGCGCATCTTAAACTCATCAATCAGTCCCGACACGATTGCCTCCATAATGGAGACGGAGCTCGTAATCGCGGCAAAGAGAACGAGAATGAAGAAGGCTGCACCGATGAAATTACCGGCGGGCATTGAATTAAATACTTTCGGCAGGGTCACAAACATCAGCGACGGTCCCGTGCCGAGTGCTTCCTTGTCGCCGCCCGAGAATACGAATACGGCGGGCACAATCATCAGACCGGCAAGGAATGCGATAAGGGTATCGAAAATTTCAATCTGGCGGGCTGCCTTTTCGATATGCTCTTCCTTGGAAAAATAGGAGCCGTAGGTAATCATAATACCCATCGCAAGCGACATCGAATAGAATAACTGACCGAGTGCCGCAAGGAAGGTCTTAACACTCAGGCTCTTGAAATCGGGCAGCAAATAATACTTCACGCCGCCGAGCGCGCCCGGGCGCGTCACGACATAAATCGAGAGTGCTACCGTGAGAATCAAGAGTGCGGGCATCAGGATACGCGAGAGCTTCTCGATGCCTTTATTGACACCCGATACGATGACGAGCGTCGTGGCTACGATGAAAATCATAAACCACACGAGCGGGTCAGCTGTGGCGCTGATATAATCGCCGAAGAAGCTGTCATTTGCCGCGTCGGCAACCCTACCGGCAATCATCACGCCGGCGTACTTCGTTACCCAGCCGCCAATCAGGCAGTAATACGGGAAAATCAAGACAGGTACGATGGTCGCGAGTTTGCCGAGCCATCCCCACTTCTTACTCAGCGCGCCAAACGCTTTGAGCGGGCTGAGCTGCGTTTTTCTGCCGATGGCAATCTCGGTTACCATCAGCACGAAACCGAAGGTAATCGCGAGAATCAGATAGACGAGTAAAAACATACCGCCGCCGTACTTAGCAGCGAGATACGGGAAACGCCAGAGGTTTCCGAGTCCGACCGCGGAGCCTGCCGCTGCCAGGACAAAACCGAGTTTTCCCTTGAAGGTACTTCTGTTTTCTTCCATAACAAACTTTCCTTTTCACATAAAAATACCCATTTATCATATACCATTATAAGGTATAAATAAAGGGCAATTTTTATATTTTATATAAATTTAATGATTTATACAGATTACTGTACATTTTCTGCCGCGGTTGTGTCGAGAATACGGTAAAACACTTCGAAATTATCATTCTCGCCGCCCGACTTAATCGCGAAGGTCACGGTGCTGAAATAGTGGCAATATCCCTCTTCTATCAAGAGACGGCGGAACACTTCGGCGACAATCTGGGGCGGGTTGTTAAACGCACCGCAGCCGAACGCGCCGAGCACAAGCACATCGACGCCGTTTCCGATAGCAACTTCGAGAATATTACGAATGCGGCGATAAAAGGCGCGCTGATACCGTTTGGTATCATAGAGACCGTAAGTACGGCTGTAATACGGCGCCGCACAGGTCAGCACATCGAGGGTAAAATACTTGTCGAGTTTTACGGGGATAATGTCGTCTGACTTAAAGACGGTAACGCCCTTTGAATAGACGACCGCATCCGTCGAAAAGGGTGAACTCTTGCGATTATTACGGTCATAATAATTCGCCAGTATGTACGGACTTGTCAGCGAAGCGTAGAGATTACTGCTGCGGCAAAGGCACTCCTCCTGCGCCACAGCGCCCTGTTCGACGCCGCCACCCGGTTGATAAGGGTTAGCAAAATTCAGGACGGCAACCGTGCTATGCCCGTCAACATACTGTTTCGCACAATGAAAGGTGGTATCGGGAGTGACGGTAACAATCGTTCTATGCCGCTTAATCGGTTTCTCAATCACAGCATAATTCTCGAAATAAACGAGCGTACGGTCCACAAGCTGATTGGTGGCGCGGATTAAATCATCGTATTTCGTAAACGCCCGAACGGTATTGTGAAACGACTCAATGAGTTCTTCTTCCAGATTCGTCATCGTATGCCCCCTTTCATCGTGATGTTATTATATCAGGTATTGGTATGCGCGTCAATAATGCGCTGAATCTCACGCTGAGCTTCCTGTACCTCCGAGAGAAATGCGCGCGACGAAACACGCAGTGCGCCATTGCCGAGGATGATTAACTGTTCGAGCGCGTCAGATGTCACGACGCGCACCTTGTGGCGCTTTGCGAGTTTATGAGAGACCTTTTCGATATACATATCGGCGGTTTCCGCCTCTTTTGTATAAACGACATGGATATTATTGACCTTTTCAATCTCGCGGGTATTCCCCTTCACCTTATAGGCGTCAAAAACAAGAATGACCTCGCATTTCTGATATCCCTGGTAATTACAGAGAATATTAATCAGCGTTTCGCGCGCGCCGTCGATACTCTCCTCACTCAGGTCGCGCAGATGATCCCACGAGAAAATGACATTATAACCGTCTACGAGGAGATACTCCTCACCCTCATAGCGCGGCTTTACTTTCTGTTTCGGTGCGGGCGTATTATTCTTGCGCGGCGTATCAGATACATTTTCGGTGTCAAACGCCGTACGACGCTTAATCGGTCCATAAGTTTGCTCAAATATCTGCATCAGTTCCTTGTCAAAAGCGAAGATATCCTTCTGCGATTTCAACGAGGTAAATGTCTTTTGCACATTTTCGGCAACGGTATGCTTCTTCGGCGAAGAAAGAGCGCTTGGCAGGTGCATATGGCTCTTTACCTCATCCCAGCGCACATTATATCCGGCGCCGTGGGAACAGAATACCGAATCGGCGGTGTTTTGAACATCCGCATCGCAGTCATATGCCATCGCCTCTATCACCTCGGTGGCATTATGACACGGCTCGTAGCCTTTCAGCGTTGTCGACAGCTTTCCTCTGCCGTGGGTATAACGGACGAGTTCGCGGCTGTAATCGCACATCTCGCTGACGGGCGCTGTGCCCTTCAAGAGAGTGAACTCACCGAGGGTTTCAGGCGGCTCAAAAGTGCCGCTCATCTTTTGAATATCCGCCATTGCGCGCCCGATATTTTCGGCAGGCACCTCGAGGACAAAGTCATATACAGGCTCAAGCAGAATGCTCTCGGCACTCCTCAGTCCATGGCGCACCGCGCGGTAGGTAGCCTGACGGAAATCGCCGCCCTCGGTATGCTTCGGATGTGCTCTGCCGGAGGCAAGCACAATCTCCATATCGGTAATCGGCGAGCCGGTGAGAATGCCGATATGCGTCTTTTCATAAAGGTGCGTCAGTATCAGGCGTTGCCAGTTCTTATCGAGGACATCCTCCTTACACTCCGACCGAAACACCAGTCCGCTGTCGCGCGGTGCGGGACGGAGGATGAGATGCACCTCGGCATAGTGGCGCAGCGGCTCGAAGTGTCCGACGCCCTCCACGGTGTCGGCGATGGTTTCTTTATAGATAATATTGCCTCTGCCAAACTGCACCTCAAAACCGAAACGCTCGGCAATCAGCGCTCGCAGGACTTCGAGCTGAATTTCACCCATCAGCTGTACTTGAATTTCACCGAGGCGCTCGTTCCAGACGACGCGCAGCTGCGGGTCCTCTGCTTCAAGCAGCTTCATCTTTGAAAGCACCGTGTGGGTATCCACGCCGTCGGGAAGTTCAAGTCGGTAAGTCAGAACGGGCTCGAGAACGGGCAATCCCGCGTCACCCTCGGCACCGATACCGTCGCCGCTTTTGGCAAAGGTGATGCCCGTTACAGCGCAGACCGTGCCCGCCTGTGCCTCGTCGACAGCGGTGAATTTATCACCGGAATAGATACGAATCTGATTGACCTTTTCACCTTCGGTATTCTTCTCACTCTCGAGCACATCTTTTACCCGCAGGGTGCCCCCTGTTATTTTCATAAAAGTGAGACGGTTTTTCTGCGCGTCCTCGGCGATTTTATAAACCTTCGCGCCGAATGCTGCGGGATAATCAGGCATTTCGGTATATTCCCGCAGGCACTCTAAAAAGGCGTCCACGCCCTCCATTTTCAGCGCAGAACCGAATAGGACGGGAAAAATTCTGCGATTCTGTATCGCGGCGACCATATCGTCCTTTGTGAGCGTTTCACTCTCATCGTATTTCATCAGGAGCGTATCGTCGCAGAGAGCGGCGTTCTCATAAAAGGCGGGGGTGTCCGTCTCGGTAAAGTCAATGCAGCCGTCGCTCAGTCGCGTTTTTAGTTGTTGAAGGACGACCTCTTTATCCGCGCCGTCCAAATCGGTCTTATTGACAAAGAGAAAGCACGGGACATTGTATTTCGACAGCAGTCGCCAGAGGGTGCGCGTATGGCTCTGTACGCCGTCGGTCGCGCTGATGACAAGAACGGCATAGTCGAGCACCTGCAGGGTGCGCTCCGTCTCGGCGGAAAAATCAACATGTCCGGGGGTGTCAAGCAGGGTAAACTCGGTGTCCCCCGCGTTTAATACCGCCTGTTTGGAGAAAATGGTGATGCCGCGCGAGCGCTCAAGCGCATTCGTATCAAGGAAACTGTCGCGGTGGTCCACCCTACCGAGTTTTGTAATAGCACCCGCGCAATACAGCATCGCCTCAGAGAGCGTCGTCTTGCCGCTATCCACATGGGCGAGGATGCCGAGTGTTATCTTTTTCATGCTTTCACCACACTTTATTTCTGAAGTAAATACGCCCTTCCCCTGAAATCGCCGTCAAGGTCGGAGCCGAAGGTATCGAGAACGGTACAACCATCAAGGTAAGCATCAACGGGCGGATTGGCGCCGTTTTGAAAGGTATGGACAATGAGGAGCGCCTCGTCGCCAAGTTCACGCTTGACAATCTGATATCCCGCCGGATTGGAATAGTCCGCAGGACTTGCAACAATAGCGGTTGTGATGCCGTCTTTGATAATATGTTTCATCTTACCGTAAAAGGCGATAGCGTCGGTTGCCTGCTGCCACTGATTCACGGTAAGGTCGAATATCTCGCCCGAGAGACAGAGCCTTCCGAGGAAGGAAGCGCAGAGCAAAAAGTTGATTCTATGTGCATCGGCATTCGCTCTAAGCACCGCCCAAATCTGACTCTGACGCGGCTGAATCAGACGGTGGAGATTCGCCGCAATCAGCGGAATACTGTTTGTCTCGTGCGCATCGGAAAAGCTCGCCATCGACGTCGTTTCCATAAAAGACGGCTCAAGACGGTGCCCGCCGCTCGAACAGTTTTCAATCACAAGGTCGGGCAGTTTCTCGCTGAGGCGTTCAAAATACCGACGGCTCGCCTCGACCGTCTGTCGCAGTCCTTCGCCGTAGCTTTCGGCACCGTCGACACCTGCGCCGATATTCTCGTTATAATCAATCTTAATATAGCCGAAACCTGCGTTTTTAAGGAGCGCGATGACCTTTTCATCAAGGTAGTCCCTCACCCACTCACGGCGCATATCCCAGAAGCGTCTGCCGCCCACGGTGACGGGGTAGCCGTCGCGTGTCAGCAGGTGCTCGGTATTGTAATAACCCTTGGTTTTGTCGCCAAGGCATTCAAACTCAAACCAGATACCGGGGATGAGACCGTGGGAGCGAATGATATCCGCCGCCTCCTTAATCCCGTTCGGAAAAAGGGATTTTTCTACCACCCAGTCGCCCGTCATACTGAACCAGTCCTCGCTCGGTTTCTTATACCAACCGCTGTCGATGACGAGATATTTCACGCCCGCACCTTGCAGCCTCTCAGCCGTGCGCCGCAGGTTGTCAAGCGTCGGGTTACCCCAGGTCGTGCAGTATTCATTAAAAATAATCGGAAGGTCGCGGTCAGCGGGCGCAATGCGCGGCTGCTGTGCCTTCACAAGTTTATCGCAGACTTCATAAATCGAATTTCCGACGGCAACCGCCGCCTTCGGCGTTTCGAATGACGCGCCGGGCGCAATATCCTTAAACCACTGTCCGAAATCGCGGTCGGCGATGCCACCCTGGATATAAACAGTGTCCTCTTTTTGCATAATCTCCATCTGCCAGCTCGAGCCGCAATAGAGCTGCACGCCGAGAAACTGCGCCCTCTCACTGTCCTCGAGCACAAGGAACGGAAACCACTTGCGCACGGGCATCGAGCCTACCTGTCCGAATTTTTCAATGCGTATACCGTGGTGCGCCCAAGAAGGCTCCATATTGAGGTCGGTTAAATTTTGGGAAAGAAGCTTGCCCTCAGCGCTCCAGAACGAGGTTGCGCGGTGGATTCTGTCCGCGTGAATGCCCCTGATTGCAAAGGACGAAAGCAGTTCGAGACGTGCGGTCTCGTTCGTCGTGTTTTCAAAGACGCTCCTTAGGAAAGTTACGTTCCCGTGCGCTTCGTGACAGCATTTCACGGTGTGACCGTGCTTACCGCGGTACACCGTCACGTCCGCATTGCGCTCGGTTTCTTTCATACCGTCGACCGACTCGCTGCCCGAGAGCGAAAAACCATTTGTAAAATTACCACTATATGCGTCACCGAGAAGGCGCCATTCTGTGTAAAACTCCATCTTATTTCCTCAAAAAATCAAGAACTATCCGATTAAAAGGTGCCGGATTCAAACGCAGCACCGCGTGGTTACCGCGCACAAACGCGAGTTCGGATTGCGCAATACATTTCGCAATCAATTCGGTATGACGGCGCTTGATTAAATCGCGTGTGCCGGCGATGACGAGCGTCGGAGATTTTATTTTCGTCAAATCGAGCGCGTTTACGCCGAGGTCACAGAGCATTAAGTCGAGCAGCTCGACCTTTTGCGTATCCCCTTTTCGTGCGGCAATGGCGCGTTGGATACGACATGGGATTAAAAAGGCTGCTTTCAGTCCGTCTACGGTGAAATTGCCGCTGTTGAGTACGAGTTTATCCACTCTATCGGGGTATTTCACTGCAAATTCCATTGCGATATTCGCCCCGTCCGAAAAGCCGAGAATATGCGCCTTGTCAATCCCCCGTGCATCCATAAAGTGCAGCAGGTCATCCACAAACTGACTGATAGTGAAATCCGCTGTGCCGCGCGGCGTTTTACCGTGTCCGCGCGTATCGGGTGCATAGATATGGAAATAGGGCGCAAAAGCATCAAACTGCGCTGCAAAAATGCTGTGGTCCTCACCGTTTCCGTGAAGCAATATGAGCGGGTATCCCCCGCCTTTCTCAACAAAATGCAACTGAATATCCATCCCATCATCCTTTTCTTATCAATAATAAAATTATAACAAATAATATCCCGCTGTCAAGAAAAACAGTCAGGGATAATTTCATTATCGGCACATAATAAAACGGTCGGACCAAAACGGACCGACCGTAAATAAATGCGATTTTCTGTTTTCTGTCTATAGGTACTTGCGCGGTCAGATTTCAATAAAGAAACCGCCGCCAAGCAGTTTACCTATTGCAACGTAAGCATTGTCCTTCTCGGAAATGGAGTCGCTCGGACCGATAGAAGTACAAATGACATCGGGCGCATTAACCTTGACGATATTAAATTCGGGTTCAATATACTTCTGCAAAGTTAATCACCCCATTCCGTTTTCGCTGTGAATCAGAAGATACACAAAAATGCATTTTAATTATATCAGAGGGCATTCAAAGTGTCAATACTTTTTTGGATACACATCTGATAAAAAACTGTTTACTTTGTTTTCACCTTATAAGTCTTGCTCCAAGCAGAGTAATACTTCACATTTCCGATGGTCTTATAGGTCCTGATGCGTACATAATAACGCTTACCTGCTTTTAACTTCTTGACTGTAGTTTTTAACGTTTTATGATTCTTTAAAGTCACGGTCTTAGGCTTGGGGAATTTGCTGCCGGTGGAATACTGAATCTGGTAGCCGTCAGCCGCCTTGTTCTGCTTCCACTGTGCGGTGAATGCCTTTTTGGCAGGTTTAACTTTGGTAAATGTTGTGCCGCTCGGTAACGTCGGTGAATGAAGCGTCTGGCTCCACGGACTGTAATAGTTTTTTCCGTCCTCCGCTTTAATATAGAAGCGTGCGCGGAACTGATAGGCATTGCCTGCTGCAAGGCTCTTGAAGGCAGCCGTAACAGTCTTAGGCGACTGAATCGTGAGAGTTTTGTCCCATTTCTTTCCATCCTTAGTGGAAATCTGCACCTGATAGCCGGTAGCCGTGCTCACCTTATTCCAAATAATGGTTTCGGAATTTGCAGTTCTCGCTTTGCACTTAAAGCCGCCGAGTTTTCCGGTGGGAGCGGTATAAGAGTCAATAAAACGATTGCCGCAACGCGAACAGGTATGGGTGGTGTAGCCGCACTTGGTGGCGGTGGCAGCGGTAACGGACTGAGTATAACGATGGTTATGCGGTGCGTCACGGTCAGTTTCGCTGACGTCGGACTGAATAATCTCGGATGTCAGATTCAGTTTAATAGCGGGACGAACACCGTAGTTCGTATTGCTGGCACCATAGTATTCATCGCTGACCCAGCCATCGTATTCAACACTGCACGCAAGGTCGGAATAATAACCTGCCGAGCGCAGCCACCAACGGGAGTATTCGTTAGACGTGTCGACGTATAATCCCTGACACTTGGCGTAGTCGCTGCCCTTTGCCTGACGCGCAAGATCATAGGAATACCTTTCAGCGTCAAATCCGTATGCCATATTCATCATATCGCTGTAGGATAACAGAAAGACGTTGTCGGTTGTTGAGGCACTATCGTATGCGGAATAGGACGTGCTGTACGCGCTGTTATTCAGTGCGGTTAAAACGATAATGTCCTGCTGAGCAGAAGAAAATGCGCTGTTATAGAAGTCGTCATTCAGCCATTTCCGAAGAGCGCTTTCGGCATAATTGTTCGCATAGTGCGTCTTGCCCGCATCGCCCCAGTAAGCGTCTTTTCCGTAAGCATCTTTACCGGAGCACAGAACATAATTATTGTACGGCTGGCTGTCGATGATTGTCTCACACATCATCAACCCCGTTGTCGAATCGAGCACACGCCACTGCAGCGGTTCCCACAAAAACCAGTAGGTATTATCCGTCGGAGTGTAACCGTTTTCATCCTGAAAACTATCATTTGCGGAAGATATTAATCCCGTATAGTATGGACGGTACTGCGTGAACTTCACCCCACGGTATTTATGTCCGCCGTAGAATACATCGGTGTATTCCATATACGCTGACGGCGTCATTTTTCCGTCACTGTAACTGCCCGTACCGGTATAGTAGCCATAGGAATACCACGCGGACGGCTGACTGTCCAGCGTGTTCACGGTGGCGCTGTCCGTGACCTTCGACTGCGGATACCAGCCGAAGGTCACAAGTTCGCCCTGCTCATACTCATCAAGCGTTTTTGCGCTTGCCGAAACGGTGAAAAGTTCCGTGCCGAAAAGCATCAACACACAGAGAAAAAGTGCTATTGTGTTTTTAAGAAATCTTTTCATTACAAAACCTCTATTTCCTCAGGCAAAACAAAATTAAATGAAACCTAAATTATCCGATCCATTCGGAGTCGGTCGGACGAGCCAGCGACTTCGCCTGATTGAAGCTGCTCAGACATCCGCCGTAGTACAAATTCTTCTTATAATTATTGTAGAATACGCGAACTTTACCGTTGGCATCGGTATAGCGGATGTATGCTCTTGCGTCAATCTTTTGATTCTTTTTATCGGCGTCATCGCCTTCATAAGTTACGATGAGCGTGTAAAGACGATAATTACTGAAATTACGATGGTCGTTCTTAATGCTGCCCGTACCTTTCGTACAGTTCACATTCGTTACGTATACATAATCGTTTTCAGCGGTGAGATCTTTGCGGGCTAATACCTTATTATCGTTTGCGTCCGTTTCAAATCTCTCGTTATTTTCGTTGAGACCGGTAGTGTCAATACCGTTCACGTTTCTGCCGTTATATTCCAGTTTGTACTTAGTGAGGTCGGATACTTTATAGTTAGCGGTGAATTTTTTAATATTCTCCTCAGTAGCTACAACGTAGCCGTATTCCACATTTTGGCTGGATAGGCTGTCAACAGCAGAAATTAACGACTCACTCAGCGAAGTGATAAATCGCAGTCCGCCGGGCGTTGTGTCGGTTTCGTTAGTGTTGTAGTTGGGGTCATTCATTCCGGGGTCGCGGATTTCAACACCCACCAGACCGAAACCGCGAATACCGGCGTCGCCGTAGTTGTAGGTATCCTCCGTAGCCTGTGATGCTATCTTACCAACCTTTATCCACTTAGCATAGAGGTGATAATCGGAGGGATTCTCCGCGGACGATGCAGAATAGGTATCGCTTTCAAAGTTGACCGGTATCGACACTTCGGATTCCGAAGCAGCGGTGGTATAGCCAGCCGTATGATACCAACCTGCGAAAATATATTCATCGCCGGCAAAGCTCGGAATATCATAGAAATGTTTGAGCTTGCCCGATTCCAAATCGGCTGGACCGTAGACCTTAAATATCTCATCGTCATAGTCCGGACGATTCTCATGGAAAATAATTTGATAAGCGGGCTCGTCAACCATCTCGACATAGCTTACGGACTTATTGTTGACCTTGTTGATACCCTCAACATCTATGGAAAACGGAATATCCGCCGCAATCTTGTAGTACGCGTCATTGGGAGTGCTGACTTCGTGCAGGACATAGTCGCCCGGTACAAGGTCGACTGACACAATATCGGTAGTGGAAGTGATATTATCTATTACCACCTGGGACTTGTCACTGCTCAGTATCTGCAGCGACGCGCCCGCCAGTCCGTCACCGTTTGCATCAACCTTCTTTATTTTAGCCTGCGTGTTTGTCACATAGTGATATGTGGTATCACTCCGGATATTCAGACTGTTTCCGTTTGCGGAGGTGATGTAAGCCGTATTGTCAATCGTATAGCCGTTTGGAGCGTCGGTAACAGTAGCAGGCACGATAATTGTCATCGTTTCACCCGGATCGAGTCTGGAGATGGTAGCGGTAAACTTATCTCTTCCGCTCTCCTGCGGCTCGATACTGTAGGTGATACCTGCGGCGCTGTTAATAGATACAGGTGTCTCATCACCCTTGCTTACCTTGGGTATACTATTAACCTTAAGTTTCGTGTCAAGCAGGTCCTCAACGGCAATATTGCGAATCGGAACAAAACTGTCGGGGTTAGTGACAGTGATGGTGTAGTCAATCGTACTACCGTTTACTGCGCCTGCGCGATGCGCGGCGTCTTTACCCGACTCGGGGAACGATTCCTTGCCGATTAACGGCTCTGCGAAATGCAGCGTCAAGCGTGTGATGGCTCTACTGCTGTTGGGCTGACCGCCGACCAGCGCCTTTACAACCGCCTCATTGTAAGTAATGAGGTCATTCTCCTCGCTTGTGTCAGGCGAATGCATACTGACATTGAAGGACAGCGCTTTCTTGGCAGGAAGAGTAAAGTTACCGCCGTTTGAAGCTGTTCGGCAATCTATGGCAACAGCCTTAATCTTTGACTTATCGGAAGGCACGGTAGCGCTCCAGACTGCAGGATTGTTGATGAGGTCAAGGTCTTCGGGAGTGACCTCACCGTCTTTGACAAGGTAATACACCTTTGGCTCACAGTATATCAAAGCGCCTTCCTTCGAGTTGATATCCTCCATATTCTGTATAGCAGAAATATTGATGGACTCGAAGGAACCCTTCCATTCGCAGTTTGAACCGTTATAATTATTTTCTATAACATCATATATTACAACGTTTTCGGCTTCGCTCTCGCCGTCCGTAAACGTGACGTTATAGGAATAGTCAGAAGCAAGACCAACCGTCTTATCCTCCATCATAAAGACGCCTTCGGTCTTGACCGAACTGTTGAAGCCTGTAACATACTGGGAAGGCATCTTACAGTGCGTGGCATCGCTGGCATATGCGGTAAACTCTTTATCAGCGTCGTTAATGCTCTTGTAGTAAGGAATTGCCTTCGGGTCAAGAGTATTAAGCGCGTTATACCTCGCAATGGGAACGGTCTGATTCTCCGTCGTGTCGGTAAAGCTGACGTAGTTCATCTGGGTTGTTCCGTTTGCCATAACATTCGACATCGTCGTCTTCATCTTATAGAAAACGTTGAAACCGTTAATTGCATTGGTATAAGACGGTGACAGGTTATCCGGTATACCTGTGATAGTGACAATCATCATCGTACGTCCCGAGCCCTCCCAGTTCTCGACGAACTCTACGGAATAAAGGCTTGACGGGAAATTGTTGTTATTGGCGCTTTCTTTATTATAGGAATGTGCGTGCATGGAGTTTGTGGTATTCTTTTCTTTTCTTCCCTGAACAAATACCGTGCTCTTATCAACGGTAAAGTTATAAGGAAGAAGGTCATAGAATACACCCGACTGCATCAGCTTGGTGGAGCCCGCACGGTTGATACCCCAAGCGGAAATCAACACGGGAAATTCCTGAGTACCCGCCTGGCTGTCAACAGAATAGTAATCGTTTCCGGCGCTGTCTTTCTTATCTTCAGCACATTTCTTTGAAACATAAAGATAGCTCTCGTCCGTTTTGAGCTCATAGGAGCATATCTGCGCGCCACTCTGGTCCGCTCGTTTCGAATCAACTGCTTCTTCGCCGTCAACGCTGAGTACAGCGTTATTCTTAATCAGGGTGTTCACATTTTTCAGCATATTATCCTGAACGAAAGAGTACACCTTGTTGGTTGAACGCAGGAAGAGCGTCGGACAGACATACATCTTCGTCGTATAGAAGCCGGACTTGTGGACTATCTTATAACCCGCCGTTCTCTCGGGAAGCGTAATGTCGCTGGCTAACGCTGCGCCATATTCTGTTTTCTCGTTGTCAGCATCCACAGGCTCGTGGAAATCCGCCGCCGTGAGCGTTCTGAAGAGTCTGAAGTTATTATCGTTTTCGCCTCTTATCCAGATTTCCACATCACCGTAATCACGGATAGCGCTATGCGTATAAGGCTCTGACCAATCGCCGTTCACCTGTATCGCGTCGTACTCTGTAAGGTAGACATCAAGCGCTGTAAAGGAATAGTCAGCATCGGAAAGCGCTACGTTACTTGAGCAATCCCAGTTATATCGGTCATTTCCCGATACCGAGGACATCACCACATCGCCGTGTCCCTTGGCACCGTCGGTAATCTGGATATCGCGTTCCGCTACGGAGTAGGTCTTTGAAGTGGGGTACCAGGTTTTATTTTCATCGCTGTTCGCATACTCCTGATACTCGATTTCATATTTCAAATTATCCACGCCGCTGCGGTTGAGAATAAGCTCTGTGCCGCCGCTCTTGATGCGGTCCGCACCTTCACTATAACCGTAAATCTGCTTTTCAAATAAGCGTCCGGGTCCTGAGGGAATCAGGTAGACGCCATCCTCCCTGCTCACACGATACTGCTGCTTATAGCCCGAAATTGTCTCGACATTCAGCACTGCCTCGTTATAAACCGTCTTCCAGCCCGAATCACTCGTCTTGCGCGGATGCTTTGTCACAACAGTCGTATGATACGTGCCGGGGTCCGTGAAGTTTGTCGGAGAATAGCCTGAGCCGTATTGCATCAGCACTACCGAACCGTCGTGAACAGTGTCCTCGCTCCAGGAGAACTTAAATTGCTGGCTGTTTCTGCTGTCGAAGGTTGCGTTCAAATCCCAAACGACGTAGAAGTACTGGTTTGCATCCTGAGGAGCTGCTCCCCAGCTGTCCTGCCATTCAAAGAATACGGTGCTTCTGGTCTTGGAGGTTGAGGCATTGACACCGGTGTGCACCTCAAGGTTGAGATTCTTCAAGGCGTCGGTATCGAGGGAATCTGTCAAATCGCCATCCTTATTCCTGTCCACCTGAATCGTTACAGGAAATGTATTGGTAAAATAATCTCCGGCGTAGTAGCCGTTCTCGTCTGTGTAGCCGCCGTTTATTTTGCGCAGGTCGGACGGGTCGAGCTTATAGTCAATCTGGAACACCTGGTCGTTGAAATTAGCGTCCTTATCGAGCGTTTCATTATTTGTGATGATATAGTACTCGGGATCGCTGTCGTCATAAATGAAGTGACAGTTTGCCGTATCAACCTTGTCAAGTCCGTTAGAAATATTATTACTGCCGACCTTGACGCCGTCCTTCGTCTCAAAGATATACTTCGGTACCTTAATCTGGACGGAGCCGACGGGTAATTCCAAATTTTTATTATCTTTCACCGCCTCAACCTTATCGAAAGCAAAACGGATATATACGGTTGCTGAGAGCACCGCGTTGCCGTTTGACGGAGCGATGACAAGGTCGTCCCCTATGCTGGTCGCATATTCGTTGGACGAGGTATCCCACTTGACCGTGTATTTATACAGATTATCATCGGCTTGCGTATAAGTACTCTCGGTAGAAATCCACTTTGCGTAGTAGGTTGTGTCGCTTGTAATAGGGGTAGTCCTCGTAAGCTTGGTGGACTCGTCGCTGAGATTGGAATACCAGCCGCCGAAGATATAACCTCCGGAACGGTTTGCGCCCGGCAGATACCTGACGCAGCTGCCGCTGCTCACCGTCATTGTCGCATCAGACGGCAGATAGAGCGCCCCTTCACCCGCATCAAAGTGAATCGCAACATCCTTTGCCGCCCACCGTGCATAAAGATCGCAGTTGCCGTCGGGCACGAAGGTATAGTCCTTCTTTTCACCCCAGTCGCCGCCGGTGCCGTCCTTGGTGTACCAGCCGAGGAATTCATATGCCGTGCTTCCGACAGCCTTTGTGGGCACGGGGAGTTCCTCAATAGTTTTGCCGGCGTAAACCTTTATTCTGTAATAATCAACGCCTTGCTTGTTGCCCAGATAGGTGGTCGGCAGTGAGCCGCCGTCCGGATGCAGGGTAACCTCATAAACACTCTTGATATCCCATAAAGCCTCAACGGTCTTGCTCCCGCTCATATCAATCGTGTAGGTATCGTTTGTCTTAAGATACTTAGTAATATTCGTTCCGTTAAAATACCATCCCAAGAAGCCGGTTTCATCCGTGAAGGTAGGAAGAGTCGGTATTTCAGAATGTGACTGGGCATATGCGGCGCTTGCGATGACATATTGGTTGCTATCCTGAATGGGGTAATTGCCGAAAGTCTTATAAACGCCGCCGTTTGTTTCAAATTCAGGCTGATAGCCCCAGCGTGCATAGTAGGTTTTTGTTTCTGTGGCTTTTTTGTCAGACGCAGAGGCGAGCTCCGTGCCGCCGTTCTCAGCAGCTGAGGTAATCTCGTTGCCCCAGTCGCCGCCGTTGCCGTTCTTGGTGTACCAGCCTTTGAGCACGGCGCTATCGTTGATAGGCGTAGGAAGCACGCCGTAGTTCTGGTTGTATTTATAATAACGGATATCCGTACGCTTGGATTTATCATCCGGATTATTTGTTTCGTAATATCCGCCGTTTGCATCAAAGGTAATGACAGGGTTTTCGTACCAGTGTGCGTACAGCGTTTCATACTGCGGATCCACTTCTGTATTGGGTCCAATCTTTGTGCCGCCGTCGGCAGCCGTGTACCAACCGCCGAAGGTATAGCCGTTGCGTGTTGCCTCGGCAAGGTCGCCGTAATAGGTCGTCTCACCTGTTACCAACGTATAGTGCTTATCCTGCATAGAGGGCGCGCCGTCGTAGTTGGCATCAAAATGAAGAATCAGGTCGGGTTGGTGCCACTGCGCATAGAGAGTGACGGTAGCGCCATCAGTGGCGGTGAGTCTGGCAACGGATTCATTTGCTGAGTACTCGTCACCTTGACCGTTGGGACGGGTGTTCCAACCCGAGAGAACGTATCCGGGACGCGTGAACATGGTGTTGTGCAGCTCAACGTACTCGGAATAAAGCAGATTCTCTTTTGCCGTAAAGCTGCTGACCGTTTCATCCTCACCCGTCTGTTCGTTTCGGACAGTGGTCGTGCCGGAGTTGCCGTTGAGCACGAGGTTATACTTGTGCTCCGCCCACTTTGCTTTATATGACCAAGCGGCGAAAACCTCGTCGTTGTCAGGATTGTCATCCTTATTAGCCGCAAGTTGTTCATCCAGTTTTTTCTCGGCGCCGTTCTCGTCGGTTGCGTACCAGCCGAGGAATTCATAACCGGGTCTGACAGGGTCCTGAATATTCTCAGGATTATAGTTTACTGACATTCCGACCGCACCGTCGACAGTCTGAATGTCAGGGGTTGCCCCCTTCGCTGAAAGAGCAATCTTGGAGGCGCGCACCCACGTTCCGGCATAATGCGGCTTATAGTCGCCAAAGAGCTCTAACGTAGTCAGCGGGTCACCGTTTACAGGATACAGGGTGTTTGACTCAAGGGCTGTATTCCTATCTGTATTGGTTCTGCCCGGCAGGTAATAATAGCCTTTAAGCGAATCAAGTTGGAAGGCATCTTCCGCAGGATCCTTAATCTTAATCCACAGCGCATCGGGGTCAACAGGCGGAATATCCTTTTTGATAGCTTTATAACCGCTTGGCGTATATGTTAATGTTGCATCTGCACTTAACGCCGGCCTTGCTGTGTCGGTGGCAGAGGGATTCGCGTGAGGGACAGCACCGTAATAGTAAGGACTTAAGGTAACCTCAGAGAGTTCTGTGCATCCCTCAAATACATTCGGTTTCGTCTTGTCCGTATCATAATAACTCTGGAAACCCTTGCTCATAATGTCGTAGGTAGACGTGTACCAAAAGTTATCGTTGATTAACGCGCGTCCCATATTGGAAAGATTCAGTTTTTTAAGCGAACGGCAGTTTTGGAACTGTAGCGGACCGCCCAGATTTGCCCAGTATGTGCTCAAATCAATTTCGGTAAGCTTTTCACAGTTCTGGAACATCATTCTGGTGGGCCATGCGCCGGAGTAATTCGACATAAAGCCGAGATTTTTCAGATTATCAATGCGTTCCAACGAGGTACAGTTGGCAAAGAAACTATTCATCTGGTATCTGAGACCTTTGCCCAAATTGGCATTATCACGTTCGTATCCCTTGCTACCGTAACTAGGTGAATTGTCGGGATAATTCGTACCGAAACCATTTATGCACAGATACTGCAAATCAACCGTCTCAAGTGATGAGCAACCGGAAAGAAAATTGCCAAGCCAAACTGCGTTACTCTTGTATCCGTTTTCAAAGTACGCTCCGCTGCTATTCACATCATTCGGTCTGAACGGGTCGATACCGCCGTTGCGCGGATAACCCAGATACATCGGCTCCGTGCCGATTTCAAACTGATTACCTTCCTCGCCGAAGATAATCTCCGTCAGATTCTTGTTGTTGGAAAACATATTCTCAGCAGAGGTAATGTGGAGGGGGTCATTTTGAATTGTACTCAGGTCAATCTTAGCAAGACCTGAATTGCATATAAAGCTACCGAGAAACTCAATATCATCTAAATCCATTCCATCCAGCTTGATGGTCTGAAGGCCGGTGCAGTTATAAACCAAACAGCTGACAGATTTTATCGCGCCGGTGTATGCGGGATAACCGGATGTTCTCTTGCCGTTTGCATCGTATACAGTCGTGCCATAGCCGCCTACGGTAACGATATTGTCATTCAGACCTTCAAAAGTCATATTGGATATATCAAGGGTTTGAAGCTGGTTAGAATAGAGAAAGCAATCAAAATTTTTACACTTCGAGGTATCCCAATCGGAGAAATCCAGCGACTTCAGAAATTGATTTTTGAGATTTTCGGTACCGTCCATTATATTGTTCCAGTACGCACCTGTGTTCATAGACCAGAACGCGAATGCCATATTCTCACACCGGGAAACGTCAAGATTTTCAAAATTGACGAATTTACAGAGGTACCTGCAATTGTAAAACCATCCCGCGATGCTCTTAGGCGCAATCTTGTCCTTAAAGGTAACTTTGCGGATGTAATTACCGCGATCAGAATCGTTTGCCCACGGCAAGCGGTTGGCAGCCGGCATTTTCGTCGCGTCGTTAGCATCCCACTGACTATAATTCCATTTCTTAGAAGGTCTGCCGGTGCTGTCAAAGGTATACGTAGTTGTTACATATTCGATATCGGCAAAATTTGTATAAGGACCCTTATAGTAGTTGTCGTCCTTGACATTCTCACTCTTAAATACAAGCTCGAGATTATACTGCTCCTTATCGGAGGTTTTGCTCATATCAATGTAGTTGAGAAAGGCGTAAATCTGGTCGCCCGTCGCCGCTTCTTCGCCACCTTGCGCGCCAAGCAGTCCGCTATTGGCAAAGGACGCCATAATACTCAGCGGAAATAAGGCGGTGAGAATGATGGTGAACACCAGCAAGCCCGCTACAAAACCTTTCGTCGTTTTTTTCATAAATCTTTTGTTAAACATAGAACCACCTAATCCTCAGTTGTGCTAATAATAAAATATATTTTATTATAACAAATTTCAGTCCCTCAACACAATTGACACATACAACAAATTTTTTTCATTAATTCAATTATAATTTACAAATTATATATTTTTTGCACAAATTTTTTCAGACAAAAGTCGTCAAAGACAATTTGTGCACGATTACGAAATGTCTGACTCACAAATCATCTTGACAGATAATTATCTAAAGTACTATACTGACAATAGAAGATAAAACGCAAACCGGCAAAAGGGGAAAATATGGACTTCAGAAGACAACCGCCCGAAACTCCTGACGGCAGATATCCTGCCCAGATAAGCGGCGCTAAGAGATATCATGAATATCTGAATCGGGAAAGACAAAAAGAGTTCTACCAAAAAACTGCAGAGCGAAAAATGCCTAACGATATAATGACATTACAGGACGCTGAAACAAAAGGCTCGCTTCCGATTCAGGATTTGGATAAACCACTTGATGACAAAGACAATCTTTATCTTACCGCTGAAAAGGAAAAGGAAAAAGCGGATAAGAAAGCTGCGGCTATCAGAAAGACTGTTGTTTTTGTTTTGTGCTTTGTACTCTCCTTTTTACTCAGCATTACCTCGGTGAGAATTCCGCTGACGCCTTCCACGGTCAGGATAGATTTTTCAACATTTGGTGCGCTATCGGCAGCACTGTGCCTTCACCCGGTTGCAGGCATCGCAGTGATTGTTCTCAAGAATACAATTTACCTCTTGTTTACTGCCAATATTCCGAATATCGTCAATAAAACGATTTTGGATTTGCTTTTTGTCGTGCTGTTATACTTCATTTTCGTTCGCACGCTGAACTCAAAATTTGTGCTCAACAAAGTAGAATCTGATAGCCAAAGCGACCGTTCAATAAGGGATTATGCAACCATCTGTATTCTTTTTGCGGGAGCGGTAAGCAGCCTGATAGCCGGACTCGCATCGGTTTTGACGACGGAGCATATTCTCCTGCCGCTGGTGTATCGTTTCTATCGTAACGAAGGGATCATGTATCACGATATTCTTATCAGTTATCAAAACGCATTTGACAGTTTGACACGACATATTCCGTTTGTGAAAAGAATGATTCCGTCCATGGACAATCTAAAAGCCGGACTTCTGCTATATAACTTCCCGCTCAATGTTTTCAAATTCTTCGTGTGCACATTCGCCTCAGCATTTATTTATCCGCTATTAAGCAGTTTTGCAAAAAGAGATTAGCAAAACGCGCAAGGAAGAATCCAATCGTTAGCCGAAACAAAACAAAAACGCTGTTCAAATCCTTTTACAGAATAAGAACACCAAGCGTCCGAAAGGATACTTGGTGTTTTTTTGGTGCGGGTAACAGGACTTTCTTCTCAGCTATCGAACAGTCCACCGGACTGTTCTCCCGATTTCGTGCGCTTTCATCTGCGAAATCGGAGTTCGTTTCAAGTCCTGTTTTATCATATAAAAACGGTCGGCCCCAAACGGGACTGACCGTTTTTGGTGCGGGTAACAGGACTTGAACCTGCAAGGATTGCTCCACTGGATCCTAAATCCAGCGTGTTTGCCAGTTTCACCATACCCGCGAATATTGCGAAAGTATCATACCACAAAGTGTAGAAAATAGCAAGAATTTAATGACGTTTTCTTTTATTATTTCCTGCTTTGGGATGTGGGCGACGGGCAGTCCCGGGGCGAGTCGTCGGTCGGACAAGGCAGTGCTCGGCGGTACCGATTAAATCCGTGCGATGAGCACGGCGCAACGCCTCCTCAACAAGGGATTGATTCTTCGGATTATAATACTGCAGCAGTGCTCTCTGCAGCGCCTTTTCGTGGGGATTCTTCGCGCAGTATACCTCCTCCATCGTATACGGGTCAAGCCCCGTATAATACATCGCCGTCGATATTGTGCCGGGAGTCGGATAGAAATCCTGCACCTGGTCGGGGCGGATATGATGCTTCTTCAAAAACAGGGCGAGTTCCACGGCATCCCTCATCGTGCAACCGGGATGGCTCGACATCAGATACGGCACAAGATACTGGTCCTTATGCACCTCGCCCGTATACTGAAAGTAGCGCTTTGAGAACTCGATATACGCTTCAATATGGGGCTTGCCCATCTTATCGAGCACGGCAGCCGAGCAGTGTTCCGGTGCAACGCGAAGCTGGCCGCTGACGTGGTGCTCCACAAGTTCACGAAAGAAGGCGTCGTCCCCATCCTCGAGCAGATAATCATAGCGGATGCCAGAGCGGATAAACACTTTCTTCACCTTCGGCAGCGCGCGAACTTCGCGCAAAATGTCGAGGTACTCGCTATGGTCAACCTCTAAATTCGGGCATGGTTTCGGGGCAAGGCATTTCTTCCCCTTGCACAATCCGTGTTCCTTTTGAATCTCGCAGGACGGACGGCGGAAATTTGCCGTCGGTCCGCCGATGTCGTGGATATAGCCCTTAAAATCAGGATGCTGCGTCAATTCCTTTGCTTCGGCAACAATGCTCTCTTTACTACGCGTCGTGACATATCTGCCCTGATGAAAAGCAATAGAACAGAAATTGCACGCGCCGAAGCAGCCACGGTTATGCGTAATTGAAAATGCGACTTCCGAAATTCCCGGCACGCCGCCCTGCTTTTCATAACTCGGATGATAGGCGCGGGCATAGGGCAGCGCATACACCCAGTCGAGTTCGCTCGTGGTAAGAGGTGGCATCGGTTTATTCTGCACGACCATAATTTTACCGTGCTTTTGTTTAATTACTCTGCCGCGGATATGGTCCTGCTCATCCTGCTGGATGCGTGCCGCCTTGGCGTACTCCTTCTTGGAAGAGGAAGCATTCTCATAGCTCGGGCACTCGGTACCCTCATAAGGCGTCTCGCGGACATCCACGGCGTAGACCGTTCCCGCCACATCGTGCAGATAGCGGATATCCTCGCCCGCATCAAGACGCTCTGCAATCTCGATCATCTGATTCTCGCCCATTCCGAAAATGAGCAAATCTGCCTTTGATTCAAGCAAAATGCTCGGGCGCACACGGTCGCTCCAGTAATCATAATGCGCAAAGCGGCGCAGCGACGCTTCCAGTCCGCCAAGGATAACGGGCACATCGGGATAAAGCTTCTTCACAATATTGGAGTAAACGGTAACCGCTCTGTCGGGACGCTTTCCCATCACGCCGCCGGGCGTATAGGCATCGACGGAACGCTTCTTTTTCGCAACGGTATAATGCGCAACCATACTGTCGATATTGCCCGCCGTAATCAAAAAGGCAAGACGCGGGCGCCCAAACTGAACGAAATCAGCCGTGCTGTGCCAGTCAGGCTGGCTCAGTACGGCTACCTTAAACCCCTTCGCCTCAAGGACGCGGGTAATAATGGCTGCGCCAAAGGAGGGATGGTCGACATACGCGTCGCCCGTAATGTAGACGAAATCGACCTCGTCCCACCCTCTGTCGTGCATTTCTTTTTGATTAACAGGTAAAAATTTCTGCATCAGAACTCGTCAAAATTATCTTCGGTCTCAGGCGCTTCGTCCTGAGATTCAAAACTCATCTGTTCTGTATTCTCCGCAGTAAAATCGGGCGCGGGACCCTGCGCCTGCATCTGAATCCACTGCTGCTTATTAATACGGATTTCACGCGGTTTCGCGCCGTCCTGCGGACCGATAATGCCCTTCTCTTCGAGCTGGTCCATAATCTTGCTGCCGCGCGAATAACCGACGGAGAGCTTACGCTGGAGGAATGAGGTCGATGCTCTGCCGCTTTCGAGAACGACGTCGACCGCCTTGTCAAACAGCGGGTCAAGCGCTTCCCCGCCCTCACCTTCGTCAAGGAACGGCGACGCGCCCTTTTCCTGCGCGGCTTTGCTCTCAATCTCCTTCTGAATCTCGTCGGAATACTCGCTCTCGCCCTGATTCTTAATGAAATTACAGAGCTCCTCTACCTCCTCATCGCTGATGTAGCAACCCTGCACACGCAGCGGCTTGCTCGCACCGATGGGAGAATAGAGCATATCGCCCTGACCAAGGAGTTTCTCAGCGCCCGCGGAGTCAAGAATGGTACGCGAGTCAATCTGGGACGATACGGTGAGCGCGATACGCGACGAAATATTCGCCTTAATAAGACCGGTGATGACATCGACAGAAGGACGCTGCGTCGCGATAACGAGATGCATACCTGCCGCACGCGCCATCTGCGCCAGTCGACAGATGGAATCCTCGACCTCTTTCGGCGCTGCCATCATCAAATCGGCAAGCTCGTCGATACAGATGACGATTTTCGGCATCGGCTCCATATCGTCGTGCTTCTTCACATATTTATTATATCCTTCGATGTCGCGCACGCCCGTGTCGGAGAATGCCTGGTAACGCTTGAGCATTTCGCTCACTGCCCAGCCGAGCGCGCCCGACGCTTTTCTCGGGTCGGTAACGACGGGAACGAGAAGGTGCGGGATATTCTCGTATTTCGAGAACTCGACCTTCTTCGGGTCAATCATCAGGAATTTAACCTGGTCGGGGGTAGCGCGGTAGAGAATCGACACGATAATCGAGTTCATACATACCGATTTACCCGAGCCGGTGGTACCCGCTATCAGAAGGTGGGGCATCTTCGTCACATCGCAGAAAACGATATTGCCCGCGATATCCTTGCCCAGACCTGCCGAAAGCAGGGATTTCTGCTTGTCAAATTCATCGGTGTCGATGATTTCGCGCATGGACACCATATTCTTTACGGTATTCGGAATCTCGATACCGACCGCTGCCTTACCCGGAATGGGAGCCTCGATACGCACGTTCGTCGCGGCGAGATTCAGCGCGATGTCATCGGAGAGATTCGTAATCTTGGAAATACGCACGCCCGCTGCGGGTTTCAACTCATAGCGGGTAACCGTCGGGCCGCGTGAGATATCGGTAATCTCGGCGGACACACCAAAGGATGCAAGAGTGTCCACAAGGAGGGACGCATTATTCTTCAGCTCGTTGCTGACATCGCGCGCCGACTTTTTCTTTGCGGCTCTAAGCAGCGTTTTCGGCGGAAGTTTATACTCCTCGACCGTAGCGTGGAGTTCGTCGTCGGTCACGGTGAAGGCAGGAATATCAACCGCGTCGGGTTTCTTCTCCTCCTTCTTGTCGCTGCTCGCGTCGGCAACGATTTCGTCGATGCTCTTCGGCGCGGTGCGTTCCTGCTGATTGCGTTTAGTCGCCGCGTTAATTTCGCGGATGATATCCGCCGTTGCGTCGTCGGAGAGTTCGGGTTCCTCCGCTTTCTTCGTGCGGCGCTTCTTATTTTGGTTATCCACCACCTCAGCGGGTTTGTCGTAGGGCGACACCTCGTCGAGAGGAATATCAATATTGCGGTTCTGCCGTCTCTCACGGCGCTCCTCGATATACGGGGTGGCACGTTCAACGACTTTCTTAACAGGTTTTGCGGTATTCTTAAAGAACTGATTTATCGTCACTCTCGAGAGCAGAAGCACATCAACGAGCATTAACAAAATGTCCACGATAATCGCAGGCGCCTTGCCAAGGGTGAGGAGCAACCAGCCAATCAGCGCACCGAAGAAACCGCCGTTGAAGCTCTCAGGCGCGTAGATATACGCTGACTTCACCGTTTCAGTAAAAACGGAGCCTGACTGATTCTCCACGATATGGATGAACGTCGAAATCAGCATCACAAGGACGACGATGGAAACGACCTCATAGGTCATATTCTTCTGCGGTTTCTTCACGGTATAGAGAATCGAGTACAAGAGGCAGAGCAGCGGAAATACGACCGCTGCAAACCAGCCGAAGAGACCGATATAGAATTTATGTACCATCTGCCACACGCCCTCGCCGCTGACGACCGCGATAAAGAAGAAGAGTGCCGACAAAGCGAAGATAACAATGCTGAGAATACGGGCATTGTCTTCGCGCTTCTGGGCGATGCGTTCCTCTTCGACTGCTTTTGCCGCTTTCTTGGGTGCGGGTTTCTTAGCAGGTGCTTTTTTCTTCGTATTAGCCATTTAGTTACCTACCTTTAATTCAGGGCGAGCTGGAAGATGCCGACCACGGCAATAATCACGCCGACGCCCATATCATAGATTCCGAAATATTTATAGTATCCCTTTTTGATAATAAAGCGCAGCACGCGCACGAAAACGAAGGACACAACCACGCCGAGTACAGCGCCGAGAATGCCCTCAATCCATCCGACGGAGGTGCCGATGCAGGTCTCGACAATGCCGAGCACGAGGAGAATCGGAGCGGCAACCGTCAGCGCATAACGCAGCGCGGGACGGCGGGAAACACCGAGCAGTACCATCATCGAGAAAATGACGGCAATCAGCGAGAAACCGGCAACGGGTACGGTAAAGAGACAGATAAATCCTGCAAATACCGCAAGCCCGATATTCACATCGCCGTCATTGCGCGAGAGCGAAAGCTGGCGCGCTGCAGCGAGCACTACGCCGCCCGTAATCAGCAGAAAGATACCCTCGTCGAGTAAGGTGCCGTTATAGCTTGTCCGATGGAGAACGGTATAGAGAAATCCCGCGTCTCCGAACGGAATCAGCCACAAAAGCAGCGGCACGAAACTGACAAGCGTAAAATACATAAATCTGCGAACGGGGCGCTTACTGCTGCCCTTGATATTCTTCTTGAAAATATCGGAGAACGTTCTGAAAAACTCCACGGTGAGTTTGGAAAAGACATTGTATGTAGCCAGGATAATACCCACGCCTATGGCGATATGGATAATACCCGTGAGCGCCGACACGCTGCCGTCCGCCCTGCCGGCGAACTCGTGAAACGCTGATGAATGCGCCGATTCGCTGAGCGGCAGAATTTCAAACACCGATTGTAAAATTGCCTGAATAATCGAATTTAAGATTGACATGATTCACTCCTCTGTACATCACACTGTTATCGAGAAACCAGCCCTTGCGGATATAGTCATAGGGATTGGTGGACCGCACGACTGCGTTATGATTGCTATTCTCCTGATAAAACACATCATCAAAACTAATCACCGTGTGGAGCATTTTCCTTCACCTCAATCACATTCTCGAGAAAGGCGAGCGCGTCGGACAGTCCGCCGAGCTCGTCAATCAGTCCGCATTTTACGGCGCCCTCACCGTCGAGGACAGTGCCGACATCCATAATGAGTTCGCCCGTTTTCATCATCAGTTTACGAAACTCATCGGCGGAAATCCGCGCGTTATTCTCGATGAAATTCACGATTCTGTCCTGCATTTTTTCGAAATAGGACAGCGTCTGCGGTACGCCGAGGACGGTACCGTTCATCCGCACGGGGTGGACGGTCATCGTGGCAGAGGGGACGATAAAACTCTTCTTACAGCTGACGGCAAGCGGCACGCCGATGGAGTGTCCCCCGCCGAGCACGAGCGACGCGGTGGGTGTATTCATCGTCGAGAGCAGTTCCGCAATCGCAAGCCCTGCCTCCACATCGCCGCCGACGGTATTGAGAATAATCAGCAGCCCCTCGATATCCTTGCTCTCCTCAATCGCAACGAGCTGGGGTATCACATGCTCATATTTGGTTGTTTTATTCTGACTCGGAAGAATGAAATGCCCCTCAATCTGCCCGATAATGGTCAGGCAGTGGATGAAATGGCCGCTCTTTTCTACGGTTATCGAGCCCGTTTCAAACGGCGAGGATTCCTGCGTTTCATTTTCCTGTGTTTTCTCTGTATCTTCGGACATAATAATCACCAATAGATATATTGCCCCAAAATACATTATCTAGTATATATTAACACTAATTGGCACAAATTTCAACATAATATTATAATTTTATAAATTCACCTTTTCATATGATTTCATCTGTGTTATAATATATTGACTAAATTTTATGGAGACATATTATGATTGAAAGAGTAACCGGCGAAAACCTCGCTGAATATGAAGAATTTATCAAAAGGCATCCTAAGGGACTGTTTCAGCACTCCAGCAAGTGGGCAAAGGTAAAGTCCGCGTGGAAGTGGGAAGCAATTATGTACAAAAAAGACGGTGAAATCGTCGGCGCTGCGGCGGTACTGATTCGCTCCATCCCCGTCATCAACAACTCCCTGATGTACTGCTGCCGCGGATTCGTAGCGGATGAGGATGATTTTGAGACCTTTGACAAGCTGTTCGAAGGGCTCCTCAAGATTGGCAAGGAGTACAAGGCGTACTGCCTCAAAATCGACCCCGAAATCGTGATTGAAAACAAGGCATATAAAAAGCATCTGCTGGATAAAGGCTTTGTCGAACTCAACCCGGGCTGTATGGATTTTGAGAATGTGCAGCCGCGTTTTGTCTACTGCTTCGACTATAACGGACTGAGCGAGGACGAGCTGATGCTTACCTTCAAGAGCGACTACCGCAACCGTATCCGCAAGGCGCCCAAGAAGGGTGTGGAAGTCAGGATTTGCGGCAAGGAAGCGCTCGATGATTTCGTCGCAATCATGGCGGAGACGGGAGAGCGCGACGGTTTTTCCACGCGTCCGAAATGGTATTTCGAGAAGATTCTCGACTGTATGACCGACGACGCAAGACTCTATATGGCTTACTACGAGGGCAAGCCGATTGCAGGCACGCTTGCGATTAAGTGGGGTCAGAACGTGATGAAATATCAGTACGGCGCATCGTCAAACGCGCACCGCAACGTTTACCCGAACTACGCGCTGCAATGGGCAATGATTCAGTGGGGTATGGAATGCGGCTGCAAGGTCTACGATTTCGGCGGCATCAGCGGCGACTGTCAGAATCCCGATAACCCTCACTACGGTCTGTGGCGCTTCAAGCACGGTTTCGGCGGCTATATGAAGGAATTTATCGGCGAATTCGATTATGTCATCAATAAGCCGATTTACAAGCTCTACAATATCGGCACGGAAGTACTCAAGAAGATTAGATAAATGCTGCGGCACGATGTAGGCATCGTGCCCTACAATGGTTGTATAAATTATGAGCAGATATGTCATTGATAAAAAAGCACTCGATGAAAACATCGAGCTGGTAAAAGAAAAAGCGGGTGTGCCCGTCATTGGTGTCGTAAAAGGAAACGGCTACGGTTTCGGCATCAGAGAATTCACCGCGATACTCAAGGAGCACGGTATCAAAACCTTTGCCGTCACCGAGGTCACCGACATCCCCGAACTAAAGGAAGTGCTTGACGACGAGGACATCCTCGTGATGCGCTCGACCTGTATCGAAAGCGAGGCGCAAATCATCGCTGAAAACGGTGCGACTGCTACCATCGGCTCGCTTGCGGCGGCTGAGGTCATGAACGCCGTCGCTGAAAAAAACGGTTTGAATGTCAAGTGCCATCTCAAAATCGACACGGGAATGGGTCGCTACGGCTTTATGCCGAGTGAGGTGGAAAGCGCGATACAGTGCTATTCCCTGCCGCATCTCAAGTTCACCGGCATTTACACGCATTTTTCATCGGCGTTTCGCAACACCGAGCTGACGAAGGCGCAGCTTGCAATGTTTCGTGACACGGCGAAGCAGATAAAAGACGCGGTCGGCGACATCGGTGTCATGCACGCGTCGAACTCCCCCGCTCTTTTGAATGTGGAGGACGTATGCCTCGACACCGTGCGCATCGGCTCAGCGTTTACGGGAAGGGTCATCACCCGCAACAAGAGCAGACTGAACCGTCTCGGCGTGCTCGAAGCGGAGGTGGTCGATACAAAGGTCGTCCCCGCCGGTTACAGTATCGGCTATAACGGTCTCTACACCACCAAGCGCGAAACAAAAATCGCCATCGTACCCATCGGTCACTACGACGGATTCGGACTTGCCAAGGAGAAGGAACAGTACGACCTGCGCTATGTCCTTTCGGTATTCAAGCGCTATCTCAAAAAGCAGCAGATGTATGTCAGAATCAACGGTGAGATGCACTTTGTCATCGGCGGCATCGGACTCTCACACACGGCGGTCGACATCACGGGCACGGACATCAAGCCCGGCGACGTCGCAAGCGTCGACATTTCCCCGCTGATGGTCAACCCGAGAATCCCGAGAGTTTACAAGTAACAGTAAAAAGAACCCCGATTTCGGGGTTCTTTTATTGTTATGTTATTCTTCTTCCTGTTCTGCGCGGCGTTTATCCTCACGCAGGCGTTCCCGTTCAAAGTCAATCAGACTCTGCTCCCAGCGCTTATTACCGTTTTGGGTTTCCATCGGATAATTCGCCTCAATAAAGGTGCCGAGGTAGGAGGTCACCTTTTTGGCGCCCTCGTAGTTGAGATGGTTGCCCTTATCGCGGAAGGAATTTTCAAAATCAAGTCCGATTTCATCAATCAGCAGATTGAGGTCAAGAAAAACGGTACCGTATTTCTCGGCAATCTCGACAGCGGTATTATGGCGCTCATACGACCACGAATTCGTCGTCGGCATCTCGATGAAAAAGACCTTGGCGCCCTCCTGCGCGCAAAGCTGCATCACCTTTTCGAGCTGATGCAGGCGGTACTGATGCACAGGCTCTTTCTCGTCAGTTTCAAACATATACGGCTCGTACTTTATCTTATCTACCTTTGAAAAATACTTATAGCCGTGGGAGTTCGGTGTGCGCAGTTCAGTATTGCGTTTTATCAAACTCTTCCATCTGTCGTGGAAGGAAAAGATGGGAAGTTTATCCTCAATCACAGCCTGAAAATCGTCGGTATTGCAGTAATGAAAGAGCACATCGCGTTTTGTCCGCTCAGGCTCCTGCTCCCCGGGTGGCTCGTCATAGAGCATATCGACTTCAATCATCACGACCTCGGGGGTCTGATACATAAAAATCTCTTTCAGATAATAGTAAGCCTGCAAGGGTGTCTGGTAGGGTGAGCCCATCATCTGGCTCGTGATGCCGTGCTCCTCATAGAGAACGGTCGGAACGAATCCCGAGTACAAATCACTGTTGCCTATACCTACAAGTTGAATACTCTCGTCCGGCTCGAGGTAGAAGGAGTAAAGCTTATTTTTCACATTACGGTACTTCACGCCGCCCGCTTCTTTCGAAAAAGCAGTAACAGACAGTACCTCGAGAAGTACTGCCGCTACCATAACAAACGATATAATTTTAACAACCGTCGATACTTTTTTCTTAGAAATTTGCATAGATTAAGTCAACCTTGCCATAGCCTTCGCCGTATGCGCCGAAAATAATAATCGCAAACAGCGCCGCCATAAACATCACAAATTTTACAATAAACGGGAGTTTCGCAATTCTTGCGCGAATATCCACGCCCTTCTCCTGCGCGAGACCGAATACAAAGAGGACGACTGTGCCGAGCACCAGAATCAGATAATCGTTGAGGTCCAGTCCGAATCCGTTATGCGCGCCGGGAAGCATCGCCTTAAGATTGGGATTGGCGAATACCGATACAAACATCGACGCTGCCTGCTTCAGGGTATCAGCGCGGAAAATCAGCATACCGATATTGACAATCACAAAGGTGCGCAGCATCTGAAAATAGCCAAATCCCTTGGAGGTGCGGTCTATCTTCGTCTTCTCGCAGAGTTTGCGAAAGAGCGGCTCCATAAACATCGCAACCATCATCAGCACATAGTAGTACAGACCGTAGACGATATATTTCCATCCGGCGCCGTGCCAGAAGCCGTTGCCAAACCATACAAAGAACAGCGCAACCGCCGTCGGTATCAAGTTCGCATAATAGGGGCTGAATTTTGCCCTCGCCTTCTTCGAGGCATTCATAAATGTCTTGGAAAATGAAATCGGGTAGAAGATGTAATCCCTCAGCCACGCGCCGAGCGTGATATGCCATCGCTGCCAGAACTCATTAATACTCCTCGCAAAGAACGGACGGGCAAAGTTTTCGGGCAGTTTCAGTCCCATTGCCTCGCCGAGACCGCACATAATATCCATCACGCCCGAGAACTCGCAGTAAAGCTGCAGGGTGTAAAACAGAATTGCCGCCGCAACCACAACGCCTGAATAATCGGCGCTGTTATCAAATACGGCATCGACAAATTCCGCCGCTCTATCGGCAATGACAATCTTCTTAAAGAGGCCCCACATCACGCGTTCTGCGCCGTAAACAAAGTCGGACGGGTCAAAGCGCTTGCAGGTCTGAAGCTGCGTGCCGAACTGGTCGTAGCGCGCAAACGGACCCTCCACAATCGTGAGGAAAAATGCAAGATAGAGTCCGACTCTCAACGGATTCTTCTGCGCGGCATACTTACCCGCGTGCACATCGGCAAGATAACTCACCGCCATCAGCGTATAAAACGAGATACCGAGCGGCTGTACGATATCCACCTCACCGATATGGGAAGAGAAGAGCGTATTCGCCGTGCCGATAAAGAAATTCGTATACTTACTGACAATCAGCAGTGCAAGGGTGGATACAACACCGAGGGCGAGCACCCACGACTTATAGCGCGAATACTGCGCCTTGAGTTTCTTACGCTCCGGCTTTTCGAGTCCCTTACGTTTTGACTTAAAACTCTTATCGAGTTTCTCCATCCACAGTCCGCACGCCCATACAATCAGCGTGGCGGCAATCAGTGATACGATATGTCCCTTCGACGAAAAGAAATAAAAGACATAGGAACCGGCAAGCAGAACGCACCACTTCGCCTTTTGCGGGGTAATGACATACAGCAGATAAGTTATACGGAAATAGAGGATAAAAAACGAAAAAGAGGTATAACTAATCATTTATCAGTCCTCGTCCTCGAGTCTGTCAATCATCGCTTTGATAGCAGTGACAGTGGCAAAATTATCGGGCACGATATCGCGCGCAGTGATGTCCACGTCAAATTCGTCGCTGAGTTCAGCCACGAGGGACACGATAGCGAGTGAGTCGAGCACCTTGTCGTCGAGCAGACGGGTGGTTTCATCCACGGCAACGCCGGGTTTGATTTCTTTAATGATTTCGATAATTCTTTCCATGGTATATTCTCCTTTATTTTGTCACTTCTGCTTTAATTGCCTTGCGGTCGATTTTGCCGTTTTGGTTATGCGGCAGGGTACGCATCTTCACAAGGCGGTTCGGCATCAGATAAGCGGTCAGTTTCTGCGACAGTTCGTCCATAATCTGCTCCTCGCTCGTTTTCTTAGCGCTGTATACAAGGATGATTTTATCCTCCTTGTCGTCGTAGACGCACACGCATTCCTGCATACCCGTGCAGGCGCTTGCGGCAGTCTCAATTTCGCCGAGTTCGATACGGTAGCCCATATGCTTAATCTGATAATCCTTGCGGCAGATATACATAATCTCGCCGCGCTCATTCATCTTCACAAGGTCACCGGTCTTATACACCTTTTCGGGATATGCGGTATTCAGCGGATTTTGTACGAATGCCTCGGCAGTCTTTTCGGGATTATTGTAGTATCCCTGCGCGAGAAAGGAACCTCTGTCATAGAGTTCTCCCTCCTCATTAACGCCCGCCTCGGTGCCGTCATCCCTGAGGATAAACACGTCGCAGTTATTGCAATGTCTGCCGATGGGGAGCGGCTCATCGTCCGAGAATTCCCTGTCTACCACATAGTAGGTGCAGATATCGGTCGTCTCGGTCGGTCCGCAGAGGTTGGCGTAAACAATATTCTCATCAAGAGAATGAATCCAGTAATTGAGCTGCTTGGTCGGCATAACTTCTCCGGCGAAGAGCACCATCTTCAGATATTCCGGTTTTGCCGCGTCAAAGAGTTTCAGATTCGCCACAATCGACAGAGCGCTCGGCACCCAGTAGATTGTATTGACTTTATGTTTATTGAGATAATCCACGAGCATAATCGGGAATGAGAAATAGCTCTTCGGAATGACGACGAGCGTACTGCCCGCACGTAAGGTGGAATAAATATCCGTCACGGACATCGAGAAGTAAAACGGCGTCTGATTGCCGAACACGGTTTTTTCCGTGATACCAAATGTATTCACCGTCCACTCGCTGTATGCAATCACATTACGGTGCGTCAGCACGGCGCCCTTGGGCATACCCGTGGAGCCCGAGGTATAAAGCGCATAGAGCGGGTCGGTATCAATCTGCGCAGCGCGAATTGCTGCAAGAATGTCCGCGTCAATATCGGTTTTGAGCGCGTCCTCAACCGTGAACACCCTGTCCACTGTCAGCGTCTGCGCCGCCTCGAGATGCGCGCCGTCCGTCAGTACGGCAGCGGGCTGCAGCGTCGTAAAAATGCGTTCAATGCGGTCGGTTGGCATTTCGCTGTCAATCATCACATAGAAATTGCCGCTGTACACGACGCCGAACATCGCCGTCAGCGCGCGGGCGTTCTTATCGAGATAGACTGCGACGGGCTGATTCTTCGTGCCGAGCGATGCAAGGCAGGTACCGATGCGCTGCGCCATATCGAGCGTTTCGGAATAGGTAAGCGCCTCATCACTGTCGGCAAAGGCAATCTTGTCCGGCAGGGTCAGCGCGTCTTTTTCGAGAAATTCAAGGATGTTTTTCATTGTATTTCACCTTTGGCAGCATTCTCCGCTTCTATCTGGTTATAGAAGCGTTCAATGCTCGTCTGATAGAATGCATAATCGGGGTCATCGCGTCGGTCATCGAGATGATAATGTGCAGCGATATAATCGCCGAGATAATCCGTCACCTTGCAGGCGGCATCGTAATTCAGATGGTTGCCCTTATCACGGAAGGACACCTCGAGATTCAACCCCATATCCCGCGTCAGCAGATTGAGGTCGAGAAAATCCGCGCCGAGTTCTGTCGTAAGTGCTTCAACCGCGTTATGGCGCTCGGTGTTCCACGAGGTAACACTCGGCATTTCAATAAAGAATACCTCGCTGCCGTTTTCCTCACAAAGTTCCTGAATCTTGCGGAGCATTTCGGCGTTTTTGGATTTAATCGGCTCCTTGTCCTCCGTCTCCTTCATATAATCACCGATGGTGACGCGGCGCACGGTCGAAGAATACTTATAACCGTGGGAGTCGGGGGTGTCGACTTTCTTGGGTTTGCCCGCCTTCTTCCACTTATCATGGAAGGTGAAGATGGGAAACTGCGATTTCACGATTTCCTCAAAATCCTCCGTGTCATAATTATCAAAGAGGAATTGCACGATATTCTGCTCGCCCTTGACGCTCCCGTTTTTCTCGACCATCTCATCATAAAGCATATCTGTCTCGATAACGACGACACGGGGGTGCTGCTTTTCAAAGAGCGTCTGCAGCATTTTATAGGACTGCAGCGGCGTCTGGTGGGGTGACGCGATAACCGTACAGGTATAGCCGTGCTTTGTCCACAGTTCGGCGGGTACAAAGGCAGAATACAGGTCACTGTTGCCGATTGCCACGACATCGATGGAATTATCCGGCTCCTGCAGGAATGCGTAAGCCTTATTCAGCGCAGTCTTGTAATGCGTTGCACCCTTCTGAGAAAAACAGGTGTTTGACAAAAGCTGCAGTAAAATCATAAACACAAGCACGAAGGCAAGGATTTTCACCGAGCCGAGGGCAATGTGTTTGAGTTCGGTTTTGCTAAGTTTATTCATAATCGCTCCTGATGTTAAACTAACATCATTCTACAAGGGGAATTATAACAAAAAATGTCGAAAAAATAAAGATTTTTCTAAGAGCAATATATTTATATACTATAACGCATCAAAAGTCAACATAATAAACATTTGTTTATAAAAAATTAAGGAGCGACGCAAGTCGCTCCAAACAGCTATTCCTCTCGGTGAGGTAAACGCACCTCTAACCGTTCAAGCCGCCGTTGCAAATCCGTAACGAGTGCCGCCGTGTCCGCCACACCCACAAAACGAATACCGCGATTTACCGTATGCAGCTTTGCCGCAGGAAATCCGGAGTCACCCGCGACCAGATTTGAAAAAAACCGGATGCGTCGATAATCCTCATCCTTTCTGCAACAATAGACAAACTGCACCGCTGTGATATTGGTAAGTCGAATCCGCCGACAAATGACGGGAGATAAACCGTTTCTGATGACAATTTTGTCATAATACACATATACGCCCTTTTGGGAAAAGGTATCGAAAAACCATAAGATAAACCCAATCAAAAAGCCGATAATGTTCACCGCCGTGATCATCCCGTCGTTACACGGCAGATGAAACAGGATACTCAATACGGTGTATATCCACCTGGTAACGACAAGTGACGCAAGCACAAGGTACACAAACATCCCGAGCGCAACTACAATCCGGTAAGATATCGGTTTTTTATCGAATGGGTAATAATTCATTTTAGTCTCCTGAAAGTGCTTTTTGTAATTTCGTTTTGCGCTGAGGCGCGGCAAGGGTACCGTCATCGTACCACGAGGTTTCAGTCGCTTTGATATAACGTTTGCCGGAGGAGGATTTGAAATAACCCTTCTCGTCATATTTGAGCGAACCGTCTGTGTTGAAGTAGATATAGCCCTCCTCGTCAACAAAGCACTGACTTTCGGGATACCAACTGTTTTGGCGGTCGGTATAATACTTTTCCTTGATGTCGCCGATATTCGGGTCGCCCGTACTTCGTTTGACACTGCGGAAGTAATACTTCCTGCCATCGCGTGTATAAAACGGTACATGCTCTGCGCTGCTGTAACACTTGCCGTAGCGGTCAAAATGATAGCCATTTATGGAAAGTGAGCGGGTATCCTCATTCGCCTCGTATGCTTCGCCGTTATTGCCGATAATCCCTATCCTGAAATAACGATTATTCAAATCCGCAAACAAAACGGTTGCATACGGCGGCTTTTCGCCGTCAAGAACATAAAACATACCGCTTTTCGTGACGTATCGGGTTTCGGTAATCTCTATATTATCATAAAGCGAGCTATTACCGCCGAACTTTTTATAAAGTCTTTTTATCTCCTCGGAGTAGTCTATTACCTGCTCTTTTGCCTTAGTCTTTTTGGCAAGCTCATAGGGGAGCAGGTCGCCGTTTTTTTCAATCACCGCAAGCAGCTTGTCCGAATAGGCATTCAGCTTGTCGTAGAGCGGTGTGCGGTAAACCACTTCGCGCTTTTCCTCATAGCTGAAATTGCCGCTGATAATGTAGTAGGTAAACGAACAGCTTTTTTCGTTTAGCGGACTGTCGTCGACAGAGAATATAAAGCTGCGCGGAATAATGCCCTTATAGTAATCAAACTGCTCTTCACTATTGGCATTGTACGGAGTAAAATCAGCGAGATATTCCTCGTCCTCCTCGTCCGCCCAGAGACATTTTAACGTAAATGAGTCCGTCCCCTTTTTGACCGTATATTTATTAACATTGAGCTGAACCTTAAACAGTTCGCGTGTATCTTCAGGCACGCCTTGACTTGTCATAAGGTTATCGACTATTTCATACGTGTCACCGTCTATTGCCTCGGCAAGTGACGGCGCAGGCTCGGGCGTGAGGTCGCACTCAATCTGCGTATAGTTACTGAGGTACGAATAGCCCGTTAATTCACCACTGTTGTTACGGCTCTCCTTGAAATCAAGATCACAAGCACGAATGAATTCCGTTACATCCTCGACAGTTTTGCAGGTCTCGCTCATCTGCTGCACGGTTTCAAATGCATTCAGATATTCGCTTTTATATGCGTTTCGGTCTATAAACTGTTTAACGCCGAAGAATACGGCAAAGCACAGCAACGTCACAGCAAAATAACGATAAATCCCCGCCGCCTTGCGGCGCACCATATTGTCCGTACGGTTATTAACGCGAAGGCGCTTTTTCATCCATATAATGAGTGAAATCAGAATGCCGCACAGCATCACCGCAGCAATTACGGTAAGCGCAGTTATTATCTGTTCCTTGTTATAATAATTACTCTGATTCGGTATCTGCGAGCGGTAAAAATCCTGAAGAACAGTAACAAGGCTTGAATCAGACAGCTTGCCGAGTTCGACAAAAACAATGTACAGGAAGGCACCTGTGGCGCCGAGCCGAAAAAATGAAAAAATCGTCGGCACAAGCAGCTTGCGCTTCAGCGTCATAAACACATCGGAAAGCATCAGTGAAAGCGCAATACAAACTGCCGCCAAATGCGTCGACATCATACCTGAGTCGTTAAAAACAAACACTTTCATCAGATACCAGCCACCTGCAAGAATTCCCATATGTAAAAGAAGTGTCACAATATCAAATGCAGGGTTATATCCGTCATTATGTATTTGGGCGAAGTCATCACGCACCTGTTCGGTATCGCCCATTTCATCAACCGCTTTCTCCGCAGCGGCTTCAGCGCTGAGGTAACGCTTAGAGAGCTCTTCGGTCTTGCTGTCAATATGCTCGCCGAGTTCATCGTACACGGCTCGGTGCTCCGATTCGTTATAAATCCGCTTCGTTACCTCGGATAAGTATTCTTCTTTTTTCATCAGGCGAAGCTAAGCACCTTTTTCACAGCGACGGTAAATTCCTCAAATTCCTCAGCCTTGAGATTCAGATGCTTAATTCCTTTCTTGGTGATGTGGTAATACTTGCGCTTCCTGCCGTCGGAGCTGTCCCAGTAGCTCTCAAGCAGGTCCTCCTTTTCCATAGAATGCAGAATGGGATAAAGCGTGCCCTCCTTGAGTGAAAACGCGTTTTCACTTCTGGCTTCGAGTGTTTTGATAATTTTGTAGCCGTACATATCCTCGCTCTTGATAACGGACAGCACCATAGTAGGAATGGTGCCTGAGGATAATTCCTTCGTGAATTTCATAAGCTCCTCCTTTACATATTGTCTCTATGCATAGATGTTCTATGTATAATGTAGCACAGAGGATTATCTTTGTCAATAGAAAAAACGAAGCGATGTGATTAATTGATAATCGCTCCGTTCTTATCTGTTCATGGAAAGTCGAGGTCGCCGCTCCGTACCATTAATTGAATGTACTAAAAAAAGCCCGTCAGGGCTTTTTTTAGTACATTCCACCTTGTGCTGCGGCTGCCATTGCGGCTGCCTGGGCTGCATCCGCCTGCGGATCCTTAATATCGGTAACGAGGGATTCGGTAGTGAGTACCATCGCCGCAACCGAAGCGGCATTCTGCAGTGCCGAACGGGTTACCTTTGCGGGGTCAACGATACCGGCATCAAGCATATTCGCATACTCATTCGTTGCAAAATTATAGCCGTAGCCTGCGTCGCTGTTCTTAATCTTATCCACGATAACGGAGCCTTCGAGTCCTGCGTTCGTCGCAATCTGACGAACGGGCTCTTCGAGTGCCTTCAGCACGATATTCACGCCCGTCTTGAAATCGGCATCGTCGGTATCAAGCAGTGCCTCAACAGAAGCAATCGCATTGATAAGAGCAACGCCGCCGCCGGCAACAATGCCCTCTTCAACGGCTGCCTTAGTCGCTGCGAGCGCATCCTCGATGCGGAGTTTCTTCTCCTTCATTTCGGTCTCAGTAGCGGCACCGACCTTTACAACTGCGACACCGCCTGCCATCTTGGCAAGTCTTTCCTGCAGTTTCTCTCTGTCGAAATCGGAAGTGGTGGTCTCGATAGCGGTCTTAATCTGCGCTACTCTCGACTTAATCTGCTCGCCGTCGCCTGCACCGTCAACGATGATGGTATTTTCCTTCGTAACCTTCACCTGACGTGCCTCGCCGAGCATAGCCATCGTGGTATCCTTCAGCTCGAGTCCGAGGTCGCTTGTGATAACCTGACCACCTGTAAGAATGGCGATATCCTGAAGCATATCCTTGCGTCTGTCACCGAAGCCCGGAGCCTTCACGCATACGCAGGTAAATGTGCCTCTGAGTTTATTGAGAAGGATGGTCTGGAGCGCTTCACCCTCGACATCCTCAGCAATGATAACGAGCTTCTTACCCGCCTTGAGAACGCTCTCAAGAAGGGGCAGGATATCCTGTACCGTGCTGATTTTCTTATCGGTGATGAGGAGCATGGCATCGTCGATAACTGCTTCCATCTTATCGGTATCGGTTACCATATAAGGCGAGATATAGCCGCGGTCAAACTGCATACCCTCGACAAC
>SVOG01000013.1 GCA_015066525.1 Oscillospiraceae bacterium | reverse complement strand
CTTCGTGTTATTTCGGAAACCGGCGAACAGCTCGGCATTATGAGCGCTAAGGAAGCGCAGCAGTTAGCCGACGCGAAGGGTATCGACCTCGTTAAGATTGCTCCTCAGGCGAAGCCGCCCGTAGTCAAGATTATGGATTATTCCAAGTACAGATACGAGCAGCAGAAGCGTGAGAAAGAGAATCGCAAGAAGCAGAAGACTGTCGAGACGAAGGAAATCCGACTTTCCATCAATATCGACATCGGCGACTTCAATACCAAGGTAAACCAGGCGCGTAAATTCCTGTCAAAGGGCGATAAACTCAAGGTGTCCATCCGTCTGCGCGGACGCGAAATGGCGCACTCCGACCTCGCGGTGGCAAATATGAACCGCTTTGCCGAGGAACTCGTCGAGGAAGCAACCGTCGATAAGAAACCGAAGCTCGAGGGCAGACAGGTACTGATGTTTATGTCGCCCAAGGCTGCGAAATAAGTCAATTTTGTAATTCATTTATGGAGGAATAAATTATGCCAAAGATTAAGACACACAGCGGCGCTAAGAAGCGTTTTAAGAAAACAAAGAGCGGCAAGGTAGTGAGAAGCCACGCTTACACATCCCACATCCTTACCAAGAAGTCAACTAAGCGCAAGAGAAATCTGCGCAAGCAGGTTGTTGCCGATGTTACAAATCAGAAGCAGCTTCAGAGACTTGTACCTTACAAATAAATTTCTGATTTCAACCAATTTCGATATTCAACTAACGGAGGTAAATAACAATGGCAAGAGTTAAGGGCGCTATGATGACGCGCAAGAGAAGAAAGAAGGTATTAAAGGCAGCCAAGGGCTACTACGGCTCAAAGCATGCGCTTTTCCGTACTGCGAAGCAGGCAGTGATGAAGAGCGGCCAGTACGCATATATCGGCAGAAAGCAGAAGAAGAGAGATTTCAGAAGAATGTGGATTACCCGTATCTCTGCAGCTTGCAAGGCAAACGGTATGAACTACTCCACCTTTATGAACGGTCTTAAGAAGGCAGGCATCGACCTCAACAGAAAGATGCTCTCCGAAATCGCTATCAGCGATCCCGCTGCATTCACTGCTCTCACCGAGGCAGCAAAAGCAGCTCTCTAAAGGATAAAAGAGAATGGGCGTTCCCATTCTCTTTTGATTTTATATGATGAACAGCTTACCCAAAAGAAAAAGCTACCGCTTGCCCGGTTTTGATTATAGCAGTAACGGTGCGTATTTTATCACTATCTGCACCAAGGACCGAAAGCAAAGCCTTTCATATGTCACCGTAGGGACGAGCATTGCTCGTCCGTATGAATTACACCTTAGCAAAACAGGTGAAGCGGTTAAAAATGCTATTATGGAAATACCGAGCCACTATAGTGGCGTATATGTGGATAATTATGTTATTATGCCCAACCATATCCACTTAATGATACGCATAGAAAAAGAAAGCGGACGACCAATGGTCGTCCCTACCATATCGCGTATTATTCAGCAGATGAAAGGCATTGTAACTAAGCGTGTCGGCGAGCCCGTCTGGCAGGAAAAGTCCTATGACCATATCATCCGCGATGATTATGATTATATGGTGCATATGCAATATATCGACGAAAACCCTGCCAAGTGGCTTCTCGGAGAAGACGAATACTTCAACTAAAAAAACGAACGCCTCAATTGGCGTTCGTTTTACAATAGTTATAAATCTGCTTATACTATTATTTTTCCATTTTTGAAAGAGCAAATTCTACGCATTGAACGATTAACTCGTTACGGCTGATATCCGATTTTGCCGCGGTCTTATCCACCTCGCTGAGAAGCTCGCTGTCGATGCGTATGGAGATAACCTCTTTTTCGGCTTTTTTTGGCTTAAATGTATTCATAGCGCGAGTATATCCTTTCATTTGCTTTCTTGACATATTATATCACAAATGTTATAATAATTATGTATTCAAAAAACGATGTTATTAAAGTATTTAATAAACGAATATAACACTGTTTTATAACAAAGTGTTATAAGGTTGTATATAACACGGTATGATAAGAAGTGGAGGAGTAAATTATGAAAAGAACATTTGCATTAATTATCACTGTGATTATGTTAATAACGTCTTTTAGTAATTGTATAGTAACATATGCAGACGAAGATAATCGAGTATATTTGGGAACAACAACTTGCTATAATATTCCTTATGATTATAATATTCCTAATAGCAATACTACAGTAACTGCATATAATACTAAAACATATTTCTTTCAAGCCGATGAAGAGGGCTTGTATAAGATTAAATTACCCTATAATGATGAATGTCCTTCGACTAAAATATCCGCTAATTATTTAGTAGAAGTCAACAATGATGATGTTTGGGGTTTATATTATTGCCACTTGGAACAAAATCAAATTGTTTCATTTTCTGTAAATGACGATAATGATTACTATGAAGATGAAAATGGAAGTTGGCTCAATTTCAAGAAGACCAAATCTTATAGCGTTACAATTGAAAAGATAAATGAAAAAACAGTTGTTAACAATTATATTGTTAATCCGGTAAATAAAACAGCTGCTTTGAAGCGTGCAAGCTATGGCAGCAGTATGACTGTTTGGGACAGAACAATTTACACATCATATCTTTCATATCCGGTAGAAGGTATTGATGAATATGCCTTTTATAATTATTACAATCTTGAAGAAGTTGTTATCCCTGAGCATATAAAATATATAAATGACTACGCTTTTACAAATTGTTATAAACTGAAGCAAGTAATACTCAAAAACGATGACTGTGTTTATGGAAAGAACGCGTTTTATAACTGCCGCAATGATTTGCAGATTATCGGCGGCAGGATGGGTGATGTCAGCGGCGGTGAAACCGAATCCGTATCAATAGCATCGGCTGATATTCTCGGAGTTAAGAATAAAACATATACCGGTAATGAAATCAAACAAAATATCGCAGTTGCAATTGACGATGAATCACTTACAAATGGCGAGGACTATACGGTAACTTATAGTAATAACAAGAAAGTCGGTACCGCTACAATTACTGTTACCGGTATAGGCAATTATTACGGTAATATCAAGAAAACCTTTAAGATAAATCCCAAGGGTACAAGCATTAAGAGTATCAGCTCAAGGTCTAAAGGATTCTATCTTAAATGGAATAAACAAGCAACGCAGACAAGCGGTTATCAGATTAAGTACAGTACGGATAAGAACTTCGGCAAAAACAACAAAACAATTGATGTTTCAAGCAATAAAACCACATCAAAAACAGTTAAAAAACTCAGCAAAAGCAAGAAGTATTATGTAAAGGTTCGTACTTACAAAATTGTAAACGGCAAAGCGTACTTTTCTGCTTGGAGCAGTGCTAAAAGCATTAAAACCAAAAGATAAATGTTTATTGTAGGGACGAGCATTGCTCGTCCGAAAAAACACTTCAAAAACCTAATAATTTAACGGACGACCGATGGTCGTCCCTACATCAAGGGCTGCTTATACAGCCCTTATTTTTATACACTGAAACTTTTTGAAATTAAGTCTTGAATTTTTTTTCATTATAATGTATATTATATAAATATATTACAGATAAGTGATTTATCTAAACAAAACTGGCATCTGCCGCAGAAGTAGCACCTTATGTGTATGGGAGAAATCACACCGTGGAAAAGATTACAAGCAGAAATAATCATATCATTAAGGACACCAAAAAGCTGATGAACTCCTCCGCCTTCAGGCAGCAGAGCCGCCTGTTTGTGCTCGAGGGAGCGAGGCTTTGTTTTGATGTCCTTAATTCTGTTTATACGGTGGAATACCTTCTTGTCACCGAGAAGCTTTGTCACCGTTATGAAAAGGAGGTCGGCGACCTTGCCGCCGTCAGCGGCAGCGTCTATCTCATATCCGATGAGATTGCCGAGAAACTCTCCGACACGAGCAGTCCCCAGGGTATCTTTGCTGTGTGCAGGATGGAGGAGGCAGCGGCAGAGACCGGCAGACGCGTCATCGCGCTCGACAACGTGCAGGACCCGTCGAACGTCGGCGCGATGATCCGCACGGCGGAGGCGCTCGGTATCGACAGCCTCTTGCTGTATCGCTGCTGCGACATCTATAATCCCAAAGTGCTGCGCGCCTCGATGGGCTCGGTGCTGCGGATGTGCCTTATCCCGACCGAGAATCTCGAAGCGACGCTCACCGAAATGAAGAATGATTACGCCGTCTATGCGACGGTGCCCGACAGTCGGGCGCAGAAGATTGTCGACATCGACTTTTCGCGCCCCAGCGTCTGCGTCATCGGAAATGAGGCAAACGGGGTGGAGGAGAATATCAAGGCGCTTTCTCACGCGCTGATTACCATTCCGATGGGCGGCAGAGCCGAGAGCCTCAACGCTTCGGTGGCAGCATCCATCACGATGTGGGAGATGATGCGAAATGACTGATGTGCGTTACTGGGTATGGCTGCAGCTCGGACTCGGTGCCGAGGCTGATTTGAAAGAAATATTATCGTTCTTTGATTCGCCGAAGGATGTCTACGACTCCTCGGTGCTCGAATGGGCGGTGTGCAAGGGTATCAGCCCTGCCAAACTTGACCGTCTGAGCGAAACCTCGCTGGAGGACGCCGACGGTGTGATAAATGAGTGTCATCAAAACGGCTGGGACATCATCCCATACGATGACGAACGCTATCCCGCGCAGCTGCGCGAGATTCAGCGCCCGCCCGCCGTGCTCTATGTCAGCGGCGACATCAACTGCCTGACCGACAGGCTCTGTATTGCCGCGGTCGGCACGCGCAAGGCGTCCGCCTACGCGATGAAGGCGGCGCGCTATCTTGCCAAGGGGTTGGCGCAATGCGGTGCCGTGATTATCAGCGGCGGCGCACTCGGTGTGGACAGTGCCGCGCACGAGGGTGCCCTCGAAGCAGGCGGCAAAACGGTTGCCGTACTCGGCTGCGGACTGAAAGCGGAATACCTGCGCGCCAATCAGAAACTACGCGATACCATTGTCGAGACGGGCGGCGCGCTCGTGACGGAATACCCGCCCGATGTCCGTGCTGACCGCACGACGTTTCCTCAGCGCAACCGTATCATCAGCGGTCTGTCGCGCGGCGTGATTGTCGTCGAGGCTGCTGCCAAGAGCGGCTCGCTGATTACCGCAGAATATGCGCGCAAGCAGGGAAGGGACATCTTTGCCATTCCCGCTTCGATTCTCGACCCCGCATTCCAGGGAACGAATAAATTGATTGACGAGGGTGCCTTCGTGGCGACGAACCCCCGCGCCGTGCTCAGCCGTTATACCGACGAGTACTACACGCTCGATATTTCAAAAGCGGAGTCGATGTATCAGCTCAGCGCATCAAGGCTCGGCGCGAACGCCCCCGAGAAGAAACAACTCACCTTTGACACCGTGAACGAAAACCGCGCGAGCGACAATGCGCTGAATGAAAAGGCGGCGGCGCTTATCGGCGTCAACCGCAGCGTGTATGACGCGCTCGGCGACGGAATGAAAACGCCCGATGAAATTGAAGAGATAACGGGCGCTTCCAATCGCAAGATACTGACCGCTCTCACTGTGCTTGAAGTGCAGGGACTTGTCTGCAAAGCGGAGGGCGACAGATACAGTAAAGTATAGTAGTTGTTTAAGCCACAGACGAGTAACTGATTTGGCTTCCCCTTGAGGTACTCCCCGCATAACGGGGAGATGTCACGAAGTGACAGAGGGGAGCGTCTACGCTAGTAAAAGCTGTCACGAAGTGACTGATGAGGTGTTTGTTAAAGTTAGCCCCTCATCCGTCTGCCTTACGGCAGCCACCTTCCCCCGAGGGGGAAGGCAAAAAGGTTAAGACTATATTACCGAAAGGATTTAACATATGTCAAAATTAGTAATTGTAGAGTCACCTGCGAAGGCGAAGAATATCAAGGGCTACCTTGGCAAGGGCTACGATGTAGTCGCGTCGATGGGACATGTCCGCGACCTTCCCGCCGCAAGACTCAGCGTCGATGTAGAGAATAACTTTGAGCCGAAGTACGCGGTCATCAAGGGAAAGGAAAACTTTGTCAGGGACCTGAAGAAAAAGGCGGACAAAGCGGACTATGTCTATCTCGCAACCGACCCCGACCGCGAAGGAGAGGCGATTTCGTGGCATCTTGCGTATCTTCTCGGGTTGAATTTGCACGATAAGAACCGCGTCACCTTTAACGAGATTACCAAGAGCGGCGTGCAGAAGGGAATGAGCCAGCCGCGCGAACTCGATATTGACCTTGTCAACGCGCAGCAGGCGCGCCGTATTCTCGACCGTCTCATCGGCTATAAACTCTCCCCGTTTGTCAGCCAGAAAATCCGCCGCGGACTTTCCGCCGGCAGAGTGCAGTCCGTTGCGTTGCGCCTCGTCGTTGACCGCGAGAATGAAATCCGCGCTTTTAAGCCCGAGGAGTACTGGTCAATTGACGCGAAGTTTACGAATCCTCCCGAACGCAAGACCTTCGGTGCGGTTCTCGTATCCGACCCGCAGGGCAATAAACTCAAACTCGGCGAGAAGAATATTGAAAATAAAGAGCAGAGCGATAAGATACTTGCGGACCTTGAAGGTGCGGAATATGTCGTCAGCGGTGTAAAAAAAGGTACGCGAAAGAAGAATCCTACGCCCCCGTTCATCACTTCGACCCTTCAGCAGGAGGCGTCGCGCCGTCTGAGTTTCCAGGCAAAGCGTACGATGAAGGCAGCGCAGGAACTCTACGAAGGCGTGGACGTTCAGGGAATGGGCACCGTCGGTCTCATTACCTATATGCGTACCGACTCGCTGAGAATTTCCGAGGAGGCGCGCGCCGCGGGTAATCAGTACATTCTCGACACCTATGGCGAGAAATATCTCCCCGCAAAGCCGCGTTATTATAAGACGAGGGGCAATGCCCAGGACGGCCATGAGGCAATCAGACCTTCGATGCCTAATGTCACCCCTGAGAGAGTGAAGGGCTCGCTGACCTCCGACCAGTATAAGATTTATAAACTCGTCTGGGAGCGTTTCATCGCGTCGTTGATGGAATCCTGCCAGCAGGAAACGATGAAGATTGAGATTGAAGCAAACGGCTATCTCTTCAACGCGACGGGTTATACCGTGAAATTCGACGGTTTCACCGCCCTCTACGAGGAAAAGACGGACGATGCAGCTAAGAGCGAGGCGGAATCCCCGCTACCGCCGATGGCAAAGGGCGACGTGCTCCGACTGAAATCCATTCTCGGCAATCAGCACTTCACCCAGCCGCCCGCACGCTATACCGAAGCGTCGCTGACCAAGGCGCTCGAGGAAAACGGCGTCGGCAGACCGTCGACCTATGTGACGATTACCTCCACGATTCTGTCTAAGGAGTATGTCGTGCGCGAAGGTAAGCAGTTCGTTCCGACTGAACTCGGCGAGGCGGTTACCAACCTCCTCAAGGATAAACTCCCGAATATCGTTAATGTGAAATATACCTCCAAGATGGAGGATGACCTCGATAAGATTGACTCAGGCGATAAGGATTATATTGATATGATTCGCCTGTACTACGATGATTTTGAGGAGCCGCTCGAAAAGGCGAAGAAGGAAATGCAGGGCGTTAAAATTAAACTCAAGGAAGAGGAGACCGACGTCGTCTGCGACAAATGCGGACGCAATATGGTCGTCAAGGTCGGCAGATTCGGCAAATTCCTTGCGTGCCCCGGCTATCCCGAGTGCAAGAATACGAAACCCCTTGTCTTTAAGACAAGCGCCAAATGTCCCGACTGCGGCGGCGATGTCATTGAAAAGAAAACGAAGAGGGGCACCTCCTTCTACGGTTGCTCCAATTATCCGAACTGTCACTTTATGACATGGGATATGCCGAGCGACGAGGTTTGCCCGAAATGCGGCAAATCCCTCTTCCGCAAGAAGGGCAACGTCCTTTACTGTCCCGACACCGAGGGCTGCGGCTTTACAAAACCTGTACCGAGGAAAAAGTAATTATTCAGGCTCAAGGCTCAAGGATTGCCCTACGGGCAAAAGGCTCAAGTTTGTATTATGAAACGATTTACTGTACTTGGCGCGGGGCTTGCGGGATGCGAGGCGGCGTGGCAGATAGCCGAGAGCGGCTTTGATGTGACGCTCATTGAGATGAAACCCCAAAAGTTTACCCCCGCTCACAAAAGTGAATACTTTGCGGAACTTGTATGTTCGAATTCGCTCAAGGCGTCGCGCATTGAGAGCGCGGCAGGACTTTTGAAGGAAGAGATGGCGCGCCTCGGCTCGCTCACTGTCCCGATTGCGCGGGCGTGTGCCGTGCCGGCGGGCGGCGCGCTGGCGGTGGACAGAAACATTTTTGCGAAAACCGTTACCGAGAAAATCCACAGCCATCCTCATATCAAAATCGAGCACAGAGTGGCGGATAAGATTTGTCCGTCCGATGACGAGATACTCATCATCGCCACGGGACCGCTCACCGACGGCGCACTGGCGGGTGAGATTGAAAAACTCTGCCCCGGGATGCTCTCGTTTTACGATGCTGCAGCGCCGATTGTGACCGCCGACAGTGTCGATATGGATAAGGCGTTCGGTGCCTCGCGCTATGACCGCGGCGGCGAGAGCGATTATCTCAACTGCCCGTTCAATAAGGAGCAGTATGAGCATTTTATCGACGAGCTGATTCACGCAGAGAGCGCGGTGGTGCACGATTTTGACGTGTACGAGGGCTGTATGCCGATTGAAAAACTCGCAAAGCGCGGACTCGATGCGCCGCGATTCGGACCGATGAAGCCCGTCGGACTTGTGGACCCCGCGACGGGGCACAGACCGTGGGCATGCGTCCAGCTCAGGCGCGAGAATGAGGCGGGCACGATGTTTAATCTTGTCGGCTTCCAGACGAATCTGAAATTCGGCGAGCAGAAGCGCGTGTTCTCGATGATACCCGGACTCGAGCATGCTCAGTTTGTCCGCTACGGTGTGATGCACCGCAATTCGTTCCTCGATTCCCCGCGTGTGCTGAGCGGCGATTTCTCACTCAGAAGTCATCCGCGTATCTTTTTCGCGGGACAGATAACGGGCGTGGAAGGATATATGGAATCCGCCGCCTCCGGTTTGATGGCAGGTATCAATGCCGTGAAAAAAGCCGTGGGCGATGACACCGTTATCCTCAGCGAATATACGATGATCGGCGCGCTCTCGCACTATATCAGCGATGAGAGTGTGAAGGATTTTCAGCCGATGGGAGCCAACTTCGGAATCCTCCCGCCGATTGAGCCTAAAATAAGAGATAAAAAAGAAAGATATTCAGCGCTTGCAGAAAGAGCGCTCAGTGAACTGAATAAAGCGAATACTTATTAGGCTTCCCCTTGAGGTACTCCCCGCATAACGGGGAGATGTCACGAAGTGACAGAGGGGAGCGTCTACGCTAGTAAAAGCTGTCACGAAGTGACTGATGAGGTGTCAGGTGATGGTTGCCCCTCATCCGTCTACCTTCGGCAGCCACCTTCCCCCGAGGGGGAAGGCAAAAAGGATTATTATATGAAAATTATAGTTGACGCAATGGGCGGCGACAACGCACCGCTCGAAATACTCAAGGGCTGCCTTCTGGCGCTCGATGAATTTGATATTGATGAGATTATCCTTGTCGGCGATGAGGCAAAAATCAATGCCTGCGCGAACGAAAACGGCATTGAACTGAAGAAAATGACCGTCCATCACTGCACGGATACGATAGAGATGTGCGACGACCCGACATCCGTGCTCAAAGCAAAGCCCGACTCGTCGATGGCGGTCGGCTTCCGCCTCCTGAATGAGGGCGCGGGCGACGCCTTTGTCAGCGCGGGCAACACGGGCGCGATTACTGTCGGCGCTACGCTGATTACGAAGCGCATCAAGGGAGTGAAACGCCCCGCCATCGCTTCGATTATGCCGAGTGCCGAAAAACCGTTCCTTCTGATGGACTGCGGCGCGAATGCCGAGTGCAGAGCGGAATTTCTCTGCCAGTTCGGACTGCTCGGCTCGCTCTATATGAAATATGTGATGGGGTATGAGAATCCGTCAGTTGCCCTCGCCAATAACGGCACCGAGGAGACGAAGGGTACCCCCGTCGTGAAAGAGGCGTTTCAACTGATGAAGAACGCGCCGTATCATTTCATCGGCAATATCGAGGGACGGCAGATTCCGTTCGGCGACGCGGATGTCGTCGTTGCCGACGGCTTTACGGGCAATCTGATACTCAAGATGTACGAGGGCGTTGCCAAGGTGCTGATGAACGGCATCAAGAATGCGTTTTATAAGAATACGCTCTCGAAGATTTCCTATCTCGGCGTGCGTTCGGGCATCAATGAGATGAAAACCCAGTTTGATTATAAGGAATACGGCGGCGCGGTGATGCTCGGCGTGAAGAAGCCTGTTATCAAGGCACACGGCTCGGCGGACGCCCGCACCTTTAAGAATGCAATTAAACAGGCGGTTTGGTTCCTCCAAACCGACCTGATTCACAAAATAGAAGAAGAATTAAAGAATGAATCGTTTAGAAAAGAGAATTGAATATTCATTTAAGAATCCCGTTTATCTTGAGGAGGCGCTGACCCACTCGAGTTACGCTAACGAAAATCCCGGCAGTCTGCCGTGCAACGAGCGAATGGAATTTCTCGGCGACGCGGTGCTGCAGATTATTTCGGCGGAGTATCTTTTTAACCGCTTCCCGCATATGCCCGAGGGCAGGCTGACGAAACTGCGCTCCTCCCTCGTGTGTACGCAGTCGCTCTCCGCGTTTGCACGCGAGATTGACCTTGGCTCCTATCTCAAAATGGGCAGGGGCGAAACCGCGAGCGGCGGCAGTTTCCGTCCGTCCGTACTCGAGGACGCCTTCGAGGCGCTGATTGCCGCTATTTACCTTGACGGCGGAATGGAGGAAGCGAAGAAATTTGTCTTGCGCTTTCTGACGAAAGAGGTCGAGAATCACCACACGAATTTCCGCGATTATAAATCCATGCTCCAGGAGATTATCCAGCAGAATCCCGACGAAACGCTGACCTATACGGTCGTAGGCACGAGCGGTCCCGACCACGATAAGCGCTTCGATGTGGAACTGAGGCTGAACTCGAATATTATCGGCAAAGGACACGGCACGAGCAAGAAAAATGCCGAGCAGTTAGCAGCGCGCGAGGCGCTCGAACTGATGGGAGTTGAAGTATGAAGAAGGGGAATATCAGCATCTTTGTCCCGCATCTCGGATGCCCGCAGCAGTGCTCCTTCTGTAACCAGAAAACGATTACGGGAACCGTCTCCCAGCCAACGGCGGACGACGTCAGAAACGCGGTCAGAACCGCGCTGAATAAAAAAGGATATGAATACGAAATCGCCTTTTTCGGCGGCTCGTTTACCGCGATAGACAGGACGTATATGCAAACCCTGCTGCAGGCGGCGTATGAATGTGTCGACGGTGAGAGGGTGAAGGGCATTCGCATTTCCACCCGTCCCGACTGTATCGACGGCGATGTTCTCGCGTTGCTCAAAGAGAACGGCGTCACCTCGATTGAACTCGGCGCCCAGAGTATGGACGACGAGGTGCTCAAAGCGAATCTCAGAGGGCACACCGCTGCGGATGTCGTTACTGCATCCAAAATGATTCAGGACAGCGGCTTTGCACTCGGACTTCAGATGATGACCGGGCTCTACCTCGATACGGATGAAAAAGCCATTGAAACTGCGAAGAAACTGATTGCCCTGCATCCCGAAACGGTGCGGATTTACCCGACCGTGGTGCTCAAGGGCACCTACCTCGCAGAGCTTTATGATAACGAGGTCTATAAACCGCAGACTGTCGACGATGCGGCGGCACTGTGTACGAAGCTGCTGCCGATGTTTGAAAAGGCGGGGATTAAGGTCATCCGCCTCGGACTCCACGCCTCAAACGATATTAAGAAAAATATGGTTGCCGGCGCGTACCATGAGTCCTTCGGCGAGATTGTACAGTCGCGCTTTATGCTCAATAAAGTGCTTGCCTATCCGCCGGGAAACTATGAAATCAAAGTCAACCCGCGGAGCGTATCCAAACTTAAGGGCAATCAAAAACGCAATGTATACTTCCTGATGGAGGAAGGTTATAATATAAAATTCACCGTGACCGACAGGGTCGCCGTGGATGAGTTGAAAATAGTGAGAAGATAATATGCTGTTAAGAACACTTGAAATGCAGGGATTTAAGTCCTTCCCTGACAAGACAGAACTGAATTTCGGAAAGGGCATTACCGCGGTCGTCGGACCGAACGGCTCGGGCAAGAGTAATATCTCCGACGCGGTGCGCTGGGTACTCGGTGAAACGAGTACGAAGTCACTGCGTGGCTCGAAGATGGAGGATGTCATCTTTGGCGGTACCTCGGCGCGTAAGGCGCTCGGCTTTGCCCAGGTCGTGCTGACACTCGACAATTCCGACGGCGCGCTGAAGGATAAGGGCGAAATCGTCACCGTTTCCCGTCGCTACTACCGCTCGGGCGAGAGTGAGTACAAGATCGACGGCGAGCAGGTACGCCGCAAGGATATCCACGAACTCTTTATGGATACCGGACTCGGCGCGGACGGTTATTCGATGGTCGGTCAGGGTAAAATCGACTCCATTATTTCCGCTAAGAACGAGGACAGACGCGAACTCTTTGAGGAAGCGGCCGGTATCTCCCGATTCCGCCACAAGAGGCGCGACGCAGAGCGCAGACTCGAGCAGGCGCAGGAGAATTTAGTGCGCCTTCTCGACATTCTCGGCGAACTTGAAAGTCGTGTCGGTCCGCTCAAAACGCAGAGTGAGAAGGCTAAGAAATTCCTCGAATTCAGCGAGGAGAAGAAGGAACTCGAAATCGGCGTATGGTTGCAGAAAATTAACAGCTTTACCAACGACCTGCGTGAGCAGGAGCATAAACTTGACGCCGCCAACGCTTCCTATGAGGTCTGCGAGAAGGAACTCGAAGAGATTGAGCAGGAGATGGAACTTCTTTCGCAGAAAACCATCGAGATTAACACCCTGATTGAGCAGAGCCGTACGGGTGCCTCCGCGTTTGAGGAGGAGGCAGTGCGCCGTGACGGTGAGGCGAACGTGCTGCTCGCGACTGCTAAGCATAACGAGGAGACCATTGAGCGTCTCAGAAATGATATCAATTCCGCAGATAACTCGAGCGACGCCATCGACGAGCAGATTCGCGAGAAGGAGCAGTTCATCTCCGACAGCGAAATCCGTACCGCCGATAAGCGCAGAGAACTCGAGGGCGTCGCGGATGAACTCAATAAATTGCAGAGTGATAACGAGCAGATGGCGAATCAGAATGCCGCTCTCTCGCAGCAGCTTGCCGAACTCACACTCTCGATGTCCGACTGCAAGGTAAATTCGTCCAAGGCGCAGTCCTCGATTGACGAGATTATCTCCCGTTCGGGCTCACTTGACGAGAGCATTGCCGAGTTTGATAAGGAGATTGAAATCGCCGCAAACCAAAAGGCGGAGTGCGCTGAAAATCTCGCATTTGTCAAGGCGCAGATTGCCGAGGGCGAGAACTCGCTCGGCGGCTACCGCCTCAAATTACAGACCAAGACCGAGAAGGCGGAGAAGAAGAAGGACGAACTCGACAAGACCGAGCGCGCCCTCTCCGAAAAGCGTTCGCGCGCAAAGATGCTCTCCGACCTCGAGAAGAATATGGAGGGCTACTCGGGCGCGGTAAAATCCGTGATTCGTCAGCGCGACGCAAAGGCGCTTTCGGGCATTCACGGCGTGTTCTCCCAGCTCATCAGTACCCAAAATGAATACTCCACCGCGGTGGAGGTGGCGCTCGGGGCTGCGATGCAGAATATCGTCGTCGGCAGCGAGAGCGACGCCAAGCGTGCGATAAACTATCTCAAGCAGAATAACCAGGGCAGAGCAACCTTCTTGCCGATTTCGGCAATCAAGCCGCGCACGATGGATGAGCGCGACCTCGACGATAATTTCGGATTCGTAGACATCGCTGCCAACCTCGTGGAATGCGACGCGCAGTATAAGGACATCGTTTCCAACCTGCTCGGCAGGGTTATCGTAGCCGAGGATATTGACTGCGCTATCGGTATTTCAAAGAGATATAAGAACCGCTATAAGATTGTCACCCTCGACGGTCAGGTGATGAACCCCGGCGGCTCGATGACGGGCGGCAGCCGCTCGAAGGGCGCGGGAATTCTTTCGCGTGCCAACCTCATCGACGAACTGAAAGCTGACGCTGACAAGCTCGAGGCGCAGTATAACGCGCTTGCCGAGGAATATAAGCACCTTGTCGAGGAGGCGAATAAATCCGCAGCCGACCTGCAGGGCGCCGATGCCGACCTCAGAAACGCGAAGGAAGATTTGATTCGCGCTGAGGGCGATTTGAAACTGATTGACGACAGAATTACCACCCTTACCGAGCAGCGAAATGCGATGCAGGGAGAGAAGGATCATTCGAAGAGCCGTATTGACTCCTTCCGCGCGGAACTTGCCGCAGCGGCAGAGGAAGAAAAGGCGCTTCAAAGCAGGATTGACGCTACCGAGGAGGAACTCAGAAAAATCAGCACGGGTGCCGACGCACTCGGTGAGGCGCGCGAGCAAATCCGCCGGCGCAGCGAGGAAATCAACCTCGAACTCGTCACGATTGCCAAGGACAGCGAGGCGGCGAAACTCGCAATCGAGGAGTTGAAACTCCGCCGCTCCACTGCCTCCGACAGAGTGCGCAGCATCAATGATGAAATCGCGATTATCGAGGAGCGCAATATCAATCTCAATCAGTCGATTGACGATGTGAAGGCTGCTGCCGAGGAACTCCGCCAAAAGGCGAAGCATATCGGCGACGAAATTGCCGCCAAGATTGAAGAGCGCAACGAGATTGAAAGAAAAAATATTGCCCTGCGTCAGAGCGAGAAGGAAAAGACAGCCGACCGCGAGAAACTTTCCGCCGAGATTGTCCGCATTGACGAGCGCAAGAATAATATGAAGAAGGAGTACGACAACCTCAACGATATGCTCTTTGAGCAGTACGAGCTGACCCGCGTCGAGGCGCAGGCGCTCGGTATCGTGATTGAGGATATGTCCTTAGCCAAGCGCAGACTCCACGAGATAAAGGTGGAGATTAAGAAACTCGGCTCCATCAACGTCGGTGCTATCGAGGAGTATAAGGAAGTGTCCGAGCGCTACGAATTCCTCAAGGAGCAGACCGATGATGTCGAGAAATCGAAGCGCGAACTCCAGAATATTATCGAGGATTTAACCAAGTCCATGAGTGAGAAATTCCTCACCCAGTTTCATAAGATTAATGAGCAGTTTAAGATTTCATTCTCCGACTTCTTCGGCGGCGGCAAGGGCGAGCTCATTCTCGAGAATCCCGATGAATGCCTCGAAAGTCCGATTGAAATCAAGATTCAGCCGCCCGGAAAATCGGTACAGAATATCAACCTCTTCTCCGGCGGTGAGAAATCGCTTGCCGCGATGGCACTGCTCTTCAGCGTGCTTAAGGTAACGCCTTCGCCGTTTTGTATCTACGACGAGGTGGAGGCGGCGCTCGACGACGTCAACGTAGAGCGCTTTGCCAAATATATGCGCAAGATGACCGATAAAACGCAGTTCATCTCCATCACCCACCGACGCGGCACGATGGAGGAAGCGGATGTGCTCTACGGCGTCACGATGCAGGAGAAGGGTGTCTCCAAACTCCTCGAGCTCCAGAGCGCAGAGCTGGCAGAAAAAATGGGACTTGAATGATAAATCGGCTTAGAGCTACAGGCTACAGGCTCCACGCTTGCGGATACTCGCGCATGGCGCTCAGACAATAATCATTGGGTGTGGGCAGCGCCCACCCTCAAGCTTGTCGCTTGTAGCTTGAAGCGTGTAGCTGTTTTGACTGAAAGGAGAAACAATGGGACTATTTGATAAATTCAGAAAAGGTCTGAAGAAAACACGCGACGAGGGTATCACCGCGCAGATGGACGAGGTTATCGAAACCTACGACGAAATCTGCGATGAACTTTTCGACGAACTCGAGGAAATCCTCATTATGGGCGACGTCGGTATGCCGACCGCCGAGCGTGTCATCAGCGACCTGAAGGCAAAGATTGATAACGATGGCATCACCTCGGTGAAAGAGGTGCGCGAGACGATGAAGGATATTGTCGCCGGCGTTGTATGGGGCGGTTCTTATCTTAAAATCAGAACGAAACCGTCCATCATTCTCGTCATCGGCGTCAACGGCGTCGGCAAGACGACCACCATCGGCAAACTTGCCCTGCGTCTCCAGAATATGGGCAGGAGCGTCATCCTCGGCGCTGCCGATACCTTCCGCGCTGCCGCGATTGAGCAGCTCCAGGTATGGGCTGACAGAGCGGGCGTCGACCTCATCAAGCACGGCGAGGGCGCTGACCCGGCAGCCGTTGTCTACGACACCATCCAGGCGGGCAAGGCACGCGGCGCGGATGTCATCATCATCGACACCGCAGGCAGACTGCACAATAAGAAAAATCTGATGGACGAGCTCAATAAAATCAGCCGTGTCATCGACCGCGAACTCCCCGATGCATCGCGCGAAACACTCCTCGTGCTCGACGCGACCACGGGACAGAACGCCGTCAATCAGGCAAAGGATTTCAAGGAAGCGGCAGGCATTACGGGTATCATCCTGACCAAACTCGACGGTACTGCGCGCGGCGGTGTTGTGCTCGCTATCAATAACGAACTCGATGTCCCCGTGAAATTTGTCGGCGTGGGCGAGGGGATAGACGACCTCCAGCCGTTTGATGCGGACGCGTTCGCTTCCGCCCTCTTCGATATGAAACCGAGCCACGAGGACGACGACACGCTATCTGATTTTGTATCCGGAGTAGAAACTGATGACTAACTTTATATTAGCTACAAACAATATGAAAAAATTAGCCGAGATGCAGAGAATACTCTCTCCGCTCGGTATAAACGTAGTAACCGCAAAGATGCTCGGCATTGAACTTCCCGACGTTATCGAGGACGGCGAAACCTTTGAGGAAAATGCCGCGATTAAGGCGCACGCTGCGTGTGAATTTACGCATATGCCGTCCATCGCAGACGACAGCGGACTTTGTGTCGATTATCTCGACGGCGCACCGGGTATTTACTCGGCGCGATTCTCGGGCGGTCACGGCAACGACGAGGCGAATAACGACCTCCTGCTCGAAAAACTCGACGGCGTGCCAATGGAGAAACGCACGGCGTACTACGTGTGTGCAATTTGCTGCGTATTCCCCGACGGCAGAGAAATCACAGTGAGAGGTGAGTGCCACGGACATATCGGCTTTGAGCGTGACGGACACGAGGGATTCGGCTACGACCCGCTCTTCCTTGTAAACGGCAGGGCATTCGGCAGATATACCGCCGAGGAAAAGGACAGGATTTCCCACCGCGGAAATGCACTGCGTAAATTAACAGAAGAATTAGAAAAAATACTGTAGGGTGCGGTGACCACACCGCACCGCGGACCGATGTAGTCATCGGTCCCTACATGGAATACAGAGGAACACTTATGACTTCAAAAGAACGCGCGGCTTTACGCGCAAAAGCAAATCCCCTCGAGCCGATTATCCAGATTGGCAAGGAGGGAATCACCGATAATTTAATCGCCCAGATTGACGATACGCTCGACGTGCGCGAACTCATTAAAATCCGTGTGCATCTCGAGACCGCACCCAAGACGCCTAAGGAACTTGCAAACGAACTCGCACCCGTTCTCGGCGCGGAGGTAATCCAGGTCATCGGCGGCGTTATCGTGCTCTGGCGCGAGGCGGACGAGGAGCGTATCGCCGAGAAGAAAAAGAAAAGAGGCGCGGGCACAGCCAAAGCCACCGCCAAGAAAAAGGTTAAGATTAAGGGTATGCGCGCCCGTCAGCGCGAAAAGGAACAGAAGAATCCTTACGCCGTATACGACCGTCCGCGCTATAAAAATGACCGTGATAAAAAGCAGGGCAGAAACAAATGAGAATCGGTATTTTCGGCGGGGCATTCAACCCCGTGCACAACGGACACCTGCACCTTGCAGAGTCGTATCTCGACGCCGTAAAACTGGATAAGATTATCTTTGTGCCGACATCGGTTCCGCCACATAAAACGGCGGACGGTCTCGTGTCGGGCGAGCACCGAATCAAAATGCTCCGCCTTGCCACGCAGAAAAACAAAAAATTCGAAATATCCGACATTGAATTCTGGCGTGACGGCAAGAGTTATACCTATGATACGATTAAGGCTCTGCAGTCCGTATTCCCGAACGATAAGTTCTATCTGATTGTAGGAAGCGACCAATATCTGTATTTTGAAAACTGGTACAAAGCGGATGAAATTCTCCGTATGGTGACGCTGATTTCTGCCGCGAGAGAACAGAGCGAGTATGAGAAAATGCTTGCTTTTCGCGATAAAAATGCCAATCTGAAAAAGAGCGTGATTTCGCAGTTCGATGTGCTCGAAATCAGTTCTACCGATATTCGCCTTCGTGTGAAAAACGGCGAGAGTATCCGCGATTTGGTGCCCGCAGCCGTTGCGGATTATATAAAGGAGCACGGGCTCTATGTATGATTTTGAAAAATATGAGAAACTAATTGAGGACAGGCTCTCACCTTATCGCTATCACCACAGTATGTGCGTGGCAAAAAAGGCGAGGGAGCTTGCCGAGAAGCACGGCGTTGACCCCGACAAAGCGTATCTTGCGGGCATCCTCCACGATGTGACGAAGGAAACGGACGACGCCGAGCAGCGGCGGTTGATTGAACTCTATGAGCCGATGACCGACCTTGAAATGAATAATAAAAAGGTATATCATCAGATGAGCGGCGCTGCTTTCGTGCAGCATGAACTCGGCATTACCGACCCCGATATTATCAGCGGTATCCGTTATCACACTACGGGGCGCGAGAATATGACGCTCTTTGAGATGATTATTTATCTCGCGGATTTCACCTCGGCGGACAGGGATTATCCCGACGTCGATATTATGAGGAAGAAAACGGACGAGAATTTGCTTGACGGAATGCTCTACTCGCTGTCTTACACGATTACGAGTATCGTAAAGCAGGAAAGGCAGATTCACCCCGATACCATAAATTGCTACAACTATATTGTAGGGGTCAATCACGATTGACCCGCGGGCAATTCGTGCATCGCCCCTGCAAAACAGAAAGGATAAGTATGAACAACAACTATTTTGACATCGTAAAAACCGCCGTGAAGGCGATTGACAGTAAACGCGGCTCGGACATCGAGGTAATCAGAGTAAACGACATCACCGTGCTCACCGATTACTTTGTCATTGCGACAGCGACCTCGAATACGCAGCTCAAGGCGATTGCCGACGAGGTGGAGTATAAACTCTCCGAGCAGGGAATTGAGCCCCACCACATTGAGGGTAAGGCGTCCGATTGGATTTGCCTTGATTACATCGGCGTGGTTGTGCATATTCTCTATAAAGAGCAGCGTAATTTCTACCAGATTGAGCGTCTTTGGGAAGACGGCGAGAAGATAGATATTGAGAATTTGTTAGTTAAGGAATAATTTAGATTTGGGCTTCAGGCTTCAGGCTACCGGCTACAGGCTTGTGGTTACTCGCGCGTTCGCGCTCAGATAATAAAATGGGTGTGGGCGAAGCCCACCATTAAGCTTGTAGCTTGTAGCTCATAGCTTGAAGCTAATCAGGAGGATAAACAATGGACTATAATTTTAAGGACATCGAAAAAAAGTGGCAGGACAAATGGGAGGCAAACGGTACCTTCAACGCTGTTGACGGCTCGGACAAAAAGAAGTTTTACGCGCTGGTGGAATTTCCGTATCCGTCGGGCGCGGGTATGCACGTCGGTCACATCAAGGCGTACTCGGGACTCGAGGTCGTATCGCGTAAGCGCAGACTCCAGGGCTATAACGTGCTCTTTCCGATTGGCTTTGATGCCTACGGTCTGCCGACAGAGAACTATGCGATTAAGACCGGTATTCACCCCCGCAAGGTCACGGATATGAATATCGAGAAATTCACATCGCAGCTCAAGCGTGTCGGTTTCTCCTTTGACTGGAACCGCGTGATTGACACCACCGACGAGCACTATTATAAGTGGACGCAGTGGATTTTCCTCAAGATGTTTGAACATGGTCTCGCGTTCCGTGACAAGACCCTCGTCAACTACTGCCCGTCGTGTAAGGTCGTTCTCTCAAACGAGGACTCCCAGGGCGGCAAGTGCGACATCTGCCACAGCGACGTTGTGCAGAAATCCAAGGACGTCTGGTATCTCAGAATTACCGAGTATGCCGATAAACTTCTCGAAGGACTCGAGGAGGTCGACTATCTCCCGAATATCAAACTCCAGCAGGTGAACTGGATTGGTAAATCCCGCGGCGCATTCGTCAACTTCAAGATTAACGAGGTGCCCGAGGAACTGAAGATTTATACCACCCGTCCCGATACACTCTTCGGCGTTACCTTTATGGTAATCGCGCCCGAGCACCCGCTGATTGATGCGTATAAAGATAAGATTGCGAATTTCGACGCGATTGAGGATTACCGCAAGGAGTGCGCCAAGAAGACTGAGTTCGAGCGCACCCAGCTCGTCAAGGACAAGACGGGTGTCTGCATCGACGGTATCACCGCCAAGAACCCTGTCAACGGCAAGGATATCCCCGTCTACATCTCCGACTATGTTATGATGGGTTACGGTACGGGCGCCATTATGGCAGTACCCGCCCACGACCAGAGAGACTGGGAATTTGCCAAGAAATTCGGCATCGATATTATTGAGGTTATCAAGGGTGGCGACATTACCGTCGAGGCGTACACCGGCGACGGCGAGATGGTCAACTCCGACTTCCTCAACGGTATGGATAATAAGAAGGACTCCATCGCGAAGATGATTGACTTCCTCGCTGAGAAAGGCATCGGCGAAGGCGGCGTGCAGTATAAGATGAAGGACTGGGCGTTTAACCGCCAGCGTTACTGGGGCGAGCCGATTCCGATTGTACACTGCCCTGAGTGCGGACTGGTTCCCGTGCCCTATGAGGAACTGCCGCTCAGACTGCCCGAGGTGGAGAACTTCGAGCCCGGACAGGACGGCGAAAGCCCGCTTGCGAAGATTGATTCCTTCGTCAACTGCAAGTGCCCGAAATGCGGCGGCGACGCCAAGCGCGAGACCGACACCATGCCTCAGTGGGCAGGCTCGTCGTGGTACTTCCTGCGCTATATCGACCCGCATAATGACAAGGCGCTTGCCGATATGGATAAGCTCAGGTACTGGGGCCCCGTTGACTGGTATAACGGCGGTATGGAGCATGTTACGCGCCATATGATTTACTCCCGTTTCTGGCATCGTTTCCTCTATGACATCGGTGCCGTACCGTTTAAGGAGCCGTATCTCAAGAGAACGGCGCAGGGTCTCATCCTCGGTCCCGACGGTGTCAAGATGAGTAAGTCGCGCGGCAACGTCATCGACCCGAACGAGGTAGTTGATGTTTACGGTGCAGATGTCCTGCGCACCTATGTCCTCTTTATGGGCGACTACGAGCAGGCTGCTCCGTGGAGTGAGTCGAGCGTGAAGGGCTGCGAGCGCTTCATCGACAGACTCTGGAAGCTGATGGAGATGACGACGGACAGCGACGCGTACTCCGCTGAACTCTCCTCCGCAATGCACAAGACGATTAAGAAGGTCTCCGAGGACATTGAGGCGATGAAGTTCAACACCGCGATTGCAGCGGTAATGACGCTTCTGAATCAGATTTACGACAAGGGCAGCATCACCCGCGGCGAACTGCGCGACCTGCTGCTGATTGTCAACCCGTTTGCACCCCATGTCACCGAGGAAATCTGGGAGCAGATGAACTTCGGCGGTATGCTTAACGAGGCTGAGTGGCCCACCTTCGACGAGGCAAAGACCGTCGACGACACCGTTGAAATCGTCCTGCAGGTAATGGGCAAGGTGCGCTCGCGTATGACCATCCCCGTGGATATGCCCAAGGACGAGGTCATCGCCCTCGCCAAGGAAGATGCCAAGATTCAGGAATTCATCGGCGGCAAGCAGATTAAGAAGGAAATCTACGTTCCCGGCAAGCTTGTGAATATCGTTGCTATATAAAACATATTATAATAAGGTGATAAAATGAAAGTTTTGATAATAAACGGCTCACCGAGAGCAAAGGGCAATACCGCCCTTGCTCTCGATGAAATGGTAAAGGTGTTTGAAGCAGAGGGCATCGAGACTGAGGTTGTCCATGTGGGCAATAAGGCGGTGCGCGGCTGTATGGCGTGCGGTCAGTGCGCGAAACTCGGCAAGTGTGTTTTTGACGATGTTGTCAACGAGCTTGCTCCGAAGTTTGAAGAAGCAAACGGACTCGTTGTCGCGTCTCCCGTTTACTACGCGTCGGCAAACGCAACCTCGTTGCCGTGCTCGACAGACTCTTTTATTCCGCTCACTTCAGCAAGAGTATGAAGGTCGGCGCCAGCGTCGTCTGCGCGAGAAGGGGAGGACTCTCCGCGACCTTTGACGAACTGAATAAGTACTTCACCATCGCGGGTATGCCCGTGGCATCGAGTACCTATTGGAACAGCATCCACGGCGGCGCAGCCGGCGAGGCAGCACAGGATGCGGAAGGATTACATACCATGCGCCAGCTTGCGCACAATATGTCGTTTCTTATGAAGTCGATAGCGCTCGGCAAAGAAACATACGGTATGCCCGAGCAGGAACCAAAGCCGTTCACCAATTTTATAAGGTAATTAATATTAAGCCTCCCTTGTGCAAAGGGTGATTCCCCACAGTGTGGGGAAATGTCACCGCAGGTGACAAAAGGGACGGCTTCCGTAGAAGGTGGCACGAACAAAGTGAGCGACGGAGGGATTGTAGATTCAAACAACCCCTCCACCGATTCGCGGTCCCCCTCCCCTTACACAGGGGAGGCGTTTTTACGTCTAAAACACAGAACACACGGGTGGGTTGCTGAAAAAGTTTCCGTTTTTTCACGCCTTTGGTAAAATTTAATAAAAAAACTTCTTGACTTATAAAGATTTATAGTATATACTGATTAGCACGATTAAAATGGAATTATATGTCCTTATGGCACTTTTGACGCCATTTGCGGATACAAAAAATTTACAATTTTTCCGTCCGATTGACGCTATAATTTACTATTTTTAAGCGAAATAAGTTAGAAACGGAGTGAGACCTCTATGGTAAATGTGAAGGATGTTGAACTCGGCACAACCACACGAAAAAGCTTTGCCAAAATCAATGAAGTGATGCAGATGCCCAACCTCATTGAGGTGCAGAAGAAATCGTATCAGTGGTTCCTCGACGAAGGACTGAAGGAAGTGTTCCGTGATATCGGCTCTATCAGCGATTACACGGGCAACCTTGTGCTCGATTTCATCGACTACTCGATGGACGACGAGCCGAAGTACTCCATTGCGGAGTGCAAGTCAAGGGATACCACCTATGCGAAGCCCCTCAAGGTTACCGCAAGACTGCAGAATAAGGAAACCGGCGAAGTGAAGGAGAACGTCATCTTTATGGGTGATTTCCCGCTGATGACGGATGCCGGTACCTTCGTGATTAACGGTGCGGAGAGATGTATTGTCTCCCAGCTCGTTCGTTCCCCCGGCGTGTACTATCATATGGAGCACGACAAGACCGGTAAGGAACTTTATACCAACACCGTTATCCCGAACCGTGGTGCATGGCTCGAGTATGAGACGGACGCTAACGACCTTTTCTATGTCAGAATAGATAAAAACAGAAAGATTTTCATTACCACTTTCCTTCGTTCGCTCGGTCTTTCCACCGACGCTGAAATCCGCGAGTTCTTCGGCGATGACGAGAGAATCGAGGCAACGATTGAAAAGGATACCACCAAGAATCAGGAGGAGGCGCTTCTTGAGGTTTACAAGAAGCTGCGCCCCGGCGAGCCGCCGACGCTTGAAACCGCGCAGGCACATCTCGACGGACTCTTCTTTGATGCACACCGCTACGACCTCTCGAGAGTCGGCAGATATAAGTACAACAAGAAGCTCGGCATTGCCGACCGTCTGACCGGTCAGGTGCTTTCGCAGCCCGTTGTCTCTCCGCTCGGCGAACTTCTCGCAGACGAGGGCGACAAGATTTCCGCCGATAAGGCGAACGAAATCGAGAATGCAGGTGTTATGTTTGCATTCGTACGCCTCGAGTCCGGCGAAGAGGTAAAGATTGTCTCCAACGGTATGGTGGACATCGACGGCTTCTGCGATATCGACAAGAAAGAGCTCGGTATCAATGAAAAGGTATCCTACCGTGTTCTCAGCGAAATCCTCGACAAGTGCGGCGACGACAAGGACGCCCTCAACGAGGAAATCCGCATCAAGCACGACGACCTTATCCCGAATCACATTATTGTTGACGATATTTTCGCAACCGTATCCTACCTTTGCAATCTCGCAAAGGGCGTCGGCACGACCGACGACATCGACCACCTCGGCAACCGCCGTATCCGTGCGGTAGGTGAGCTGCTTCAGAATCAGTTCAGAATCGGCTTCACCCGTATGGAGAGAGTCATCCGCGAGCGTATGACCCTCCAGGCGCAGGACGACGAGGAGGCAATCACACCGCAGGCACTGATTAATATCAGACCTGTTGTCGCTGCTATCCGCGAGTTCTTCGGCTCCTCACCGCTTTCGCAGTTTATGGACCAGAACAACCCGCTGGCAGAACTGACGCACAAGAGACGTCTTTCCGCTCTCGGTCCCGGCGGTCTTTCCAGAGACCGTGCAGGCTTCGAGGTGCGTGACGTACACTATACTCACTACGGCAGAATGTGTCCTATCGAGACTCCCGAAGGACCGAACATCGGTCTTATCTCCTATCTCGCTTGCTACAGCCGTCTGAACGAGTACGGCTTCATCGAGGCTCCGTACCGTAAGATTGATAAGGAGACGGGCGTCGTTACTGACGAGGTTGTATATATGACCGCGGATAAGGAGGACGAGTTCGTCGTAGCACAGGCGAACGAGCCACTCGATGAGAACGGCAGATTTACCGACAACAGAGTTCCCTGCCGTTACCGTGACGAGTTCCTGACGCTCCCGCCCGAGAGAGTCGACTATATGGACGTATCGCCTAAGATGGTAGTATCCGTTGCTACCGCAATGATTCCGTTCCTTGAAAACGACGACGCAAACCGTGCGCTGATGGGTGCAAACATGCAGCGTCAGGCAGTGCCGCTCCTTAAGACGGAGGCACCGGTTGTCGGCACAGGTATGGAGTACAAGGCGGCATACGACTCGGGTGTTGTCGTCATCGCAAAGCGCGGCGGTACCGTTATCGCTCTCGATGCGGACACCATTGAGATTAAGACAAAGAGCGGCGAGATTGATAAGTATGAACTCATTAAGTTCGCCGGCTCCAACCAGGGCACCTGCATTAACCAGCGCCCCATCGTATCGCTTCATCAGGAAGTTATCGACGGTCAGGTTATCGCAGACGGTCCGGCTACCCAGGGCGGTGAGATTTCGCTCGGTAAGAACGCACTCATCGGCTTTATGACCTGGGAAGGTTATAACTACGAGGACGCTGTCCTGATTAATGAAAAGATTGTACGCGACGATGTTTATACATCCATTCATATCATCGAGCACGACCAGGAAGCACGCGACACCAAGCTCGGTCCCGAGGAAATCACCCGTGATATTCCGAACGTACCCGAGGATGCGCTGAGAGACCTCGACGAGGACGGTATCATCCGAATCGGCGCAGAGGTAAAGAGCGGCGATATCCTTGTCGGCAAGGTAACCCCGAAGGGTGAGACCGAACTGACGAGCGAGGAGAGACTTCTTCGTGCTATCTTCGGCGAGAAGGCAAGGGAAGTTCGTGATACTTCACTCAAAGTTCCTCACGGTGAGTACGGTATCGTTGTGGACGTCAAGGTATTTACCCGTGCTAACAGCGACGAGCTCGGCCCCGGCGTAAACAAAGTCGTTCGCGTTTACATCGCCCAGAAGCGTAAGATTCAGGCAGGCGATAAGATGGCGGGCCGTCACGGTAACAAGGGTGTCGTATCCCGCGTACTTCCGCAGGAGGATATGCCCTTCCTTCCCGACGGCAGACCGCTCGACATCGTGCTGAATCCTCTCGGTGTACCGTCCCGTATGAATATCGGTCAGGTACTCGAGGTACATCTCGGCTATGCCGCTAAGGCACTCGGCTGGAAGATGATGACGCCTGTATTCGACGGCGCGCACGAGGATGACATTCGCGAATGTCTGAAACTTGCCGATATCGGCTATTATGAAGATGAAAACGGCAATAAGGTATATGACGGTAAGACCCAACTGATTGACGGTCGTACGGGCGAGCCCTTCGACAACCGTGTCACAGTCGGCTATATGTACTACCTGAAACTCCATCACCTTGTTGACGATAAGATGCACGCGCGTTCCACCGGTCCGTACAGCCTTGTAACCCAGCAGCCGCTTGGCGGTAAGGCACAGTTCGGCGGTCAGCGTTTCGGTGAGATGGAGGTTTGGGCGCTCGAAGCATACGGTGCAGCCTACACCCTTCAGGAAATCATCACCGTGAAGTCCGACGATGTTGTCGGCAGAGTTAACACATACGAAGCAATCGTCAAGGGCGAGAACATCCCGCCCGCAGGCATTCCCGAGGCGTTCAAGGTACTCTTTAAGGAATTCCAGGCACTCGGTCTCGACACCCGTCTTTATGACAGAAAGGGTGAGGAGGTTGAACTTAAGCAGGAATTTGACGACGACGGAATTCAGCCGATTGACGACAGCGCCTTCACCGAGGTCAACGACTTTAACGACGAAACCGAAGGCTACGGTCTCGTTGACGCGGATGAAGAGGAAGCAGACGGGGGAGACATCTTTGCAAGTTTTGCCGATGCCTTCGCAGCAGGTGACGACGAGGACGACGAGTTCTAATCGCACTGCTTAGTCCGACAGTTCCACTAATATTAATGAAAAGGAGTGCTTCCATATGGATAACAATTCAACGAACGATTTTAGTTCAATCAAAATCGGACTTGCCTCACCCGAGCGTATCCGCGAGTGGTCTTACGGCGAGGTAACCAAGCCCGAAACGATAAATTACAGAACCTTAAAGCCTGAGCGCGACGGTCTCTTCTGTGAAAAGATTTTCGGTCCCATGAAGGACTGGGAATGCCACTGCGGTAAGTATAAGAGAGTGCGCTATAAGGGCAAGGTCTGCGAGCGCTGCGGTGTTGAAATTACCCGCGCTAAGGTGCGCCGTGAGCGTATGGGACATATCGAGCTTGCTGCTCCCGTGTCGCATATCTGGTACTTCAAGGGTATCCCGAGCCGTCTTGGCTTAGTCCTCGACATCAGCCCGAGATATCTTGAAAAGGTGCTTTATTTCGCCCTGTATATCGTTACCGACCCCGGTGACACCCCGCTTGAAAAAATGCAGATTCTCAATGAAAAAGAATATGCAGAAATGCGCGAGAGATACGAGGACGACTTTGAAGCAGGAATGGGCGCTGAGTCCATTAAAAAGCTGCTGCAGGATATCGACATCGTACAGCTGCGCGACGAACTGACTGCGGAACTTGAAAATGCGACGGGTCAGAAGAGAGTGAAGCTTCTTAAGAGACTGGATGTTGTTGACGCGTTCTACAACAGCGGCAATAAACTCGAGTGGATGATTATGGACGTCATCCCGGTTATTCCGCCCGACATCCGTCCGATGGTGCAGCTTGACGGCGGCCGTTTCGCGACCTCCGACCTCAACGACCTTTACAGACGTGTTATCAACCGTAATAACCGTCTGAAGAGACTGATTGAGCTTCACGCGCCCGATATTATTGTCAGAAACGAGAAGAGAATGCTCCAGGAATCCGTTGACGCCCTGATTGATAACGGCAGACGCGGCAGACCTGTCACCGGACCGTCCAACCGTCCGCTGAAATCTCTCTCCGATATGCTCAAGGGTAAGCAGGGACGCTTCCGTCAGAACCTTCTCGGTAAGCGTGTTGACTACTCCGGCCGTTCGGTTATCGTAGTTGGTCCCGAGCTG
>SVOG01000012.1 GCA_015066525.1 Oscillospiraceae bacterium | reverse complement strand
TGGAGGATGCGGGATATTACTGTATTGATAATATGCCTGCGGAATTGATTTCAACCTTTATCAGCCTCATCGAAAATTCCGACGATTACAATAAAATCGCCGTGGTTGCCGATGTGCGCTCCAAGGGTGTATTCACTGCGTTTACCGACGCTGTGGAGAATCTGAAATACGGCGCCTACGCCGTGAAGATTATCTATCTCGATATTAAAACTTCCGAGGCACTCAAGCGCTATAAACTCACGCGTCGCAAGCATCCCTTTGCCGATAAATTCGCCGGCAGGATTGAAGAGGCGCTCGAATACGAGAAAGAGGTGCTCAAACCGATTCGCCAGAGCGCGGATTTCGTCATCGACACCTCGGATTTATCGAATAATCAGCTGCGCGAGAGACTTAAGCAGATTCTCATCGGCGAGGACAAGGATGTGATGAATATCAACGTGATGTCCTTCGGCTTTAAGCACGGCATTCCGACGGATGCGGATTTCGTGCTCGATGTCCGCTGCCTGCCGAACCCCTATTGGGTGGAGGCGCTGCGTAGCAAGACGGGGCTTGACGATGAGGTAAAGGACTATGTATTCAGTTTCGACAGCGCCAACGAACTCCTCGAGAGGCTGAAGGGGCTGCTTGATTTTCTCAACCCGCTTTATATCAAAGAGGGCAAGAGTCAGGTCGTCATCGCCATCGGCTGTACGGGCGGCAATCACCGCAGCGTGGCGTTTGCCGAGGCGCTGTATCAGTATTTTAGTCGCCGCTGGGATAATGTCACCGTGAACCATAGGGATATAGAGAGAAGATAATGACGTTTTCATCACAGGTAAAAAACGAACTTGTGAAAATTGAATATGACAAGCGTTGCTGCAAAAAGAGCCTTCTTTACGGAATGGCTCTGTTTTCTAAGTCCTTTTCGGCGCGGCGTATGACCTTCCAGAGCGAGAATGAGAATATCATTATGCTCTATAAGAAACTGCTGAAGGAATTGTGCAATATTGACTGCGACGTGCTTGTCTCCCCGTCGGGAAAGATTTTTACGATTGATATTAAAAATAAGGCGACGGCAGCGCGTCTGTTTTCGTATTTTGCTCACTCGGAGCACGAAACGAGCCTGAAGATTAATCTTTCAAACTTCGACTGCCAGGATTGCCAGAACGCCTTTTTGGCAGGCGTGTTTCTGAGCTGCGGCACGGTGTCGAGTCCCGATAAGGATTACCACCTCGAGTTTTCAGTCGCGTTTTTGAATCTGACGAAGAGCCTGCTGACACTCTTTGCCGAGAGCGACCTCTCGCCGAAACTTGTGCAGCGCAAGGGCTATCACATTATTTATTTCAAGGATAGCGAGTCCATCGAGGACTGTCTCTACATTATGGGCGCGTCGAGCGCGATGTTTGATATGATGAATATCAAGATTGTCAAGGAAATCCGCAATGCCGCCAATCGCAAGGCAAACTGTGAAACTGCCAATATCGAAAAGACGGTCAAGGCGGCGTCGCCCCAGCTCGCCGCGATTATGAAAATACAGAAGAAAAAAGGGCTCGAAACCCTCTCGCCCCCGCTGCGCGAAATGGCGGAAATCCGACTCGCAAATCCGGATTTATCCCTTTCGGAACTCGCCGAGCAGTTTCATCCGCCGATATCCCGTTCGGGCGCGAATCACCGCTTACAACGACTGATGAAAATCGCAGAGGAGATATAACCGTGGCTGAGAAGAAACGATTGCATTATATTGATATCGCCAAGGGCGTCGCGATGCTGCTGGTGCTGTTCGGGCATTGCAGTTATTGCCCGACGCAAATGAAAGTGTGGCTGTATTCCTTTCATATGCCGCTTTTCTTTGCGCTGTCGGGGATGACCTTTTCTGTCGGAAATGGCGGTTTTAAGGAGTTTTTTGTGAAGAAATCCAAGGGATTTCTGTTGCCGTATGTGCTGCTTTCCGTGATGCTATGGACATTGATTTATCCTTCGAGAATTATCCTCGACGGGTTCAAACTCAAGTACTTGAAAACATTTGTTGGTATCCTCATCGGTTTTCGCCACACGGAGTTTTACTTTACAATGTGGTTCATCTTGGCACTTTATGTGGCTGAGATACTCTTATACTGTATCGTTAAAATGATTCACAATAAAAAACTCTGGCAGAAGAATCTGATACTGCTTGCAGCGTTTTTGTTATGCATAGCCGTTGGTTATGCTGTAATCCTTCGTGTCGATGGGTTCGTGTGGAGCCTGGATTTAGCGGCATTTGCGCTGGCGTTTTTGATATGCGGCTACCTGCTGAAACTGAATCATGAATTATTTTCTAAACTCAGCAAACTATACATATTGCCGCTCCTTCTTATCTGCAATCTCGGATTTGCTTATCTCAATTATGTCGAGAGCGGATATATGGTTGATTTGTATTACGGCAAGGTTGGCAATATTCTCTATTATGCAGCCGGCTCCGTGTTTGGCTTATGGTTTACGGTTGCGCTTTGCTATGTCATCAAAAAGTGCCGACCGTTCGAGTATATCGGCAAAAACAGCCTCATCTTCTACGCGTTTCAGAATTCGCTTGTGATTCCGTTTTGCAAACAACTCACGGAATACGGTTTCCGTGCGTTTCAACTGGAGTTTAACCGCCCCGTGATGTTTGTCATCATTATGATACTGAGCATTATCGTCCTTTCCGTTATGACGGAGATTATCAACCGCTATATGCCCTTCGTTCTGGGCAAAGCACAACCGATTAAGAGGTAAAATATGTTTACACATCTCCATCTTCATACGCAGTTTAGCCTGCTCGACGGCGCGTGCCGTCCGGACAGGCTTATTGCCCGTGCGAAGGAGCTGGGGATGACATCGCTTGCCATAACGGACCACGGCAATATGTACGGCGCCGTGGATTTTTACCGTGCGTGCAAAAAAGAGGGGATTAAACCGATTATCGGCTGCGAGGTCTATGTCGCGCCGCGTACACGCTTTGATAAGGACAAGATGCTCGATAAGGAGTATAACCACCTCATCCTGCTCGTAAAGAACGAAACGGGCTATAAAAATCTGATTAAAATGGTCTCCCTCGCCTTTACCGAGGGGTTTTATTTCAAACCGCGTATCGACCGCGATTTACTTGAAAAATACAGCGAGGGACTGATTTGCCTCTCTGCGTGTATCGCGGGTGAAATCCCGCAGCATATCCTGCGCAAGGATTACGACGCTGCCAAACGCGCCGCGCTCTGGTACCGCGATGTGTTCGGCGAGGGTAACTATTATCTCGAGGTGCAGAATCACGGACTGCCCGAGCAGCAGATTGTTCTCGACGGGCTCCGCCGCCTGAATGACGAGACGAAAATCCCGCTTGTTGCGACGAACGACGTGCATTATGTGATGCAGGAGGATTCCGATATTCAGCAGGTGCTCATCTGTATCGCGACGAATAAGACGCTCGGCGAGGATACGGGACTCGAATTCCACAGTAACCATTTCTACCTCAAGAGTGAGGAAGAAATGCGTGAGGTCTTTGCCGATATGCCCGAGGCGGTTGACAATACCGCGAAGATTGCAGAGTGCTGTAATTTCGATTTCGAGTTCGGCAATACGAAACTCCCGTATTTCGAAACGCCCGACAATATGGACCATTTCGCGTATTTCCGTCAACTCTGCTATAAGGGACTTTATAAGCGTTACGGAGAGAATGTTCCCGAATCGTATAAAAAGCGCCTCGAGTACGAGCTCGAGACAGTCAATAAAATGGGGTACACCGACTATTATCTGATTGTGCAGGACTTCGTGCGTTTTGCCAAGAGCAAGGATATTCCCGTCGGTCCCGGCAGAGGCTCGGGCGCGGGCTCGCTTGCGGCATACTGTATCGGCATTACGGACCTCGACCCGATGAAATATGACCTCATTTTTGAGCGTTTTCTGAATCCTGAGCGCGTGTCGATGCCCGACTTTGATATTGACTTCTGCTACGAGAGAAGGCAGGAGGTTATTGACTATGTAACCGAGAAGTACGGCGCCGACCATGTGGCGCAGATTGTGACCTTCGGTACGCTGCAGACCCGTGCCGCTATCCGCGACGTCGGACGCGCGATGGGTATGCCGTATTCCGCTGTTGACGCGGTGGCGAAGATGGTGCCAAATGATTTTAAGATTACGATAGATAAAGCGATAGAAAAGAGCAGCGCACTGCGCAATGCGATGGCGGAGAATGAGGAAGTCAACAGACTGATTCAGACCGCACGCCAGGTGGAGGGTATGCCTCGTAATACCTCCACTCACGCAGCGGGCGTCGTTATTACCCACGACCCCGTGTCGAGCTATGTGCCGCTTGCGACGAATGACGGTTTGGTGGTCACGCAGTATATTATGACAACGCTCGAGGAACTCGGTCTCTTGAAGATGGATTTCCTCGGACTTCGCACCCTGACCGTGATTGATGACGCGTCGAAAGCGGCGGGTATTGATATCCACAAAATTCCGATTGACGACGCCAAGGTGTATAAACTTTTTGCCAAGGGACATACAGAAGGCATCTTCCAGTTTGAGAGCAGCGGTATGAAGCAGATGTTGATGAATCTGAAACCGACTGCGCTCGAGGATTTGATTGCGGCGACCTCACTCTACCGTCCCGGTCCTGCCAGTCAGATTGATACTTTTGTGGAGAATTCGAAGAATAAGAATACGATAAAGTATGACACCCCGATGCTTGAGCCGATTTTGAAGAATACCTACGGCTGTATGGTTTACCAAGAGCAGGTAATGCAGATTTTTCGCTCGCTCGCGGGTTATTCCTACGGCAGGGCGGATGTCGTGCGCCGTGCGATGAGTAAGAAGAAGCACGACGTGATGGAAAATGAGCGCAAAACCTTTATTGAAGGGTGCGCCAAGAATGATATTGATTATGAAACGGCAAACGGCATTTTTAATAAAATGACGGATTTTGCCTCATATGCGTTTAATAAATCCCACGCGGCATGCTACGCGCTTGTGGCGTATCAGTGCGCATATCTCAAGACCTATTATCCCGCTGAGTTTATGGCGGCGCTTCTGACCTCGGTACTCGATTCGTCGAATAAGGTCGCGCGTTATATCGCCGAGTGTAAGCGCCTCGGACTGCGTCTTGCGCCGCCCGATGTGAATACCTCAATGAAGGGCTTTACCGCAAACGGCAAGGTCATCAATTACGGTCTCCTTGGCATTAAGAATCTCGGCAACGATTTTATCGAGGATATCATCAGAGAGCGGCAAAACGGTGCCTTTGAAAGCCTCTTTGACTTCTGCGAGCGGATGCAGAGCAGCCGCTTTAACCGCAGGGCGGTCGAGTCGCTTATCCGCTGCGGCGCGCTCGATAATTTGGGAGCCAACAGACGGCAGATGCTCCAGGGACTGCCGCTTCTCGTGTCGAATATCGAGGAGCAGCACCGCAAGACGATGTACGGCCAGGTCGGACTGTTCGACATCAGCGATGATTTCGGCGTGGAGTTCTCGCTCCCCGATGTGCAGGAGTTTTCAAAACCCGAACTCCTTTCGATGGAAAAAGAAATGACGGGTCTCTATCTTTCGGGGCATCCTATGGATAAGTACGAGGAGTATGTCGTGTCCGCGGGATGCGTGCGTACCTTCGATATTCTCGAAACGGGGAATCAGGGCGCACGGCTGAAATCGGGAGACACGGTCACCCTTTGCGGTATCATCACGCATATCACAATTAAGCAGACGCGCGCGAATAAAGCGAATATGGCGTTTGTTACCCTCGAGGACTTGTACGGCACGGTGGAGATTGTGCTGTTTCCGAAGGTGCTTACGCAGTACGCGTCGCTCGTGCGCGACGGCGAAGTGATTGCCGTGTCGGGTACGCTCTCCACCGAGGAGGAGAAGGATGCCAAAATCCTTGTCAATTCCGTATTCCGTCCGGGCGAGCTGCCGCCTGCCGAGCCGAAGCGTGAGAAGAAGAGCTCCCAAAAGCGCGGGCTCTATCTGAAATTCTCGGGCAGCAGTGATGCGCTGGTGGATAGGGCAAAGATTATCACCTCGATTTTTGAGGGCGATATGCCGCTTTACTTCTACTATGAGGATGAGAAAAAGTATCACAGAATGCCGCGCAGTGAATTCGTTGAGGTAAACGATACGATGCTCACGGAGCTGAAAAGACTGCTCGGCGACAAAAATGTTGCTGTTATATATTGACAATAGACGACATTTTGATTAAAATATATACTGCTTTATTTGATTTTAACCTTATAGGAGGTCACAATATGAAAAAGATTGCAGTTCTTACGAGCGGCGGCGACGCTCCGGGTATGAATGCCGCAGTCAGAGCGGTTGTCAGAACCGCCTGCGAAAACGGACTCGAAGTTTACGGCGTTATCCGTGGCTACAACGGTCTGATTAACGGCGATTTTATTAAGATGGATTTGCGTTCGGTTTCCGATATTATCAACCGCGGCGGTACCATCCTTTATTCCGCACGCTGCAAGGAGTTTGCTACCGAGGACGGTATGCGCAGAGCGATTCGCACCTGCCAGGAGTGGGGCATCGAAGGCGTTGTTGTCATCGGCGGCGACGGCTCGTTCCGCGGCGCGCGCGACCTTTCTGAGAGAGGCATTCCCTGCGTCGGTATCCCGGGCACGATTGATAACGATATTGCTTGCTGCGATTACACCATCGGCTACGATACCTGTCTGAATACGATTATGGAACTCGTCGACCGTATCCGTGATACGACCGAGTCCCACGACAGATGCTCCGTTATCGAGGTAATGGGTCGTCACGCAGGTTATCTTGCACTGAATTCGGGTATTGCCTGCGGCGCTACCGCAATCCTGATTCCCGAAGTTCCGTTTGATATTGAAAAGCACGTCATCGAGCGTATGAAAAAGACACAGAGAGCGAACAAGAAGCACTTTATCATCCTCGCAGCAGAGGGTGTCGGTGTGGATGTCAAGGCACTCGCTGCCGAGATTGAGGCTAAGACCGGCGTTGAGTCGAGAGCGACCGTACTCGGTCATACCCAGCGCGGCGGCTATCCGACGGCAAAGGACAGAATTATGGCAACCCGTATGGGCAACTATGCCGTAAAACTGCTGATGCAGGATATCGGCAATCGTGTTGTCGCCTGCCAGAAGGAAGAAGTCCTTGACTATGATATCTTCGAGGCGCTGAATATGCAGAAGAGCATTGATATGAATCTCTACAATGTAGCGCACGAGGTATCCATCTAAGATAATGATTGTGAGATAAACAGGCTGGAATCAGCCTGTTTATTTTTTTATCCGTTGCCCATAATAATAGCGGTGATATTATGAGAAAGGCAATACGAATATTTGATTTTTGTCTGGCGATTATTTGTGCGGTTGTGTTCGGCTTTGTGGCGGCGGGGAATATGCTGCTGCCGGACGAAGTGATGAGTTTCGGCGACGAGAGAGGATTTAACACGCTTTATACCTATGAAGCCGGCGGCAAAACGCAGTCCGTTGATTATCAGAGCGCGGGTGAGGTCAAACGCGAGGTAAAACTCCTCGGCGTCGTTCCCGTTAAGACGATTGCCGTGAAGCATTCCGCACCGAAATCCGTTTTTGTCAGCGGCGAGGTGTTCGGCATTAAACTCTATACCGACGGTGTGATTGTCGTCGGCTCCCAGAGCGTCAGCGCCGGCGGAAAGAAAGTCAATCCCTCCGAGGACGCAGGAATTGAAACGGGGGATATTATTGTATCTATTAATAATACGGCGGTCTTTTCGTCAAACGAGGTGACCTCCATCCTGAATGAAAACAACGGCGAGTCCTATCGGGTGAAGGTGAAACGCGACGGCAGATACCGCACCTTTACGCTGACGCCCGTGTATTCCGAGCGTGAAGGCTGCTATAAGGCAGGAATGTGGGTGCGCGATTCCACAGCGGGTATCGGTACGATTACATTCTATAATAAAGAGCAGGGAACTTTTGCCTCCCTCGGCCATCAGATTAACGATGTCGATACGGGCGAAATTATGCCCCTCCTTGAGGGCGAGGCGGTCGGCGCGGAGGTCACGCAGGTGAAGAAGGCGACCTCGGGCGCCACAGGTTCGCTCTCCTGCGATTTCAAATCCGATATTATCGGGCAACTTATCAATAATACCGAGAGCGGACTTTACGGTGCCTATGCCGCTATCAGTGACCATGCACAGGCGTATGAGGTTGCCTCACGCAGCGAGGTGAAGAAGGGGAAGGCGCATATCCTGTCGACCGTACAGAAGGGAAAGCCGCAGCTTTACGATGTCGAGATAACCCATATCAGGTACCGCGGCTCGGATGAGCAAAAGGATATTGTATTGAAGATTACGGATGAGAATTTGCTGAATATCACGGGAGGTATTGTGCAGGGAATGAGCGGCAGCCCTGTCATTCAAAACGGCAAACTCGTCGGAGCACTGACCCATGTCATTGTCAATAACCCGGAGAAAGGGTATGCGGTTTTTGCCGACACGATGCTGAAGGATTCGGCGGTCAAATAGAACGGCGTCATTGCCGTTCCCTACATATAGTGGCGTGAGCGAAAACTCACCCCAAATCTGACAAAATATTCCGTTTGTGCAAATTTTACGAAAATTCAAAAATTTTTTTGTAATTTCATACGAAAAAATAATTTTGAAAATTTTTCATTTTTTTTGCAAAAAAACGCTTGACAACGCACATTTATTATAATATAATAGGCGAGCGTGTGAACGAGCATATATTAATATAATATATATAGTATCACACAACCAGATATGCGATGATGCCGGAGGTTGCGTCTCAGCAGTTACTGATGCTGCTGATAACCCAGACGGGAATTTCGGCGGAGTATGTCCGATTTCAAACCGGGCGATTAATATCCAGATTGACTGACTTTACGGTGACTTGCGAACGCCGACGGGTCAGCACCGCGTCCGAATGATGTTCATTCGGTTTAATTAATAGAACGGAATGAAACACACGGCTTCGTGGTACAAAATGTCTGGAAAACTCGCACCACAAAATTTTCATGGAGGAAAATCAAATGGCAGCAAGTAAGGTAAAAATCAGAATTCGTCTCAAGGGCTATGACCACTCCATCGTGGATCAGGCTGCTGAGAAGATTGTTGAAACTGCAAAGAGAACCGGCGCTCAGGTAAGCGGTCCCATTCCGCTTCCGACCGAAATCGAGAAGGTAACCATCCTTCGCGCTGTTCACAAGTATAAGGACAGCCGTGAGCAGTTTGAGCAGAGAACACACAAGAGACTCATCGACATTCTCAGACCTTCCAACAAAACTGTTGAGGCTCTGACAAGTCTTGAGCTCCCGGCTGGCGTAGATATCGAAATCAAACTTTAATCGATATTGAAACCGTCGAGGTCATGTTGGGGAAACCCAACCAATAACCAAAGGAGGAATAAACATGAAGAAAGGTCTTATCGGTAAGAAAATCGGCATGACTCAGATCTTCGACGAGGCAGGCAACGCAGTTCCTGTTACCGTAGTTGAGGCTGGTCCGTGCGTAGTTACCCAGAAGAAGACAATGGAGAACGACGGCTACGAAGCAATCCAGGTAGGTTTCGGCGATGTTAAGGTTAGCAGAGTCAACAAACCTATGAAGGGTCACTTTGACAAGGCGGACGTCGCTCCGAAGAAAACACTCAAAGAGTTCCGTCTCGACAATATCGCTGATGTCAACGTCGGCGATATCTTCAAGGCAGACACCTTTGAGGCAGGCGAAATCGTAGATGTTAAAGGCACCAGCAAGGGTCACGGTACTGCAGGCGCAATCAAGCGCTGGAACTTCTCGAGACTCCGTATGACTCACGGTACAGGTCCGAACCACCGTCATCAGGGTTCACTCGGTGCTTGCTCCAGCCCGTCCCGCGTATTCAAGGGCAGAAAGATGGCTGGTCACTACGGTCACGAAAATGTAACAGTTCAGAACCTTAAGGTTGTAAAGGTTGACGCAGAGAACAACCTCATCGCAATCAAGGGTGCTATCCCCGGTCCTAAGGGCGGAATTGTTGTCATCGCAGATGCGGTTAAAGCATAACGAAAGGAGAGATTAAAATGGCACAGGTTCAGGTTTACAACCAGGAAGGCAGAAAAACTTCCAAATTAGAACTTGCAGATTCAGTTTTCGGTATCACACCTAACGCTGAAGTTATGCATCTCGCTGTTGTTAGCTATCTTGCTAATCAGCGTCAGGGCACACAGTCAACTCTCACTCGTTCAGAAGTAAGCGGTGGCGGTGCAAAGCCCTGGAGACAGAAGGGTACAGGCCGTGCTCGTCAGGGCTCTATCAGAAGCCCTCAGTGGACACACGGCGGTATCGCTCTCGGTCCGAAGCCGAGAAAGTACAAGGTTAACCTCAATAAGAAGGTTAAGAGACTTGCTATGAAGTCAGCTCTTTCCAGCAAGGTTGCAGCAGACGAGATGCTCGTTGTCAACAAGATTGACCTTGAGGCAATTAAGACAAAGGCAATCGTTGAGATGCTTGCAAAGCTCAAGGCTGCTAAGAAGACGCTCATCGTTACCGATGGCACTGACGAAAAGATTTATAAGAGCGCACGCAACATCGAGGGCGTTAAGGTCGCTACCGTAAGCACACTCAATGTTTACGACATTCTGAATTGCGACACCTTCATCGTTCTCAAGGATGCGGCTAAGAAAATTGAGGAGGTATATGCATAATGAAAACTGCTCAGGATATTATTCTTAAGCCAATCATCACTGAGGAATCTATGATGGGCATTATGGCAAAAAAGTATACCTTCAAGGTTGCTAAGGACGCTAACAAGATTGAGATTGCAAAGGCTGTTGAGGAGGTTTTCCCGGGCACAGAGGTTGCTAAGGTAAACACCATCAATGTTCGAGGCAGAAAGCGTCGTCAGGGCTACAATGTTGGCTACACTCCGTCCTGGAAGAAGGCTATCGTAACCCTTACCGAAGATTCCAAGGAGATTGAATTCTTCAACGATATGATGTAATCATTAGATTATATATCATTATATAGTCAGACAACCTAACAAAACCGTGAATGATGAGGTATGAAGAGTGCCATCTCTTCGCAAAGTTATTCACAATAAGGAGATTAATAATGGCAGTAAGAAATTATAAGCCGACCACTCCCTCAAGGAGAAATATGTCGGTAATCGATTATTCTTCTTTGTCTAAGGTTGCTCCGGAAAAGTCACTTCTTCAGCCAATGAATAAGAAGTCAGGACGCAACAGCTACGGAAGAATTACCGTTCGCCACAGAGGCGGCGGAAACAGAAGAAAGTACCGTATCATCGACTTCAAGAGAAATAAGTTCGATGTTCCCGCAACTGTACAGACAATCGAGTACGATCCGAACAGATCTGCTCACATTGCTCTCATCCAGTACGAGGACGGTGTTAAGAGCTACATCACAGCTCCCGAGGGACTGAAGGTCGGCGATACCGTTATCGCAGGTACCGATGTAGACATCGTAACAGGCAACGCACTTCCGCTTGAGAATATGCCTGTTGGTACAATCGTTCACAATGTTGAGCTTTATCCCGGCAACGGCGCACAGCTTGCCCGTTCCGCAGGTAACAGCGCTCAGCTGATGGCTCTCGAAGGCGCTTATGCACTTTTAAGACTTCCTTCGGGCGAGCTCAGAAATGTACCTAAGGAGTGCATCGCAACTGTCGGCGTTGTTGGCAACGCAGACCACGCAAACGTTAAAATCGGTAAAGCAGGCAGAAAGCGCAATATGGGCTGGAGACCTACCGTCCGCGGTTCTGTTATGAACCCGAATGACCACCCCCACGGTGGTGGTGAAGGTAAGTCACCCATCGGTCGTCCCGGTCCGTGCACACCTTGGGGTAAACCTGCTCTCGGTTATAAGACACGT
>SVOG01000011.1 GCA_015066525.1 Oscillospiraceae bacterium | reverse complement strand
GGATAATCGGTTACTTCGTTACCGCTGAGTGTAATTGTTCTTACACTTGCGCAGTACTTTGTAATCTGGATAGATACACCGCCTGCAGGAACAACAACGGAGAACTGACCGCTTGCATCGGTTGTTGTCGTTGCAACAACTACGCCGTCTGCGTCAAGTACATTCACTGTTGCGCCAATTACCTTTGAGGTTGCTGCGTATGTATCGCCATTTTCGTCACGTGCTACCTTGACTGTACCTGTTACAGTGTAGCCCTCTTCAACAGGCTCTGCAACAAATTCTTCAAGGTTGTTTTCAGCGATGATAAGGTGTGACTTCGCAGTGTAGCAATCGCTTACTTCTGCGTCGAGGGAAGCAGCATCAGCGCGGCCGGTCTGAGCAGTGGTAACTGCATCGCCGAGTGCGTCGATATAAGCCTTCCAGGAAGCGTCGGTGTAAAGCTGGTTGCCTTCCGCGTCTTCGTTGACGATAGCGCCATCCTTAACTGTACCGAAGCGAACCTTCGAAGCAGTTGTGGTGATGCCGGTGAAGTTCTTAACGTCATCCTTCTCGTGAGCGCCCTTCGTCGAGTAAGCGAATCTGTGAGTCGTGCCGTCGGTTGCAGCAGTATAAGTGCTGTAAGCATTGCCGGAAGCGTGTTCGATTTCGCTCTCAAGTCTGTTATCAGCCTTGTAATCGATATGAGTAACATCCGCTCTGCTCTTATAGAGGTTATAGAGACGGATAGCCTCATCAATTTCTACAGCGGAAGCAGCGGTGGAGTAAGTCGGCTCGTATACATAGAGCGTGCCCTCGATAGCGTCGCCGATATTATACTCTTCAACCTTTGTATACTCTTCACCGTTCTTGGTGTAGTAATCGGTGTCATACTGATAGGTTGTATCAGTAGTAGCAACCGGATTCCACTCGGTGTTGAGGATACCCTCAGCTTCCTTAGCAACCTTAACCATTGCCTCATAGTTAGCAACGATGAAGTTTACATTATTGAGGTTCTCACGGTCCTTAGATACGCCGTCAACAATTCTGTCAGCAGCGTTCTTAACGTTACTCTTAACCTGCTCCATCCAATAGCTCAGGTTATTATCGAGCTGCTCATAGCCGGAACGATACTCTGTACCGTCATTCGGCTTTGTGATTGTCTGACCTTCGGGAAGTTTGTAGGTCGGGTTGTCGCCCGAGTTAACCTTCTCGCCGTCCTCGTCTCTGTAAACGAACTGAACCTGCTTGTAAAGCAGTGCGCCGGAAGCGTCCTTCGCCTGCTCAGTGTCGTCAGTCAGATACGGATAGTTATAGGTCTCGGTATCCCAAACCTGGTTGTACTTAACAGCATTTGCCACATACCATACGCCGTCAACCTTGACAACGGGCATACCGACAGGGTCTTTGCCGTTTTGTACATCCGCGTCGGTCAGCGCGTTACCTGCATCCGCATAGTAAATCGGAAGCTGGCAGTCAACGTCGTTGTACCAATAGCCGTCGTCGCCCTTTGTAGCGTCAACGAGCATCTTGGACGGAAGTGACTCAGTAGTCGGAACAGGCTTGTAAGCCTTGTCACCGGCAGTTGCAGTGGTGTCGTGCGTTACAGTTGCACGGATGGTGGTAGAACCAAGTGTACGAGCGTTATTCTCGTTAATCGGCTCGGAAATCTTAGCAACTGCAAGCTGGAAGCCATTCTGAAGTGAATCATAGATAGCAGAGTTCGTGCCGTCATAGTCCGTAAGGTCGGACTCCTGATATGCAGCCATTGTCTGGATATCAGCCTCGTAAGCCTGCTGAAGGGTTGCAGCCTGGGTATCGTCTGCTACATAAAGGTTAAGCGTTGTCTTAGCCTCGTCGTTGTTTCTGAACATATCCAGGTTTACGGTATCCATAAACTTGGAAAGCTCGGTAGAACCGTCGTACTTAAGGAACACCTTAGATGTATCTGCAGTCTGCTTCTTAAGTCTGTTCTTACCTACGCCGAAGTATACACCGGGAACGGGAGTACCCCAGGAGATAGATACCTTGGAGTTCTGACCGTAGTTACCCTGAAGAAGACCGGTAGTCGGTTTAATAAATACAGCGCTGTAGATATACTCAACTGTACCGTCTGTCTTTACACGGGCAACATCACGGATAACACCCATTACATAGCCGGTTGCAAGTGCTTCTTCAAATGTCCAGACAACGTGCGGACGGGTGGAGAAACCGTCGGAGTTTCTGATTGTTTCAGAAAGGTTTCCGATTTCAGTTGCCGTGTAACCCATATAACCGCCGCCGAGACCGCCGCCTGAACCGTCGTCGTTAACGGTTGCATTGATAGCATTGTTGTTCTGATCACCACGATACCATGTGCCATTATAATAGTAGTCATAAAGGTCATAGTTGATGATGTTACCGGTTGCTCTGTCAATAGCAGCATAAGCAAGAGTGGTATCTGTGCCACTTGCTGTTGACTGAGTGGAAGCAACTGTGCCGTTTGATACAGCATAGTACTTCGTACCGCTCTTAGCGTATGTGAAGATACCGTCCATAGCCTTATATCCGTCATTGAATAACGGGTTATTAAGGTTCTTCATATAGAATGTCTTAGTGTTGATTGAAGAAGGATTACTCATCGGGATGATGAAATTCTTCGGAGTATAATACTCAAATCCGCTGTTACCGCTCGGACACTTAGTGTAGTTAGCGGTTGTCGTGTTAGTGTTTAGAGTATCGCCGCTGTATGCCGTTTCTGCCCAGCCCTTAGCGGTTGTGTGATACATAAAGGTCTTGGTCTTGAGGTCCGTATAGAGAGCCTCGCCGCCGTTACCGAGTGTCACATTATAATGAATGGTAAAGGTGTACAGAATATTACCAACCGCTGCTGAAGGAGCCTTACCGGTGATTGCAATCTGAGCCGTCTGCTCGGGAGCAATGCTTGCAGTGGTAGCGCCAAGGTTAATCTGCGAAGTGGTGCTGGTCTGCGTGCCGCTCGAGTTCGTCGTAGCCTCTACATCAATGCCGGTAACCTCTACATACAGTCTGCTATCCTGCTGAACGGAACCGTTCGTTCTGCCCGTGGTGTTATAAGCACGGTTGATACCGATGGAGCCGTTCTTGATATTCAGATAGTTGGTATCGAGGTTTGCGCCTGCGGTAAGACCGGATACGGATGCGTTGGCAACCGAAGCGGTAACTGCACCGAAGGTATGAGCACCAATCTGGGGAGCGAAGTCAGGAATGAAGCTATGTACTGCAGTAGCAGCAAACATCAGCGCCGTCCATGCGCCCTTAGGACCGGTACCGTTAACACCGTCATAGCCGCCAAGTGCTGCGTAAAGGTTCGTAATTAACAGGCTGAGATAGCCGAGGTCATTCGAAGAAGTAACGCTGCCGTTATTCTGATAACCCTTGTAATTACCGAGCCAGCTTACATGAAGCATGGTGTCAAACGGTGAAGATGAATTCAGTTCTGCATAGGTGGGAAGAACATGGGAATAACCTGTGCCGTAACGGGGGCCAAAGAGGTTATTGATGAGGGAAACAACGATGTCGTTGTAAACCATCTCGTCAATGCCCTTATTGGCAATCGGGTCGGAGCATACGATGGTATAAACTCTCTCAAGGAAGTTTGTGATACCGGTTCCTGTGCCGTCATCGCCGCCGATGTTCAGGATATTCTTAATAATATCGTTGTAAATCAGGTCTTCTGAGCTGAACTGACCGTTCTTATCAGAGGTACCGTACTGAAGCTCACCGAGAATCGGGAGAATCTTATTTACAACGTTGTCCACATTGACCCAAAGGGTGTTGGTCGGCTGAACAAGTGCATTACCGCTATTATCCGTTACGCCGAGAAGCGTCGCAATGGACTTGCTCTGTGCGGTGGTAGCAGCGCCGCCCTTAACTGCGGGATACTTGTAATCGGATGCATAGTAGCATACTACCGAGTTAGCAAGGTCCCATACGGATGAAGTATCAGCTGTGGTAGTGTCATAAACATTCCATTCTGTACCGTCCGTATTTCTAACCGGAACATATGCCTGAACGACATAGCCGATTGCATCACGAGCCATCGGAAGAATGCAGTTGTTGAAGTCTGCGTTAATCTTGCCGTCAGCATCGTAGGTAACGAAATCGCTGTAATCTCTGTCAGGAAGAACATAGGAGAGGTATTCAGCAAGTGCAAGATAGCCTGCGCCCTCTGCGTCCTTAACCTTATCCCAGTCTTCATGATGGATGGTGTTTGCCATGTTGACATTCTGTACAACAGCAGCAACGCCAAGCGGGATAGCAGCCTCTTCGAAGTTGCCCTCGGTGAGGTTGGTGGTTCCGTTATAAGTAATGTTATGGTTCTTATAGAACTGATTGAAGATGTACGGGTCAGCTGCGTTAGCTGCATACTCAAACATTGCAAGTGCGTTGGAAACGAGAGTTTCTGCGCTTGTTCTGATGTTAGCAGCTCTGCCGGAACCGGTGAGGTCCATATTACCCGTCTCTACCATTGTAGGAACGTGAAGGTCAGTGCCTACAACGCCTCTCTCAGCACCCTGGAAGCCGATATTGGAGCTCTCAGGGAAGAGAACCTTGGTAGCAGCAACAAGAAGATCATTGAGTGCTGCGGGGATGGATGAATACTCATCCTCATCGAATGCTCTGGTGATGAAATCATCGAGCGCGTCAGTACCTGTCTGCTCAAAGTAAAGGTTGATAGGACCGGTCTGAGCATCAAAGTAGTAGTCAGCCATCGGGCTGTAACGCAGTTTCACAAAGAGTGACTTGGACTTAATATCTCTCCAGTTGCCCTCAGCGTCTTCAGAAACGCTTCTGTCAAAGGTGAGGTTCGTCCATACATAGTCCTTCATCTCTTGCGCTGTAAGACCGTAGCCGTCGCAGATTTCTGCGAACCACTCTTCAACGTACTGAGGAGCATACATCGTCTCAAGGTCGGATGTATCCCAGCCGTACTTACCCGAACGCCACAGATAGTAGTGGTTATCAAAGTTTGTACCGTGTGTGTTCTCAGTATCATCGTGGTTGTCGTAGTTCACGTGAAGCAGACCAAGCGTAGCCTTGAGCGCCGTATTCCACGCAATCTTTGCTGCGGAATAAGCAACATCAAGAAGATTATCGGTCTTGCCTACGGTAAGAACATCTGTACCGTAGCGGAAAAGGTATACATTACCTTCGTCCGTGTAATGAAGCTTGCCGTCAAAGTCCGTGTTGTTTGCGGCGTTATATGCTGCGGTAATTTCGGCAGTGTTCTCATCGGTTAAGGTTGTGCCCTGCTCCTCAGCAAATGCCTGGAGTGCGGCATAACGTGTCTTGGAAGAGTCAGCTTCAATATTGAGATCGTTATTCTTGTCCTGATAAGTAATCTCGGCATTAATCTGCTGAAGCAGCTGTGTGCTGAGTGCTTCAAAGAGTCTGTCATCGAAATTCCAGTTGGTAAGATTACCGTTGCTGTCAGTCTGCTTATAATAAGCAAGCTCTTCGTCGGTCCACCACTTGGTATTCGTGAAAATAAGGTTAGCAACAATATTGTATGCGAGGTCGTTCTGATAATTGTCCCACATACCGAGCGTATCCTTGAGGATATCAAAGATATCGTCGCTGCCTGCTAAGTTCTTGATTACGCCGCCGAGAATGGAACCAAGGTTAAAATCACCGATAACGAGCTTACGGAAAACGTTGTTACCGTCCTTGGTGTTGTCGTAAAGCAAACGTGCTACAGCTATAAGGATTTCCTTAGCAGTATATCTTGCACGGTAGCTTCTTCCGCACTTGGAAACGACATCGGATGAATCAGTTGAATATCTGTCAGCGAGGTCAGCAACACCGTTAAGATTAATATTCTTAACATCACCGCCGACGAGACCGCCGTAAGAATCAAGAAGGTCATCCGCCTGCTCAACGGTATAAATAAGACCGTCAACACTGTCAAGATAAGCGTCAATCTTGATTGTCGCTACAACGATGTTCTGGCTGAAATGATACTCATCAAAGCCAACCAGGTTCTTCATAGTCCAGGAGAGATTTGCATCCGCCCAGTCAAGAATCGCCTCAGCTGTCTGCTCGTCAGTGGTCTCTGCCCAAGCAAGGAAGTTATAGGCGATATTCTCGTCATGATAATCTTCTGCTCTTGCATAAGCGGTGAGCGCACCTGTGAAGCAGGAAGCCGCCATCAACGCGGAAAGGAACAAAGCAATCAGCTTTTTGGTAAAAATCTTAGATTTTTTTGATTCCAATTTAAATTTTCCTCCGTTAAAGTATTACGAATAACGCGTCAGATTGATTTACGGTTGTCACAATCTCTGACCCCGCTGCAAAAGTTGCAGCAGACTGAAGGTATTCTACCGCCGTTTGGGTTACGCCCCATCAAAAAGACGCATATCACGCAAATATATTAAAACACTTATTATAAGTAAAGTCAATAAAAAATTATGAAATTTTAACATATTATATACATCTGTCTGGAAATGTGAACATTTTGTGAATATCACCTTGACAACCAACAGTTTTTATTGTATGATGCAAGTGTGACGTTAACAATTTGTTAAAATTTAATTTACATATGGGAAAAATTTTGCTTTACATATTTCGTTTATTGTATGGAAAGTGTTTTCCTTTACACGTCAGTTTTTCGACAAGTATTTTCCCTTTTCGCCACAATATATAGTATGTGTTTTTGCGAAATTGCAATGCAGATTGTTCCGCCCGTAAAGGCGGTTAGTTTTCCAAAAAAGCAGGCGGAGCGGCGGCTATTTTGTACCAACTCTCCGAAATTTTTACCTTCCTTAATTCATTGTGCCGCTCCCCTGCTTTATTATATTTTCATCAGTGGAAGAAGATAAAAAAGCGACCCTTTTCGTCAATGAGTTACTCGGAAATATGATAAATGTTTAATAAATTATGAATATTTTTTTAATTTTATATTGACTTAATTCTAATTTAATGTTATATATATAATTGAGTTTGCTTGTCGCAGTGCGAAATCCGGAATTGCACTGCGTTCTCATACGCGGGTATTTGCCCGTAAATCATTTAGAAAAGGAGAGATGATTATGAAAACGAGCAAAAAATTACTGAGCCTGTTTCTGGCTTTAGTAATGGTCATTACATCATGCAGTGTTGGTTTCACCGCCTTTGCAGCAGACGAAAACAAAACTGACGCCAACAACGCATATTGGAATGACGGCACCGATGCAGCCGCTGCATTCGGCGCATTGAATTCACTCGCAGATGCCTACACACCTGCTCTTCTGAATATTCCTGCTGTCAAGAATATTCTCGAAGGTACGCTGGGTATGACAGTCACTGACGAGACAACCATTTCCGACGTCGTAGCAGGAGCTTCCCCGTTCATTATGGGACTGCTCGGCGGTGCTGTAAATAAGTCCGATATTATCGGCAGCACCAGCAAGTTAGACGAATACTATTATTCCTATCTTGACGGCGACGGCACGGACGCCATCAGTTTCTACACCCTGTACGCATTCTGTGCGCAGAATCAGGGCGCGGACGGTGAGCTTGGCGAATATTGCCGCGCTACCCTGCCCAAACTGCAGGAGCTGCTCGGTCAGTACGCCGCAGCTTCCAACACCTTCGGCACAAAGATGAACACAGCCGGTGAAGGCACCGAGCTGATGAACACTTACGGCGAGTATATTGCGTTAATCACAGACACTTCCAAGGAAGCGCTGCGCAATATCACCGTAGGCGGCGTTCCGTTCGGCGACTGTGACAAGCCTGAAATGGTGGACGGCAAGGTTGTCACTGACGGTATCATTGACACCACCAAGAGCGACATACAGTTCCTCATTGACTATGTCAACGAGACCTTTGCTTCTTACGGAGCACCCGACAGAGCGGAAAGCGCAGCAGACCTCATCTACTATATGATGGGCGACGGACTGATTTATCTGCAAACCATTATCAGACCGCTCGGCACAGCTCTTATGGGCGGTGCGGAAATCAAGGTAAACGGCACCACCCTTACCTGGGATAATTACGCGTCCATGAATCCGAACGATATCATCACCGCGCTCTTCCCGGGTGGAAACACTGACGGCTCCGCATATTCTCCGTTCTATGAGGAAATGTGCATCGGTCTTATGGTTTACACCGGCGTTTTCGGTGACCTTGACGCTTGTAAAAAAGCAGTAAACGATGCCAAGATTACCGACGCGCAGTTCAGCACCTTCTGCTCCCACCTTAAAGATGACCTTCATCTCACCGGTTATGATAAGAACGCTATCCTTAATTATCTGAATACGGAGTCCCCGTTCTCGCCGCTGGCTACCAAGTATTTCCTTGGCTATATAAATTCCAGCCAGTCCGAGAACCTCGTTTCCGAATTCTTTGAGCTTTGTCTTTCCAATCCGGCTACAGCTAAGAGCTGGGTCCTTCAGGATAGCGATTATAACAGCTCCTATCTTTTCCGTAACGGTAAAGACGGCAGCGCAGCGCTCGGCATCATTGACAGACTGAACGCGATGATGGCATCCGAGCTGCTTGTTGACAAGTTCGGCAACGAGCTCGGCAACAAGGGTGTTCCGTTGAGAGACGGCGCTGAGCCGGCACTCTACACCGAGGACTTCTTCAACTACCAAGCCGGCATCAAGCCGAATATTAAGAAAACCTATAAGTACGAAGGCGATATCGTTATTCCCGAAAAGTTAATGGTACAGGCTGTTAACGCGACGCTCAACGGCTTACTCGGTCAGTATCTTGATCCTTCCACACAGATCGGCGGTATCATCGACAGCGTGCTGAAGGGACTTCTCGAGAGCAACATCGTCCTCTATAAAGAAGACGGCTCGGGCGTTCTCAACGATGTATGGCTCAAGCTTTACAACGACCCGATTGAAGAAATCTTTAACCTTCTCCCGACGCTCACCATCGCAGTTGACGAGCTTCTTGTTCCCATCCTTCTCAATAAGGAAGGCGACAAGTACAACGGCTTCCTTTACAACCTGCTTGCTACGGGCGACGGTATCCTCGCTCAGTATACGCAGGATGCGGGCAGCGACATCGGTCTCGGTGCTCTCACCATCGACCTGAACAAAGCTGTTCCCTCCATCCTCAACTGGTTAGTCGGTAACGAGGACGAGGCTTACGCAGCGGTCGGTCACTACACCGGCAGCACCTACGACAACGCTGTACCGAAGTTCCTCAACATCTATGTAGCAGATAAGGCACTCTACGGTGCTCATCTCAACGGCGGTCTCGCAAAGGTTCTCAAGAACAACGAGTCCTTCCAGGGCGACAACGCTTGGCTTGCAGACGCGATTGACGAAGCAGTTTCCGAGATTGCGACCTTCGGACTTCAGGCTGTTAACGATTATCTCGCAGCAAACGAAGGCGACAAGAGATACGACAGCGAAGGCACCGTTACGCAGAACGGACTGAACAACATCTTCGTAGCACTTCCCGAAGTTCTCAACCAGATTGGTCAGAACTACAAGACGAAGTACGCGCTGATGGCTTCTGACTGGGAATACACCTATCCCGGCAAGATTGAGACCATCACCAAGAGCACGGACGCAGGCGACAAGCAGCAGAAACAGAACAACACGCTGCAGGCATTTAAGAATCTTGCTACTTCGAACGACCCGTCGGCTATCCTCGGTGAATTTGTCAACATCTTCATCGGCAACTGGATGAACGGTCTCCTCGACATCGTCAACGATACCGTATCCGATGAGAATAATATGATTGCTCAGTGCTTCCCGCTCGTTCAAGGCTTACTCGAAGCACTCGGCGGATTCGGAGAAAAGAGTGTTATCACCGATGTATTCAACGGTCTCTTCCAGCTCAAGAGAAGCGACGACGCATCCTTCACTCTCAGCCAGCAGCCGAACACCAACTTCGTTGGTTTCACGAACGAAAGCGGCTTCTTCCTTCTCTCAAACATCCAGTATGCGGATGCAAGCGGAAAGGTAAAGGGTCTCATCCCCTTCATTTCAACATTAATTAATCCTACAGATACCAAGGCAGATTATAAAGTTAAAAGAGCGTTTAAGGCGGGCACAACCACCCTCGCTTCTTCCTCGAAAGCAAATAAGTCAGCTGCAGGTACGGATTACAAGAAACTCCTGTCCGATAAGAATGTCAAGGCAGCGCAGAAACTTGTAGACGCACTCGACACCATGCTTTCATCTCTCCTTGAAAATACATCAGTTAACGGATTTAACATTGATTCCACTGAGAATATCATCTGGAGCGCGGCGACATTCGCTACTGCGTATATCGGCCAGGAAAATACCAATGATATTCTGACTCTGGTCAATAACTATCTCTATTATGTAACAGGCGAAAGCCGTACAAATAAGAGCAAGGACGGCAAAATCGGTATCCGTCCGCAAGACGGTAAGGTCAACGCTTCCAAGGTTTACACACCTGAGCAGCTCTCCGTACTTGTCATTCAGACATACTCGCTCATCGAGAACATCATCGACTATGCATTCTATAACGATGAATCCGGCGTTCTCAATAAGCGCGACCCGAATATGCTTGTAGCAGATGCTCTTTACGGTATCGTATCCCCCGATGCTGTCGGCGTTCGTCTCAGCGATGAATACAGTGCAACCGCAGAAGTTCTTGCAAAAGAAGATTATCGCAACTGGAACTCCTTTAAGGTTAAGGTTACCGCATATGAATACGGCAACCAGAGCTATGCAAAGAACTATCTGAAGTTCAACTTCTCCAAGGGCGACAAAGAGGCATTCTACGATGCAATGGGCGAATCGCTCGGCGGTGTAGCGGCTATCATCGGCACACTGCTCACCAAGTCTTACACAGACATTCAGCACAGCAACAACTATTACAGCGGACTTCTTTATCCCGTACTGACCAGCATTGCGGATGCAACCGGTGCAAGCGGCGTGATGTCTCCCGCAGAGTTCAACGCAGCAACGGCTCCGCAGCAGCTGATTAAGGGTATCGTTACTCCGCTGGCAAGCGTACTCGACCAGATTTACGATGCTCCGGCATCCTTCGTACTCAACCTCGTTAAGGGTCTTGCAGGACTTCTCGATGACGCAAGCATCCAGGAATTAATCGGCAACGCACTTGCTCCGATTCAGATGCTCATCGGCGGCGCGGTAATGTTCCTCGGTCCGAGAAACGCACAGAATCCGGTCGGCAGCAACCTGTCACCCACACTCGCTAAGTTTGTACAAGAGAAAGCAGAAGAACTTTTCGGCGGCGTAGGCGGCGGCTTACCGCAGAAGGATATCATTGTTAATCTGATTAACAATATCTCCATCGGCGGCGCTAAGCTCAAGGACATCTTTGAACTTCCGTCCATCAACTGGAAGAAACTCGCATCCGCGAAATCACCGGCTGAGGTACTTCTCCTCGTTTACGGTTATCTCGTAGACTCCGTGCTGCATTCAGACCTCATCTCCGGTCTCATCGACAGCCTGGCACCGGGTCTCACCGATATTCTTAAGAAACTCGACGCTGTACAGATTCTGACCATCCTCAGCGATGTCATCGCATCCGTACAGAGCCCGACAGAAATCTTCTGGACCTTCAAGGAATATGCCGGCAAGATTTCGAATACCTTCGTATATCCCAAGGATGTACTCGCATCGGACGCAACCAAGGCAGTCGGCCAACTCGACGACCTGGTAGCCAATGTATTCCCGCTTCTTAACGGTCTCGGCGTTACAGACATTGAAGGTCTCGGCGCTCTCGTTAACGACAAGCTTTACACCAACGACCTTCTCACCAAGGCTGCCAAGGGCATCTACGGTGCACTCAGCAAGGGTACGGCAGGCGATATCTTCAAGACAATCGGTTTCGACCTTTCGCCGAAGGGCTTCGCTGCATACCTCACCGACAAGAGCTACGGCAAGACTTACTCAAGTGCTGCCGCCACTCTCAAGAAGGCTAAGAACTGGGATAAGGTTAAGACCATCAACTGGGGCTTCAAGGACGGAAGCGCGAAGGCTGAAAAGGGATTCGTAAACGGTCTCGCAGCAGTTCTTCGTCCGTTCAATGACATCCTCGCAATCTTCCTTGCTGAGGGCAACCTCAAGGAAACACTTGACCTCGATGTTCCCGCTATCATCAAGTCCCTGAACTTCAAGGGTAAGACAAAGGTCGGCGACGCTACTCTTGATTACAACATCAAGAACGGCAAGGTTGTACTCGGCGTGAAGTCCAACGCAACCATCGCTACCAGAAATGTTATCAAGATTGACCTCAACGCTATCGCGAAGGATCTCCAGGATCTCCTCGACGGCAGCAAGGGCATCAATCTCGGCACAAACGGTTATGAAAGTGCCATCATCCCGATTCTCGAAGCATTTATGTGCGACGGAGTCAAGACTTACAAGCAGTACAAGAAGGACTACAAGAAGGCTAAGGATAACCTCCTCGTAAATATCCTCACTCCTATTGTTAACTTCGTTGGCGATGTAACGGATAAGCCGTTCGATACCGTTACCAAGGTACTTCCGAACGTCGCTTACTTCATTGACAGCAACGGCGTAGCACAGGCAGTGGGCAACCTCCTTGCTCCTCTTACCGCTAAGGATGGCGTGCTCGGCGTTCTCAAGAAGGACGGAGTCGATATTGATAAGATTATCAAGCTCCTCTTCGATAAGGACCTCGGTGCTATCGTAGCAGACCTTCTCGACATTGACGCGAAGCTTACCATCAAGCTGACCGATATGTCCAAGACCAACATCCAGGTAATCGTTGTTCCGCTTGTCAATAAGATTCTCAAGAACAACAACCTTCCGATTACACTTCCCGACATCAGCTTCAAGAAGCTCGCAAGCCACGGCACCATCAAGGTAGTCAAGAGCGCTGCAAGAAATGATAAGGGCAAGTTCACCACCCGTCAGGTACAATCCCGTCAGGGTGAAACACTCGTAGCAGTACTTCGCTATGTATCGAACCTTCTGATTAAGAACGCTAAGGGTCTTAAGAAGATTATCTGCAACATCGATGCAGTCAAGAAGAACGCTACCATTAAGAACATCGTCGCTTCCGTATTCTCGCAGATTGGTATTGCAAAGCAGGACGACATCGTTCGCGCAGTATTCTATCTCCTCACTGAGAACGCAACCGACAAGTTCTTCGATTACACGAACTTCAAGTACGACGACAGCTACAAGTTCTCCTTCGGCGATATGGACGAGGACTTCTGCCGCAAGCTCGCTCCGATGCTCGACGGTATGATAGGCTCCCTTCTCGAGGGCGGTCTCTCGGGTCTCGTAGAAGAAAAGCTCTACACCGACGACCTCGTAGCGAAACTCGCAACAGGACTTTACGGTGCCGTTGAAGGCGTTAAGATTAACGATGAAATCGGCTCGCTCGTAAATCTCCTCAAGATGACCGACATCGACTTCTCCGCAGGCAATGTCGCATCGCTTTTGACAAACGGTGACTACGGCAAGACCTATCCGGCTGCAGCATCCGTCATCAGAAACGCAGGCTCCTGGAAGAATGTCAAGGCTGAGAACCTGAAGTTCGGCGTTAAGGACAGAGATTCCTTCCTGAATGCGCTCGTTGCAGTACTTCGTCCGATTTACGGCGTACTCGACGTACTCCTCAACGACGCGTCACTCAACCTCTTCGACCTCGTAAGTATCCCCGGCTCCGACGGATATACTTCGACCATCGTTCCTCTCCTCGAGGCATTCGGTGTATACAACATCAAGACACAGTACCAGTACAGAGAAGATTGCTACAAGGCATACGACAATGTCCTTCTCGACATTCTCAATCCTCTTTGGGATAAGGTTGAGGATATCCTCAATGCTCCGCTTGAAGTATTGATGAGCATTCTCCCGAACCTGTCGCTCTTCTTTGCAAACGACGGACTGCTCCAGATTGTTGACAATCTCCTGACACCCGTTACGGCACTGCTCGATGCACTCAAGCCGATTGTCAATGTCAATGACGTTCTCAAGGCAGCAGGACTCAATGTTCCGAAACTCCTGAAGGATAAGGTCGGACTGAATGTAAGCAAGTTCGATATTTACGACCTCAAAGGTACACTCAAGCCCCTCGTTGGTTCTGACAATGTCGTCAACACCATCAACAGCATCCTCGGCGTTATCAAGATTAAGGGCTCACCGCTCGGTCTTGAACTTCCCGAGATTGACTGGTTCCAGCTTGCAAGCCACGGCGAGTTCGTTCTCGACGGCGCTTCCCAGGCTGCAACAATGGGCAAGAGAATCTATGTAGTAGCTGACGAAGATGAGACGCTCATCGCTCTTCTCAGATTCCTTATCAACACCATTAACTATAAGGATAACTACGATAAGATTGTTAACCTCATTATGGGTCTCCTCGGCGACGGCGTTGACCCGAGCCTTGCAGGCACTATCAGCGATGTACTCGGAATGCTCCAGGGCGATGCCGATAAGGTTATCGCAGACCTCGTAGAGCTTCTCCAGCAAATCGCAGGTTAATCGCTTAAATAAAAAACAACCGCTTCGGCGGTTGTTTTTTTTGGTTGTTTTTTGTTAGCTTGAACTCAAAGGAATCAGTAAGATACGGTTGCCCGCTATACCCGGACGATAAAAAACTCTTGGATAAAAAACTCTTGTATATTAATATGTTTTTTAGTATAATAATACTATGTTATCTGGGGCTTACCCGAAACGGCTAAGGGTTTGTCCGCATGGTGGTGAAATAATGCTCGGAAAATATGTTAGAGTCAAGGTCGTTAAACCTATCGGCTCTGATGATGAAGCGGGCTACACCTATCCACTGAATTTCGGCACAGTTTACGGCAACGAGAAACAAACGGCGTTTATTATGGGCATCCATCATCCCGTGCGTAATTTCGACGGCAGGGTGATTGCGGTGCTGAGCGACCGCAGGGCGAAAAGTTATATCTGGATAGTGGCACCGAAAAGCACGCGCTTCATTATCAATGATATTAAAAACTATATTAATTTAGAAAAGGACTTCCCCACTTATAAGCTGGACTGCCTCTATGAGAGCAGCTGCGGCGCGGTTGTTTACCGCGATATAAGGGGCGAGGTGCGTTTTTTGCTGATTAAAAATAATCGCTCGGCGCACTGGGGCTTCCCGAAGGGACACATCGAGCCCGGCGAAACGAAGGAGGAAACGGCGTACCGCGAGGTGCTCGAGGAAACCGGAATTCACCTCACCATCCACGAGGGATTCGAATGTGTATCGAAGTATAAAATCCGCGACACGATTGAAAAAACCGTTTCTATTTTTGTCGGCACGACGAAGGATACCAACACCTCCATCCAGGTGGAGGAAATCGAGGACTATATCTGGCTGACCTACGACAGGGCGATGAGCCTTCTGAAGTTCGATAACGATAAAAATATCCTCTCGGCGGCATACAAGTTCCTCAACGAGAATAATTATATTTAAGCGAGTATCGCAGTGTTTGAGCCTGCGACGAAGGAGCATCCTATGCAGGAATTATGCAGAACAATTCAGGAATTTTTAACGGCTCACGGTATCCCCGACTGGCTGGTTGTATTTATCATATCTCTCTGCCCGATTTTAGAGTGCAGACTCGGTATGTTTACCGCCATCGTGTTGCTGCAGATGAACCCCTTTGTCGGATTCATCATCAGTTTTCTCGGTAACATCCTGCCGATTCCGTTTATCCTGCTATTGATTAATCAGATATTCGAGCTTCTCAAGAAGATTCCGTATATCAAGGTACCGATTATCTGGCTTGAGGAAAAAACGCTGAAAAAGAAGGATAAAATCGACAAATACGGCATATGGGGGCTACTGCTCTTCGTAGCGATTCCCCTGCCCGGTACGGGCGGATGGACGGGCGCGCTGCTCGCTTCCCTCCTGCACCTCGACCGCAAGAAGAGTTTCGGCGTCATCGCCGTCGGCGTATTCATCGCAGGACTGATTATCACCGTGCTCTCACTGGTAGTGGGTTATGCAGTATTTAATTAAGCTATGCCGTGCATTTCTGCACGGCGAAAACATTTTCATCGACGAAAATTGCGATTTTGACCGACTGTACGCCGAGGCGCACGCGCATAATCTGAGCGCCGTCGTCTACTGCGTGCTCAACACGGCGCCGAATCGTGATAAAGTCCCTCAAGAGGCACTCAGGCGCTTTGAAAACGACTTTTTAGAGGCTGTCGTGCGTTACGACTTCCAAAGCAGGCAAATCGCCGAAATCGGCGCCCTGTGCGAAAAGGCGGGTATCCGCTACGTTTTCTTCAAGGGCGCCATGCTCCGAGACCTCTTCCCCGTGCCCGAAGCGCGGGCGATGGGCGATGTGGATATCCTGATTGACCACGACAGCAGGAACTCATTCAAAAACCTGCTGTGCGAGAACGGATTCGTCTGCGAGGCGTCAAACGGCAATGTCTACGAGTACATGAAGGACAAGCTTCTGTGCGAGGCGCACACCCGTATTATCAGCGGTAAAATCGGTGAAAACGACCTCGAGAGCGCCTTTGCCGACGCGATAGAATACGCTGCATTTGAAGGTTGCCGGGGCACGCTGGATGATAACTATCATTTCGCCTATCTGATGGCGCACACAGCGCACCATTTCTGGTTTTACGGTGCCGGTGTCAAGCTGATACTCGACCTCGCCGTGATGCTGAAAAAATGCGATATTGATATTGACAAAGTATTTGAAATCCTTGACGGCGCGGGACTGCGGCAGTTTGGCGAGGTTATCCTCACCGTAACGCACAAATGGTTCGGCTGCGGCAGGGATTTTGGCGCCGATACACAGAAAACCGAGGAATTTATTCTATCCTACGGTGCGTTCGGCAACAGCGGACGAAACAAAGCGGCGGTTGTGATGCGCAAGGATATCGAAAACGGCGGAAGCGGCGGAAGCCTCGGCGCGAAACTGCGCCTCCTCTTCCCCTCCTACGAAAAAATGCGCAACATCCCCTATATCTCATTTATTGAGGGCAGGCGCTACCTCGTACCCGCGGCGTGGGTGTACCGCATTTACTATAACTATAAGAACAGGCGCGCGTTTGTGCACAGCGCAACTGCCGCCCTTTCAAGTGATGAAACGAAACAAGAAGCGCAGCAGGAGCTGCACTTCTTTAAGGAGATTGGATTATTATGACTTCATTTCTCATATGTCTCGCAGCCATACTTGCGATTATTATCGTCGTCTTTCTGACCTGGTTTTTGTCCTACCGCGCGGAGGGAAAATGCCCCGCGTGCGCGATGAAACATCTCGGCAGGGGCAAGCTCACCATCGACATCAAGGACGAGCCGAATTACGACAACAATGTGTCGGCAACGCCGATTATGGGCTGGTCGAGCTGGAATTTGCTGAGAAATCACATTGACGAGGAGTCAATCTACGACACTGCAAAGGCTATGGCTGACTGCGGACTCGCAGAGGCTGGGTATCAGTATATCAATATCGACGACTGTTGGCAGAGCAGCATGCGTGACGCCGACGGCAAACTCCAGGGCGACTTGGAGGCGTTTCCTTCAGGCATTGACGAGCTCTGCAAAAAGGTAAACGCGCTCGGCTTAAAGTTCGGTATCTACTCGAGTAACGGCACGCTGACCTGCGAGGATATGCCCGCATCTCTCGGCAACGAGGAACTTGATGCAAAAACCTTTGCCTCGTGGGGTATTGAATATGTCAAATACGATTTTTGCCATAATCAGAAATTGACGGGCTCCACCCCGATTATCGAATTTGCCGACATCAGCAAGCCCGGCGAGAGAAGCGAAATCCGTCTGCGCCCCGACCACGCGAAATACACGGGCAAGGCGCGAGAGGTTAAGTGCGACGAGCTCCCCAGCAAGCGCGGAATGGGACTGATTAATCACGGCGCGGGTACGGCATCCTTCAATGTGGACGTTCCCTACGGCGGCAAGTATATTATGACAATTCACTACCACAAGGCGATTGTGCACGGCAGACAGTATCTCCAGGTCGTCGTCAACGGCAGGGTCTACGAGGTACATATGCCAAAGGGCTTCTCGATGTCGCACGACGCCAAGGTGCAGCTTGAAATTCAGCTCGATTCCGGCAGCAATAAAATCACCTTCCAAAACCCCGTCGTTACGATGGCGGACTCGTCCTACATCCAGTACAAGCGTATGGGCGAGGCGCTCAAAGACGCCTCCAAGGCGTGGGCTCAGTACACAAAGACTGAGGAAAAGCCGATTACTTTTTCCATTTGCGAATGGGGATTCGCGCACCCGTGGCACTGGGGAAGAAAAGCGGGTAATATGTGGCGCACCACGATAGACATCACGCCGAAATGGAGCCGCATTAAAGCGATTTATCATAAATCCGTTGACCTCTACAAATACGCAGGTCCTGCGCATGTCAACGACCCCGATATGCTCGAGGTCGGCAACGGCAAACTCACGCCTGACGAGAACCGCGCACACTTCGCCCTTTGGTGTATGATGGCGGCGCCCCTCGTGCTCGGAAATGACCTGCGCCGTCTGACTGACGGTTCGTCGCAGAGCCGCTTCCTCATTGACACCGTAACGAATAAGAGCCTCATTCTCATCGACCAGGACCCGCTTGTCAAGGCGGCCAAGAGGATTAAGAAATCCCCCGCACTCGACATTCTCGCGCGTCCACTTGCAAACGGCGACACCGCGCTCTGCTTCTTCAATAAGTCGGGCAGGGAGAAACCGATTGAGTTTGAGCTCGACTCGCTTAAGGAATATAAATATCTGAACTTCCAAAGAGCGCCCGGCAATTATGAAATCCACGACCTCTGGTCCGACGACCGATATGCCGACACAAAAATCACCGCCACCGTACCCAAGCACGGCGTGGCAGTGTACAGAATTTCACAGTAAACGCACGCGGGGTGCCTTGAAAAAGGCGCCCCGGCTTTTTCTGTTGCGTATGTGCGGATATGTGGTATAATGTAAGCGAAAAGAGGTAATCAGAATGCGCGATAAAATCTTTGCTTTAATCAACTGCGACGACTCCGCCGGCAAAGCGGGGTTAGCCTACAACTATCTGATGATGCTCGCCATTATTGTGAGCATCATACCGCTTGCGTTTAAGCCAATCGAAAGCAACTTGCTGTTTTTTGTGATTGATAAGGTAACGGTTGCCATTTTTATTGTGGATTATTTTTTGAGATTATTCACGGCAGACAAATACTTAAAAAAGGGCACGGTTTCCTTTTTTCTGTATCCGTTTACATTTTTGGCAGTTATTGATTTGCTGTCGATTCTGCCGAGTATCACCATTCTGGCTTCGGGATTCAAACTGCTGAGAATGTTCCGACTGCTCAGAACTTTAAGAGTATTTAAGGCTTTTAAGATTTTTCGATACAGTAAAAGCATCAGCATTGTCACCGAAGTAATCAAGGAGCAAAAAAACGCCCTGATAGCGGTGGGCACCTTTGCCGTGGGCTATGTTTTAATCTCCGCGCTGGTGATATTCAATGTGGAGCCAAACACCTTTAACAGCTTTTTTGACGCCGTTTACTGGGCTGCCGTCAGCTTAACCACGGTGGGTTACGGCGATATTTATCCCATTTCCACGGCAGGGCGCTTTGTTACCATTATTTCAAGCCTTATCGGCGTTGCCATTGTGGCGCTGCCGTCCGGCGTGCTGACCGCGGGATATTTGGAGGTTGTAAAAAATAACAACGATACCGACACAAAAGAATAATCCATCAGCAGAGCGCCCTGTATGAGCAGGGTGCTCCTTTTTCAGATAAAACACCGGCGCCAAAAAGCAAAATCCGGCGGCATTTGTACAAATCTTTATCCCGTGCGGATTCTTAAAAAAGTATTGAAAATACTATTTTATCAGTATATAATAGAACCGATTATAAATATATGGGAGTAAACCTATGAATCAGTTTATGGACAGGGACTTTCTGCTTGACACAAAGTGCGCGCAGCATCTTTTTCACGACTTTGCGGAGAAGATGCCGATTTGCGATTACCACTGTCACCTCAGCCCCAAGGAAATTTACGAAAACGAGCAACCGTCCGACATCTCGCAGCTCTGGCTCTCGGGCGACCACTACAAGTGGCGCGCGATGCGTTCCTACGGGATTGACGAGAAATACTGCACGGGCGACGCAACGCCGAAGGAAAAATTCCTCAAATTCGGCGAGACGCTCGGCTGGTGCATCGGCAATCCGCTCTATCACTGGGCGCATATCGAGTTGCAGCGATACTTTGGCATTGACACGCCACTGAACGCCAAGACTGCCGAGGAAATCTATGAAAAGGCAAACGAAGTCATTAGAGACGGCGACTTCAGACCGCAAACGCTGATTGCACAATCAAATGTGAAATTCGTCTGCACGACCGACGACCCGATTGACGACCTGAGGTATCACAAACTCCTCGCCGCTCAGGATTTACCGTTTCGGGTGCTCCCCTCCTTCCGCCCCGACAAGGCGCTGAATATTAATCTCGACGGTTTTGCCGATTATATCGAGGCGCTCGGCGAAAGTGCGGGAATCAAAATCAAGCACTTCGACGATGTTATCACCGCCCTCTTAAAGCGTGCCGACTACTTCAATGAGGTTGGCTGCAAAGTGAGTGACCAGGCATTCGACTATGTGCCCTATGTTTACGCAGATGAGGATGAAGTTGATAAAATCTTCAAAAAGGCGATGAAGGGCGAAGAGCCGCAACAGAAGGATACCGACAAATACCGCACCGCCGTGATGCTTGCGCTCGGCAAGAAGTACAGCGAACTCGGCTGGGCAATGGAAGTGCACATCGGCGCGATGCGTAATAATAATACTAAAAAATTCCTGGCACTCGGCGCGGATACGGGATTCGACAGCGTCGGCGACTGCGAAATTGCGCAGCCGCTCTCAGCGTTCCTCAACGCGCTCGAAGCAAACGGCAACCTGCCGAAAACGATACTCTTCAACCTCAACGACAAGGACAACACCGTGCTTGCCACGATGCTCGGCAATTTCCAGAGCAGTGAAACCGCGGGTAAGATTCAGTTCGGTCCCGCATGGTGGTTCCTCGACACAATGGACGGTATGACTGCCCAGATGAAATCGCTCGGCAATCTCGGCGTGCTCGGCAAATTCGTCGGTATGGAGACGGACAGCCGCTCCTTTACCTCCTATGGCAGACACGAGTATTTCAGACGCATTATGTGCCGTCTGCTCGGACGCTGGGTTGAGGATGGCTGGTACGCCAACGACGACGAGATGCTAAGGCAGATTGTCGAAGGCATTTGCTACAATAACGCAGTAGAATACTTCAAGTTTTAATATACGGAGGACGCACAAATGAATTTGAACTTAAGACCTAAAGAAGAATGCACCTTTGACGAGATTTCTCTCGGCGAGATTATGCTCCGTCTGGACCCGGGCGAAGGCAGAATTAAGACCGCCCGCTCCTTCCGAGCATGGGAAGGCGGCGGCGAGTACAATGTTGCCCGCGGACTGAGAAGATGCTTCGGACTCAAAACCTCGGTCGTTACTGCCTTTGCCGAGAATGAAATCGGCTATCTGATGGAGGATTTAATCCTGCAGGGCGGCGTTGATACGAGCCTTATTAAGTGGGTGCCCTACGACGGTATCGGCAGAACGGTCAGAAACGGACTGAATTTCACCGAGCGCGGCTTCGGCATCCGCGGCGCTGTCGGCGCTTCGGACAGGGGCAATACCGCTGCTTCGCAGCTCAGACCCGAGGACATCGACTGGGATTACATCTTCGGTACGCTCGGCGTTCGCTGGCTGCACACAGGCGGCATTTACGCAGCGCTCTCTGAAACCGCTGCCGAGACAACCATCGCCGCAGTAAAGAAGGCGAAGGAATACGGCACCATCGTCTCCTACGACCTCAACTACCGTCCGTCACTCTGGAAGGACATCGGCGGTCAGGCTAAGGCACAGGAGGTTAATCGTGAAATCGCGAAGTATGTCGATGTAATGATTGGCAACGAGGAGGACTTCACGGCTTCCCTCGGCTTTGAGGTAGAGGGTAACGACGCCGACCTCAAAGAGCTCAATATGGACGGCTACTACAAGATGATTGAGACCGTGACGAAGGCGTATCCGAACTTCAAGGTCATCGCAACCACCCTGCGTACCGTTAAGACGGCGACTGTCAACGACTGGAAGGCAATCTGCTGGGCTGACGGCAAGATTTTCAACTCGCTCGAGTTCCCCGGTCTTGAAATCCTCGACAGAGTCGGCGGCGGCGACAGTTTCGCAAGCGGACTTATCTACGGTCTGATGACCTACGAGGACGCACAGAAGGCAGTCAACTACGGCGTCGTTCACGGCGCACTCGCGATGACTACCCCCGGCGACACCTCGATGGCGTCACTCAAGGAAGTGGAAGCCAAAGTAAACGGCGCAGGCGCTCGTGTACAACGCTGATTGCTCTTGTTGAGCATAGATAAAATTCCTTTTGATGATGCATCTGTTTATTATCCAAAAATCGGCGGTGAAGAATATGAAAAAAATATTCGCCTTTCTGATGGCGTTCATCATGCTGATTGCGGCATCTCCCATCAGTGCAAACGCAAATATTCAGTATAGCGCAGATGAAAACTTTGTCAGCGAAAAAATCAACGATGTAGTCAGAGAAATAATGAAAACAGGCAAAACCGACACCGCGGATAACAAATATATCTGCTATCGGGACGAACTGACTCAAAATGAATACAAAATCACCGTCGAAAAGGCAACCAATCATCTTCGCTTTGATGCGCAGTTCGTTTCAAGCGGAGACAGAATATCCTTTCACTACAGTTTTCCCGATATTATCATATCGGCAAATCTTGTGACTGACAGTGACGAAATATCCGCGTCTGTCTTTCTGCCGAAATTGTATACGTACGCCGGCGAAGACCTGAATTTTTCGTATGAAAAAGATGACGGCACCGATGTATTCAACACACGCTGCAACGATGAGTTTAAGGCTTCGCTCGAAGGCTTTGATAATTGTTTATATTACAATATTAGCGTAAATTGCTGTTTGTGGAATATCGGCTTTTGCTCGCTTCCGGGTCACAGTCATAACTTCAGGAAGTATATTACGCCTGCCACTCTCGCTAAAAGCGGTGTTGACAGCATTGAATACTGCGACGGAATTGCTGTGCATTACTGTATTGACTGCGGGTTATATTCCTTTGAAAAGATTCCTGCCGTCACGCAAGTATCGCTCAGCCGTACAAAATACACCTATAACGGCAAGGCGCACAAGCCCACCGTCACAATTAAGGATAGAAACGGAAATAACCTTCCTGCATCCGGCTATACGGTAAACTATCAGAAAAACCGAAAGGAAATCGGGAAATATACGGTAAGAGTCAATTTTAAGGGCAGGTATTCAGGCGCTAAAGTATTATATTTTACCGTCGTACCTGAGCCCACAAAACTCACAAAAATAATCCCGCAGTCCAAGAGCTTTACCGTGAAATGGAAAAAACAGGCTACAAAGACAACGGGATATCAAATCCAATTCAGCACGGATAAGCATTTCAAAAGCAAAACAAAAACCGTAACAATAAAAAGTAATAAAACAATTACGAAAAGAATTGGCAAGCTCAAAGGAAAGAAGAAATACTACGTGCGTATCCGCACATACAAAACAGTCGATAAGACAAGGTATTATTCATCCTGGAGCAAATCCAAAACGGTAACTACAAAACAATAAAGCAATAACCATATAAGGAGAAGTTAAAATGTCTAACAAAATCGAAACTTTATCCAAAATTCAGGAAGTCGGCATCGTGGCAGTCGTTCGCGCCACTTCCATTGAGCAGGCTGAGAAAATCACCGACGCTTGTATCGCAGGCGGCGTAGCAGCCATCGAGCTGACCTTTACCGTTCCGCACGCGGACAAACTCATCGAGGCGATGAGAGCGAAGTATAACAGCGGCGAAATCATCATCGGCGCAGGCACCGTTATGGATGCTGCAACCGCAAGAATTGCGATTCTCGCGGGCGCTGAGTATGTGGTTGCCCCCTACTTTGACCCCGAGACCGTGCGCTGCTGCAACCGCTACGGTATTCCGTCGATGCCCGGTATTTACACACCCACCGAGGCTGTACAGGCGATGGAATGCGGCGCCGACGTACTCAAGGTATTCCCCGGCGACCTCGCAGGTCCCCGCTTCATCAAGGATATCCACGGTCCGATTCCGCACGCAGTGATGATGCCGTCGGGCGGTGTTGACGTGGATAACGTTAAGGACTGGATCAAGGCGGGCGCCATCGCAGTCGGCGCAGGCTCCTCCCTCACCGCAGGCGCCAAAACCGGCGAATACGAAAAGATTACCGAAACAGGTAAGATTTTTGTTCAGAGAATCAAAGAAGCACGCGCAGAAATGGCTGCTAAATAAGGAGATATACTATGACTCACGAAAACTTAAAAGGCAGAGTTGCCGTGGTAACGGGCGGCGGCGGCGTGCTCTGCGGTGCATTTGCGAAAACGCTTGCACAGCAGGGTTGCAAGGTAGCCGTTCTTGACCTCAACGAAGAGGCGGCGCAGAAATGTGCGGATGAAATTAACGCAGACGGCGGCACGGCGATTGCCGTAGGCTGTAATGTGCTCGAGCTCGAGTCGATGCAGCAGGCACGCGAGATTATTAACGAGAAACTCGGCACCTGCGACATTCTGCTCAACGGCGCCGGCGGCAATAACCCGAAGGGCACGACCACGAAGGACACACTCGAAAAGATTGACCTCGTACAAAAGGACGAGAATGTCAAGACCTTCTTTGACCTTGACCCCAACGGTATCAGCTTTGTATTCAATCTCAACTTCCTCGGCACACTGATTCCCACCCAGGTATTTGCGCGCGATATGGTCGAAAAGGAGAACACCTGTATCGTAATGGTGACCTCGATGAACGCCTTTCGTCCGCTCACCCGCATCCCTGCGTACTCGGCAGCGAAGGCGGCGGTCAAGAACTTCACCGAGTGGATGGCAGTACATTTCGCACCGATGGGCATCCGCGTCAACGCGATTGCGCCGGGATTCTTCTCCACAAAGCAGAACGCTGCGCTCCTCTGGAACGAGGACGGCTCGCCGACCGAGAGAACGGGCAAAATTCTTGCCGCAACACCGATGGACCGTTTCGGCAAACCCGAAGAACTCGACGGTACGCTCCTCTTCCTCTGTGACGAGGCGTACAGCGGCTTCATCACGGGCGTCAACATCCCCGTCGACGGCGGATTTAACGCCTACAGCGGAGTATAATAAAAATAATAAGCCTTCCCCTTGAGGGGAAGGTGGATTGCCGCAGGCAAGACTGATGAGGTGTAAAATCCATTTTACTTTTCCACCTCATCAGTTTCGCTTCGCTCAACAGCTTCCCCTCAAGGGGAAGCCTTTTTCATTATTTCTTGACTTGTATTTATATTAATGCTAAAATGAAATTGCCAAGCAAAATCTAATATTATGTTTCAAAAAAGGGAAAGCTATTTTTATCTTCTGATAAAAATGCGGCTTTTTCAGCGTTTCCTTTTTTTGAAATGTTGGATTTTGTTTGGCGACAGTTGAGCTGCGTTTTTTGTGCGTAGCTCTGCTACGCATTTTTTTATTTGAGGAGAGAAGTTAATGAAAACGCTAAAAACAAAGGATGTCATTATTATTGCAGTGACCGCTGCAATAGTGGGTATATGCGGACTTGTATTTTTATTAAGCCTGATTATACCTAACAAATCTACAGACGGCGAGTTTATCAAGCAGGCAAGTGCAATTGTATCCGTTGATTGCAAAGAGTATAAATCCGTTTTGAAAAACGAAAAAGAATTGTCAAATCTCAGACGCGTTAAACTATGGGGCTATATCGGCAAGGTGGAGTTCAACTCCGATACCGATGAAAAATACATAACAAATCTCACCTGGTCTTGCAAAGAAAAAGAGTCTTTTGACATATTAAAGGATAAGCTAAGTGAATATTACGATGAAACACCAAGCGAGCTTGACGACGATGCCGGATATAAGTGGAAGTTTTATTCGTTTGATTCGGACGACCCGAAAAATTTGGATTATGTTGAACTTACAAATACAAACGGCACAACAACAATTAGATGGGAAACAAGCAATCAGGCATATATCGTAGAAAAGAACATTAACGAATTAGGCGAAATCACACTTGAATCAAAAGACACGCTTGATGATATTAACAGAATGTATAAATCTTTGGATAAAGAAAATATAAAGTATGTTGATAATTATGATTTGCTTGAAACAAAGTATGACGAATACTATCTTCTATATGTAAAATACTTTGACGAAACTGCAGAAAAGTGTTCAAAAGAAAAAAGCGCGGACAATTATGATACCGCAAAAGAGTTGTTAGACGAATACGACAACCTTGACGAAAAGTATCAAAAAATGATAACAAAGCTTGATGTTGCAAAAGCCGCAAAAAAGAATTCAAAACAGGCAAAACATAATGCTGTTATTAAATACCTTAAAGAAAACTGCAAATATCTGGCGGATTATAATGCATACAGCATAAAAAGCAAAATTGAAGATAATATGGAACTTCTCAATGAAAATGAGATTTGCTCATATTTGCCATATGCCGTTTGTGATAAAGTTTTGGATTACGCAGAAGATGCATTAAAGCAATATCTAAAAGACCCGAGTTCATATACAAGGTATGATTACGGTATTCGTACATACGCTTACAAAAATAAGGGCAACATATACTATGTAAGCGTATCACTTAAATACGGTGCAAGGAATTCATTTAATGCGCTTGTTACGGGAAGTAAAACAATGTATGTATATTATAAAGTGGCAAATAATAAAATCACATTTTACAATGCAGATTTGTCTGCATATGATAAATGGCAGTTGTATAGTAATTAACGGGCGATTCGTGAATCGCCCCTACAAAAAAATCCCACCGGAGTCGGTGGGATTTGTTGTTTATTCATTATTCGTTTTTGTCGTCGGGGTCGACTTCGGTGTAATCCACTTCGGTGACGGTGTCGGGCTCGTCGGGGATGACGATGGCGCATACCACATACGCAACCAGTCCGCTGCCGCCGACGAGGGTGACGAATACCCAAATCAGACGGATAATCGTCGGGTCCATATCAAAATACTTCGCAACGCCTGCGCATACGCCCGAGAGCATTGCGTTTTTCTTATCCTTATATAACTTTTTCATAAACATTACTCCTTTTTATTTCGGACCGATGTGCCCTTGGAGCGGGCGCCAGACCCTTTTGTCACCTACGGTGACATTTCCCCTAGTAGGGGAATCTCATCGGTCCCTACTTGCAATTAACCTCAAAACGCGGTGCGCGTTGTGCGGGCGGATGGCATACGCCCCTACTTGAGCCTTTTGCCCGAAGGGCAATCCTTGCGCCTGAAAAATCACTTGCGTGATTTTTCCACTGCTTCCCAAAGTCCGTTCAGATAGCACACACCGAGCGCTCGGTCAAAGAGACCGTAGCCGGGACGGGCAACCTCGCCCCAAATCATTCTGCCGTGGTCGGGACGGACATAGCCGTCGAAGCCTTCCTCCTGCAGCGCCTTGACAATCTCGTACATATCCAGCGAGCCGGCAGCGCTCTCGTGGGCGGTTTCATTAAACCACTGCTCGTTATGCTGCACATTACGCAGATGGGCAAAATAGATTCTGTCCTTCGCGGTATGGATAATCTCGACCATATCGTTATCGGGGCTTGCGCCGAGCGAGCCCGTGCAGAGGGTCAGACCGTTGTACTTACTCGGCACGAGGGCAAAGAGTTTCTCAATAGCCTCCTTGCCGGTGATGATACGCGGCAGACCGAAGATGCCCCACGGCGGGTCGTCCGGGTGGATTGCCATCTTCACATCGCACTCCTCGCAGACGGGCATAATCGCGTCGAGAAAATATTTCAGATTCGCCCACAAATCGTCGGCGGTCACATTCTTATATTTCTCAAAAAGCTCCTTAATCTCGCCCATGCGCTCGGTTTCCCAACCGGGCATCGCGTAGCCGTTGGAATTATCGTCAATCTCGCGGAACATATCCTCGGGGCTCTTGCCCTCCACCTGCTTGCCGTCGTAGGACAGACAGGTCGAGCCGTCGGGAAGCGGCATATATAAATCCGTGCGCGTCCAGTCAAAGACGGGCATAAAGTTATAACAGATTACCTTGACCCCGACCTTGGCAAGGTTGCGGATTGAGGTCTTATAATTCTCGATATACTGATCTCTCGTCGGCAGTCCGATTTTGATGTCCTCGTGGACATTCACACTCTCGATACATTCCATCGTCAGACCGGCAGCCGTGATTTCGTCGTACATCGCCTGTACGCGATCCATCGTCCAAGCCTCGCCCGCGGGCAAATCGTGGAGCGCGGGAACGACGCCGACAACGCCCGGAATCTGCTTAATCTGCTCGAGTGTGACGGTATCCTTCTCGGCACCGAACCAGCGAAACGTCATTTGCATAGCGTTACCTCCTTTATACAGATTTTATTTTAACATATTATCGGGAGTTGTTCAACATAAAATTGTATTGCGGAGCGTCGGGGTCGCCGCTCCCTACGGTTTTGAGTTGCGTAAGGGGACGGGCATCGCTCTAAAAAAACGGAGCGCTGTGGTCAGCGCTCCCTACAATAGATTATTCTTTTCCGTTCCAGCAATAGGTGCAGAGCTTGTCCTCGTCGATACCGACGGAGGCGAGCATATCGTCGAGTCGGTGGTAACGCAGAGTCGTGAATTTCAACTGCTTACGAATCGCCTCGAGCATATTCGCATACTTCTCGCTATCGGGATTGATGTACTCCTCGAGCACCTCGTCCGACACATCGCCGCCCTCAAGTTCGCGGATAACACGGCGGGTAATGAGTTCCATCTCGCTCGTCGAGCGCGAGAAATTCAGATACTTACAGCCGTAAAACAGCGGCGGGCACGCGGGGCGGATATGCACTTCCTTTGCGCCGCTGGCAAAGAGATACTCCGTCGTTTCGCGCAGCTGCGTACCGCGCACGATTGAGTCGTCAATCATCAAGAGGCTCTTGCCCGCGATTAAATCCTCAATCGGGATGAGTTTCATCTTCGCGATGAGGTCGCGCTTACTCTGAATGGTCGGCATAAACGAGCGCGGCCAGGTGGGGGTATACTTCACAAACGGGCGCGTATACGGAATACCCGACTCATTCGAATAGCCGATGGCGTGCGCCACACCCGAATCGGGAACGCCTGCAACGACATCGGGCTTTACCCCGCTCTCGCGGTCACGGCGTGCGAGCGCTTTGCCGCACTCATAGCGCATCGCCTCGACGCTGATACCCTCATAGGACGATGACGGATAGCCGTAATAAATCCACAGGAAGGTACAGATTTTCATCTTGTCGCCGCCCGCAATCAGCGTTTTTACGCCGTCGGGGGTCATCACGACAACCTCGCCGGGTCCGAGCTCTTTATAGGGACGGTAGCCGAGATTTAAGTAGGCAAAACTCTCGAAGCTTGCGCAGTATCCGTCCTCCTTCTGTCCGAGCACGACGGGCGTTCTGCCCATCCTGTCACGCGCGGCGTAGACGCCCTTCGGCGTCAGAATCAGCATACTGATGGAGCCGTCAACTTTCTCCTGCACATAGCGGATGCCGTCGATGAAATTATCCTTCTGGTTAATCATCGCGGCAATCAGTTCCGTCTGGTTAATATCGCCGTTTTGCATTTCAAAGAAATGCGTCTTATTGGCGATAATCTCATCGACGATTTCGTCGCTGTTGTTTACCTTGCCCACCGTCGCGATGGCAAAGGTGCCGTGATGCGAGCGCACGAGAATCGGCTGCGCCTCAAAATCACTGATACAGCCGATGCCCATCTTGCCGTGCATCGTGTTCGACTCCTTGGTAAACTTTGTTCTGAAGGGTGCATTTTCGATATTGTGGATTGCTTTGTCAAAACCGTTTTCGGGGTCATAAACCGCAAGACCCGCACGGCGTGTGCCGAGGTGAGAATGATAATCCACACCGAAAAACAAGTCAAAGACACAATCCTCCTTAGAAACTGCTCCGAAAAATCCTCCCATAATGTCCTCCTATGTCTAATTATGAGTTATGAATTATGAATGATGAATTATGGTTACTCGGCTCACGCCTCGAACAATTAACGGGTCATTCATGAATGACCCCTACGATTGCTCTCTGACACACTTTGTAGGGGCGATTCACGAATCGCCCGCACAAAAATCGCCGTGCGCAGCACCCGCAATTCATCATTTATCATTTATCATTCATCATTTATAATTATAACAAACTGTACCAAAAAATGATACTGTGAATTGCAACAAAAAAGGCGCACTTATCGTGCGTCCTTTTGTTTACTTAAATTTATCGAAAAAGCCTTTTTTGCCCGGGTTCTTGGGCGGTTTATAGGTCTTGTCGAACTCTTTGAGCAGATTTGCCTGCTCGGAGGTGATATTCGTCGGAATATCGACAATCACGCGCACGAACATATCGCCCTTGCCAACGCCGTTGAGGCGCTGAATACCCTTGCCCTTGAGTTTGAAAATCTCGCCGGGCTGGGTGCCCGCGGGCATATTATACTTAATGTCGCCCTCGAGGGTCGGCACGCGCAGCTCTGCGCCGAGCGTTGCCTCGACAATGCTGACATGCTTATTATAATGCAGGTCGTAGCCGTCGCGCTCGAAATCCTTATGCGCACGGACATTGACGACCACTTTGAGGTCGCCTGCAGGTCCGCCGTTCACGCCGCTGTCGCCGTAGCCTCTGAGGTTGACAACCTGGCGGTTATCAATACCGGCAGGAATGTCGATATCGACCTTTGTACGCTTTCTGACCTTGCCCTTGCCCTGACATTTCGGGCACGGATTTTCCACAATCTTGCCCTTGCCGCCGCAGCGTGAGCAGGTGGTCTGGGTATTAATTGTACCGAGGATGGAGCGCTGCTGCACATTGATAAAGCCCCTGCCCTGACAGTCGGGACAGGTGACAGGAGAGCTGCCCTCAGCCGCGCCCGTGCCGTGGCACTGGGAGCAATCCTCAATACGGGAAACCTCCACGGTTTTCTTGCAGCCCTTTGCCGCCTCCTCAAAGGTGATGGTAACGGCGCTCTGGATATCCCTGCCCTTGCGCGGCGCATTCGGATTACGCGCGCCACCGAAGCCGCCACCGCCTCCGAAGAAGGAGGAAAAGATGTCACCGAGGTCAATATCGCCCTCAAATCCGCCGAAGCCGCCGCCGAAGCCGCCCGCGCCCTGTCCTGCGCCGAAATTCGGGTCGACGCCGGCAAAGCCGAACTGGTCGTAACGCGCCTTCTTCTGCGGGTCGGAGAGTACCTCGTATGCCTCGTTGCACTCCTTGAATTTAGCCTCCGCCTCGGGGTTGTCGGGGTTGAGGTCGGGGTGGTATTTCTTGGCAGTTTTTCTGTATGCTTTTTTAATTTCGTCGTCCGAGGCGCCCTTGCTGACGCCGAGCACCTCGTAGTAATCTCGTTTGTTTTCAGGCATTTCGTCAAATCATCCTCCGCGGTTGAAACAAAACGCTTTGGCGTTTTATTATTAACCGCTCCGTATGTTTTTCCTCTCAAATCAAAATTCGGCTTCGCCTGCTTTTTGATTTGTTTTGTTTGTAATATGTATATTCGGGCGGATAAAAATCCGCCCGTCTTGAGCCTTTTGCCCGCAGGGCAATCCTTGAGCCTTGAGCCTGCGTAGCTTAGTTTTCGTCTACCTCGGTGTAGTCGGTATAGCCGTCATCCGGCTGTGCACCCTGCGTCGGGTCACCCTGCGGTGCGCCCTGCGCTGCCTGCGCCTGCTGATAGAGCTTCTGAGAAACCTCGTAGAACTTGTTGGTGAGGTCCTCCTGCGCGGACTTGATGGCGTCGTTATTGTCGCCCTTGAGCGCTTCCTTCAGCGCGCCGAGTTTGGTCTCGAGAGCCGTCTTGTCATCAGCGGAGAACTTGTCGCCGTCGTCTGCCAGCATCTTCTCGGTCTGGTATACCATCTGGTCAGCGTTGTTGCGCAGGTCGACAGCCTCTCTCTTCTTCTTATCTTCCTCGGCAAACTGCTCAGCCTCGCGGACAGCCTTATCAATATCTTCCTTGCTCATATTCGAGGACGCGGTGATGCTGATTTGCTGCTCCTTACCGGTGCCGAGGTCCTTAGCCGATACGTGTACGATGCCGTTTGCGTCGATATCAAAGGTTACCTCAATCTGCGGCACACCGCGGCGTGCCGGAAGGATGCCGTCGAGGTGGAACATACCGAGCGTCTTATTATCCTTTGCGAATTCTCTCTCACCCTGGAGAACATGAACTTCTACGGAAGTCTGGTTATCCGCTGCGGTGGAGAAAATCTGCGATTTTTTCGTCGGGATGGTGGTGTTTCTCTCGATGATAACGGTGTTGACACCGCCCATTGTCTCAATACCGAGTGACAGCGGGGTAACATCGAGGAGAAGCAGACCCTTTACGTCGCCGCCGAGTACGCCGCCCTGAAGCGCTGCGCCCATAGCGACACATTCGTCGGGGTTAATACCCTTAAAGGGCTCTTTATGTGAGAAATTCTTAATCGCATCCTGTACGGCAGGAATACGGGTGGAGCCGCCGACAAGCAGAATCTTGTCAATCTCGTTCATCGAAAGACCCGAGTCGCTCATCGCCTGGCGAACGGGACCCATCGTTGCCTCTACGAGGTCCGCGGTCATCTCATTGAACTTTGCTCTGGTGAGCGTCATTTCAAGGTGCTTCGGACCGGTTGCATCAGCGGTGATAAACGGCAGCGAAATCTGCGCGGTCGTCATACCCGAGAGGTCAATCTTTGCCTTCTCAGCCGCTTCCTTAATTCTCTGCATCGCCATCTTATCGCCCGAAAGGTCGATACCGTTCTGCGCCTTGAACTCAGCTACGAGCCAATCCATAATCTTCTTGTCGAAATCGTCGCCGCCGAGACGGTTGTTACCCGCGGTAGCGAGTACTTCCTGAACGCCGTCGCCCATCTCGATGATGGAAACGTCGAAGGTACCGCCGCCGAGGTCGTATACCATAACTTTTTGGTCGTCCTCTTTATCAATGCCGAATGCAAGCGCTGCTGCGGTCGGCTCGTTGATGATTCTCTTGACGTCGAGACCTGCAATCTTGCCGGCATCCTTGGTAGCCTGGCGCTGTGAGTCGGTGAAATATGCGGGCACGGTGATAACCGCCTCAGTAACCGTCTCGCCGAGGTAAGCCTCTGCGTCGCTCTTAAGTTTCTGCAGAATGATGGAGCTGATTTCCTGCGGCGTGAAGTCCTTGCCGTCGATATTTACTTTGTAATCCGAGCCCATATGACGCTTGATGGAGGCAATCGTCCTGTCGGGGTTCGTGATAGCCTGACGCTTTGCAACTGCGCCGACCATTCTCTCGCCGTCCTTGGAAAATGCAACGACGGACGGAGTCGTTCTTGCGCCTTCCGCATTTGTGATAACGACGGGCTCGCCGCCTTCAATAACGGATACGCAGCTATTTGTTGTACCTAAGTCAATACCAATAATCTTTCCCATAATATTTATCTCCTTTTTATGGTTATATTTGTGTTTATATTATTTGCCCTTGAGCCTTTTGCCCGCAGGGCAATCCTTGAGCCTTGAGTCTGCGAACTTTAGTTCGCTGTTTTTACCATCGCGGCGCGGATGACTCTGTCGCCGAGTTTGTATCCCTTCTGGAACACATCACAGATAACATTCTCACCGAGCGATTCGTCCTCAATATGCATCACTGCATGATGGAAATTCGGGTCAAACGCGTCACCGCTCTCGCCGTATTGCTCGACACCGAGTTTTTCGAGCGCCGCCATCAGTCCGTCCATCGTCATCTGGACACCCTGCTTCAGCGCATCGTAATCGTTTCCTTCTCCGGAAAGCGCGCGCTCGAGATTATCAATCACCGGGAGTATCTCGGCAACCACATTTCCCTTGGCGTTCGAGTAGGTCTGCTCCTTTTCCTTCGCGCTGCGGGCGCGGTAGTTCGCGTACTCGGCAGCCGTACGGAGAAGCTGGTCCTTCGTGTCCTTGAGTTTGTCCTCGAGTGTCGGCTCCTTGGTTTCCTTTTCGGTCTCCGGCGCCTCTTCGAGCACTTCCTCTTCTTTTATCTCTTCGGGCTTTTCTTTACTCATATCTTATTCCACCCTCCTTCAAATATGCTCTGACTGTTTTCATTATATAATCCACTCTCGGCAGAATTGTCTTATAATCCACTCTGAGCGAGCCGATGATGCCGAGTGTGGCAATTTGCGAATTATTATAATCGAAACGGGCAATCGCCATTGCCGTATTCTTCAGTTCGTAGACGGGATTCTCATCGCCGAGTACCAGCGACTGGCTGATATTTGCCCGCGCAAAACGGTTCAGCAGATTCTCAAGTTTCTCTTTCCCTGCGAGGAGTACCAGTAGGTTGTAAACGCTGTTTCCGAGTTCTGTCTGCGACAGGAGTTTCGTCTCGCCCGTTACCATAAGCGAGCCCTGCGCCGCCTCGCGGCAAAGGGAACAAAGCGATGCGAGAAGCGGGAGCATATCAAAAACCCTGAGCCCGAGCGCCGGTGCTGCCGACTGGACGAACGAGAGGTCTATTTCATCGAGCGGTGTGCCGATGAAATACTCGCGCGTAAAGGTGTAAAACAGTTCCTTAAACTCATCATCCACGGGACACGAAATCGTGCAAACCGAGGATTTAATCTTGCCGCCGAGGGTGAGCATCACGAGCATCACCTTGCCGTTTCCGGCGGGAATGAGTTCCACACCCTGCACGCAGTCAAGCGAATCCTTCACCGTGCTGTAAAACGCGGCGCAGCCCGTCAGCTCGCTGAGGAGATTTGCCGCATCCGCGAGCAGTCGTTCGGGGTCGGACGCATTCGTGCTGAGGCGTTCGGCGATGCGCTGCTTTTCATACTCGGTGAGGCGCTCGGCGTTCATCAGATTGTCGACATAGTAGCGGTACGCCGCCTTGCTTGGCACCCTGCCGCCGCTCGTGTGTCGCTGCTCGAGATAACCCATCGAACTGAGCAGCGCCATTTCGTTTCGAATGGTCGCGGAACTGATGGCATAGGGAAGCATATCGCAGAGCGTCTTAGAGCCGAGCGGTTCGCCCGTTTTGATATAATAATCAATAATCAGACCAAGAATAGCCGCTCTTCTGTCGCCTGCCATAGGTTTCTCCCCTTTCGTGTTTTTGAATTAGCACTCTCGATGTTCGAGTGCTAATGCTATATGTATATTATATCCATTTTTCCGTTTTGTCAACAGTTTTTTGAAAATTTTTCTGAAAAATTAGCAGTCTGTTAAAAATTGTGCTAACAAAAGTCAAGTTTTTATTAACTTTCCTGTCAGCGTTTGACTTGCTATGCCGAATGATGTAAGATAAAGATGTAATAAAACTTAAAGGAGATGTCACTATGACCTATTGTCCGAATTGCGGAAGAGAGCTCTCGGAAGGCGAAGTGTGCAACTGCATTCCGCAGCCCGAAACCGCTCCCGAAGAAAACGAAGCACCCCAGGAGACCTACTACACGCCGTCGCAGCCCGAGGCTCAGCCTCAGTATGCGCCGCCTCAGTACGCGCCGCCGCAGGAAACCTACTATACACCCCCGGTCGTACCGCCCGCCGCTCCGGCGCCGGCTGCCGAAATTCCGGCAAGAACGGATTACCCCGAGGGATATAAAATCAAGAAAAAGCTCGTTGCCGTCGTGCTCGCTGTTACCGTGGGTATGTTTGGTATCCACAACTACTATCTCGGCAATAATTCGAGAGCACTGGCGCAACTTCTTGTATGCCTCATCGGTTCCCTCTTCTTCGGTCTCGGCGCCGTCGTTGCTTATATCTGGGCGATTGTCGAAGCCATCCTCATTTTTGCGGAAAAGAATGATAAGGACGGAGACGGTTATAAGATTATGACTCCCGAGGAGTCCATCGCAAGAGCAATTAATGAAGGTAAATAAAAAAATAAAGCGGCGTTGCCGCTTTATTTTTTTATCTTTATGGGGACCTCCTCGCCGATGTCTTTGAGGACGGTTATTTTACCCTTTGCCGTGGCGGAGTCCGCACCCAAATCAATCCCGTATTTCTTCTTCACAATTTCGCAGTCGGCATAGTCCGACTGTATTTGTTTTTCCGTTTCCGCTTTACAAAGGGCGGTAAGCTCTTTATCGCTGAGGGTTATCTTTTGCACCGTATAATACCGCACCTTCGCGGTCACAACGCCGATGGGAATCGCGTTATCATTGATTTTCAGATATATGTCATCGGTGCTGACATCGGCGCTCTGCAAATTCATTCTGCCAAAATAAAGCGGAAGGCGCAGCCCAAAGAATACAAATTCCTTAAACGCGCGCTCGGTCGTATAGACCTTTTTGCTCTGCTCGCGGCTGACGACATTCTCGAGCGGATAGACCACCTGTGCGAGATACTCGCCGCGGGCGTGGGCAAACTGATTTCCCTTTTTCTTCTCGCTGTCATAGATACCCGATATTAAGAGGTCGCCCTTCGTCACGCTGTCGCCCTTCTTTGCGACCTGCCAACCGTCGTAGACATCCGCTTTCACGATAATACCATCGTCCGTCGCCTTCAGATTTGCCGGAGTTTTCGCCGGCGCAATTTTCGGTTTCACACGCGTTTCGCGGATTTCAATGCGCGCGGTCGTGCCGATTTCATTGATGTGCACCCAGGCGCAGTCGTCAAAAGACGCCATCACGAGATTCTCAATCCTGTCCTTCTCCACCCCGTCCCAGAACACGCCGCTGTGCAATCCGTTATCGGCGATAAACCGCTCCAGTTCACTCCCGTCAATACGTTCATTCCCGACAATCTCCACGTTCCATACAAAGCCCGATAGCGCGCTGATGATAACGACAAACGCCACCGCGCCCGCAAAGAGACCGAAACGGTTTTTCATCTTCAGAAACGGGAACACCATTCCCTTGCGTTTTACAACCTTCAAGCGCCCGCCGTGCGCCCGTGCCAGACGGCTGAGCGCAAGATAATGCGACGCGGGGCAATCGGCATAGAGTTTTGCGCCGTCGCGGTGCACATTTCTCAGCGGCTCCCCTGCCGCAATACACGCATTCAGAAATCCATCGGCAAATCCGTCAAAAAAGCAAAAGCGGACAAAGCCTATCACCCATCGTATCAGCCTAACCATTACTGCCAAACTCCACGCTCATAATGGTTCCCTCAACGACGGCGCCCTCGTGGGAAAGACAGTTAATATACAGTTCGCTGCCGAGGAAGGTCACGGCGTACTTGCCGAGGTCGATTTTAATCCTGTCCTTCGTGTATTCGAGGATGCTCTGCAGTCCGTCAACCACACACTGTGTATTGCCGACGATTTCGAGACGGGGAGACGCGGTATAAGCTATGATGTCATCACTGTATTTCACAAAATCACCGCTACATTATATGCAAAAAAACATCGGGTAAGACTACCCGATGTTATCTTTATGTGTCACTCTGTTCAGTCTTGCGACAGCGATACCCGAAACGATACCGACGAGTGCGCCGCTGACGGCGCCGCTGAGAAGCAGCACGGGAAGATAATAGGCAATCCGCGCCGTCTGCATCACAAGGGCAGCCACGATAATCTGTCCCGTATTATGCACGGCTGCGCCGAGAATTGAAACACCGACGGGCGAGAATTTCTCACTTCTCATCGCAAGCACCATCACGAGATACGAAAGTATACCGCCCGCGAATCCGTACACGAGCGAAAATGCGCCGCTAAACAACAGTCCCGCAAGGAGGATACGCACCATCGAGATGGCAAATGCCTCCTTCTTTCCGAGGAGATAGAGTGCCGCGAGCGTCACGGAATTGGCGAGTCCGAGTTTTACCCCGGGAATGCCGATGTTAATCGGAATCAGGCTCTCGAGAAACGAGAGCGTAAACGCGAGCGCGATGCAGAGCGCGAAGGTGGCTACTTTTTTTGACTTACTCATCGCGCCACCCCATCCACTTCTGAGATGCCGCCGCGCACGGTGACAATGACCCGGTGCGGCAGGCAGATAATACTCTCGCCGCTTTGCCGAATCGGGCGATGATGCACGCAAATTTTATCGGGACAGTCGGCGGCTGTCATATCCGCCGTGCCGTCCTTTATGACCAGCGTATTCGTCACGCTGTCGCCGTCCTTGATTTCAAAGACAGCGTCCTCATCAAGCGGCAACTCGGCTATCACCGTGCCGTTTTGCTCCACGACCGCCATACTTCCCGCGGGCGAAAAGAAATGCAGGCATAAAAAAGCAGCCGCAGCCAGACACAGTACCGCAGCAGCGAGGAGTATATCCGCTTTTTTCACCCTCAATGTTTTCATACCTAAATTATATACTGAAGAGAATTCATTGTCAAATTGACATAGTATTTCGATTATGGTAATATGAATGATCGAGGGAATAAGAATGAATATTATGTTTTTTGTTAATAGTATACTATTCGGTTTCGGGCTGGCGATGGACGCCTTCTCCGTTTCGGTCGCCAACGGACTCTCCGAGCCGAAGATGCGGCGCAGGAAAGCCGTTACCATAGCGGGCACTTTTGCCCTCTTTCAGTTCATTATGCCGATGCTCGGCTGGGCAGCCGTACACTGGGTGGTCAGCTATTTTAAGAAGGTAGAGCCGTTCATCCCGTACATCGCGCTGATTCTTCTGCTCTACATCGGCGGCAAGATGGTGTACGAGAGTTTCCGTAAACAAAAAAGCGAAAGCGGCGAACTCCTCACCGCGGGTGCGCTGATACTCCAGGGTATTGCCACCTCGATTGATGCGCTCTCGGTCGGTTTTACGACGCAGCGTTACGGGGCGGCGGACGCGCTCATCTCCTCACTGATTATCGGTGCCGTCACCTACGGCGTGTGCCGTGGAGGTATCGAAATCGGCAAGGTGTTCGGCGACAAATTCTCGAGCAAAGCAACCCTCCTCGGCGGCATCATCCTGATAGGCATAGGAATAGAGATATTCATAAAAGGTGTATTCTTTTAATAAAAGCAAAACGGGCGATTCGTGAATCGCCCCTACAAAAAAGCTGCGGACATTCTGACATAGTCAATATTTAGTAGACACAAAAAAGAATTAAGCTGCCAGTTCAATACGATATTGGACTGGCGTTTTTTTATTAAGTTTTCTTAAAGGTTTGATATTGTTGAAGTAGAAGATGGTTTC
>SVOG01000010.1 GCA_015066525.1 Oscillospiraceae bacterium | reverse complement strand
CCCCAAAGGGGCTTTTTTTAATCTAAGAATCTGTCAAATAAGCTATTGCTTTCGGGTACGGTCTCGGGGGTGCGGTCAAGATTCGTGATGGAGAACTCGCCGACCTCTTCGGGAGAAGATGCCACAGCCTGCTTATACTGTGTATGCGTCTTTCTCTTAGCGTTGAGGAGCTTCTTTCTGAGTGCTTTTGTCATACCGTTATTATAGGTATAAATATAGCCCTGAAAACGCTGGCCGTAATGCGAGTGCATATCGCTGAACGTCTTGACGTCGAAGTAGGTGCCGCCCCAATGGGATTCGGACACCGTCACCGAGCCGTCCTTATTAATCTTTTCTACAATTGCCACGTGTCCGCTCCAGCATGCTACTGCGCCGACCTTCGGCTCCTGTCCGTAGGGGTAGTAGCCTGCGCGCTGGTTCATGCCGTACCAGTCGCCTGCGCTGCCGTGTGTGAGAAGCGGTGCTTCTCCGTTCATTTCGTAAATTCTGCCGTATGCGTACGCAACGCAGTTCGGCATGGGTGTGCCGGTTTGGTGGTATACATTGAGTTTCGTCGAATAGTACGGAATGCTCGCATTCGGCGCCGTCAGTCTCGGTGTATAGCCGTCGTCCTGTGCCGCCGCGGTGAACGGTACGATGAGCGACATAATGATTGTAAGCACTAAAACAATCGGAATGATAAGCAGGGTTTTCTTCTTATTCATCATGTTTCCTTTCCTTGCTCGGCTGCGATTTTAATATTGTTTCAGCCGTCTGGGGTTTGTAACACATTCGTGAAATCGAATATGCCTTCTGTTTTTTCCGACGTTTAGCAGTATAGCAAAGAAAACATTTTGTAATCTATGGTATAATTGCACAAGCATTTTGTAACACTTTTGTAACCTTTAAGCACAATGACCAAAGATAAAATGAAAGTGTTGACTTTTTAGTAAACTCTTGTCTATTATCCTTCGACAAGAAGTGCTTGATTAGGACAAGATTATATGATATTATTAATATATAATATATAAATAAGGAGAGAAATTATGGCTGTTACTTACGAACAGGTCGTGGATGCGGCGAGAAACCGTTTCTGCGATATTGACGTGTCCTCAGTACAGGGCGTCAGAGCGTTTCAGATTAACCTGGAGGGCAAGGGTGCGAACGGCATCTTTTATATCGAGATTAAGGACGGCAACGTGAATGTCGAGCCGTACGAATACTACGACAGAAATGCGGTATTCCACATCAGCGCCGCAAATTTCATGAAATTACTCGACGGTAAACTCGACCCGATTGCCGCCTTCACCATCGGCAAAATCAAGGTCGACGGCGACCTCAACGCCGCCCTCGAGATGATTAAGTTCCTTAAATAAAAACACGGCAGTCGATTGACTGCCGATTTTTATTTTAGTTTTGAGTTTTAAGTTTTGAGTTTTGAGTTGCGTAATTTCAGAACTTCTCTTTTCCTTTTGCAGCTCAACGCTCAAAACTTGTGAGCGCAGCGAACCACTCTAAACTATTAGTCATTTTACTTTGTCTTAGCGTATTTCACTTTGCTCCAGGAGGAGTAGTACTTCTTCTTGCCTACGGTTTTGTAGGTGCGGATGCGAACATAGTAGCGCTTTTTTGCCTTCAGCCCCGTTATCTTGCGGCTGAGGGTTTGATGATTCTTCACGGTATAGGACTTGACGCCGCTCTTGAAGCTCTTGGCGGTACAAAGCTGAATCTGGTACCCCGTCGTCTGGGTGGATTGTTTTTTCCACTTGACAGTCAGTGCTTTCTTATACGGGGTGAGTTTCGTAATCGACGTGCCCTTGGGCAGAATCTTAAACGTATAACTCTTGCTGCCCGTGTACGTCCCCTTGCCTGTCACGGTCACCTTCGCCGTGCCGACATACTTGTTATTCGTATACTTCACGGTATACGCGTCGCGCGGGAGGAGCAAGCGGTTATTCTCGACCTTGACAGCGGGACGGATGTACTGCGCTGTGTAGGTATATTTGTACTTTGACAGTGTGATATAGGCGTGGGAGATGTCAATCGTCCCTCCGCTCTCCACATTGTCGCCCGTTGTGTAGTCGATACTGACGCCGGGCTCGACATTATAGACAAACACGCAAAACTTCACGCTCGCACCCAGGTCGTCGACGCTCTCCGCCTCCATAATCACGCCGCTTGCGAGGAGATTTTCACCGCGAAAAACGGGTGTCACACGGTAAAGCACATTATTCTCATCGTCTGCCTTTACATAGTCGGCAACCGCATTTTCAAATGGGAGCATGCCGTAGTAGTTAAAGGAACGCGTACCCGTCATTAGATTATTCTTATTCGCATTTTCGCCCGTGAGCTGGAAGCCGATGAGATGCGAGCGGTTATAGAGATATTTATTATTCACAAAATCGTATTTCTTCTGCACCCATCCTGTCGGGTAAACGGAGCTGATACTCCCCCGCTCCTCAGTCGGCATCAGGGTACGGTCGATATTCGCCGTGCAGGCAGTCACCCTGCCCTTGGCGTCGCGTTTGCCGTAGCGCTCATAAATCGTCTGGTTGAGTTCAGCATCGGTAAAGCGCGGCTCGCCTGAGTTGAGTTCCTCATAGTAATCCCCGTCGTAGGCAGGAATTTCATATGCGCCGTAGGTAAACGCCGCCACCGTCTCGGTAAACGCACCCGCAAAAGCACAGAGCGGCACCGTCAGCGCCACCCACAGCATACATAATGCGGTTAGAATACTGATAAGTCTTTTCATATTCTTTCTCCTGCTGACAAACGGGAAGGGGTTACGAATGACGAATGATGAAGAGGGTGCAACGCATTAATAACGCGTTGCGGCGTATTCGTCGATGTACTGATAGAGTTTCTTCGTGTCGTCGAAGCGGGTCTTTTTGCCCGAGGAATGCATCACGGTGACGACGTAGGTCTTGCCCTCGTGGACATAGACGCTGCAAAAGCAGGCGCCTGCTCCGCTCGTTGTGCCCGTCTTGCCGCCCTTATGTTTCGGCGACGAGCCGAGAATTTCGTTGGTGGTGACGACTTTTTTCTTTTCCTTATACTTCACGGTGGTGAAAGAGAATTTACCGCGTGAAATCGCCTTGCGAAACATCGGCGAGCGCGGATAGATATACGCCATCGTGCGCGACACATCGTAGGCACTCGAATAGTGGGTATCCGTATCAAGTCCGTGGGGCGTCACATAGTGGGTATCCTTCAGCCCGATGGTTTTCGCCTTCTCGTTCATCATTTCGGCAAAACCCTTCACGCTGCCGCCAAGTCCCTCGGCAGTCGCCACTGCCGCTGCATTCGATGAGGGCAGGAGCATACAGTAAAGCAGGGATTTATAGGTATATAAATCACCCTTTTTCATCTTCACGCCCCCGTAGGGCGTGGTCGCCGCCTTCTTGCTGATTTTGGTCGTCTTGTTATACTTGCCGCTCTCCAAAAGGAGCGTCGCGGTCATAATCTTTGTCGTGCTCGCAGGTTTCACGCGCTTGTGAATCGACTTGCCGTAAATCGTCTTTTTATCCTCGACGCAGTAGATGCACGAGGTTTTCGCCGTCACTTTCTTCGTGACAATATTCATTGAGGTGAAGGTGATTTTCTTCACCGCTTTTTCGGCAGTTTTGCTCGCCGCCACGACAATGCGCCACTTGCCCGTGCGGCGCTTGCGATACTTCTTCGGGAAGGTCACCGTCACCTCGGCACTCTTTGCGTCGGGGGCAGTATACTGCGCAACGGTATTCCATTTCTCCGACTTGCTGTTATAGAGGTCGAGGCTGACCGCGCGCCCGCCGGTTGACGGGGTAATCGTCAGCGTGCGCTTCACGGTCTTATCATACATCTCGGTAATCGAGGATGAGATGCCCTTTATCTCCGTCTTTTCGCGCTCGGTCGCGAGCGCAACGGACTGCGCTCCCAGAACGCAGCACAGAAAAAGAAACGCCGTCAGCGCTGATATCATGCGTTTAGTCATTCGTAAAATCCTTTGCGCTCAGTCGCTTTGTCTTAGTCATAGCCGCATCGGTATACACTTCGGGATACCAGTGCTCCGCGAAGCGAAACGGATTCACTTCGCCCCGCTCGTCGTAATATGCCTGCGTTTTGAGCACGCGTTTATTTTCCTTCGTCTTAGTTGTCTTTTCAAAATCCTCGCCCTCGCGCACGCGCACGCAGAGGATGACAAAGCGCGCGTCGTCCTCGGCAGTCGCCGGGGTATTGATGGAGAGGTAATAATCGTCATAGCGGCACTCGACGCCCGTGCGGTAAGCGCTCTTATTCTTCACCCAGTCGAGATAGGATTTGAAACTGCGCTTGGTCATATTACCGCAGGCATTGTACGGAAAGACGTAGCCGCCGTCGAGGTCGGGATTGATATTCGTATAATACGCCGCCGCGACGCGGTACTCCTCATCGCCGAAGAGGGTCTTGAAGGTTACCTTCTGCGAGGCGTTCACAAAATCCGCGGGGTCGGCATAGCAGGTTTCGAGATTGCCGCGGCTGAGCGAAACCGAGCGGATATGCTGGTCTTTCAGCACCGTGCTGCCCTTATCGGGAACGGCAACGGATTTGTTGCTAATCAGGGTATCGGTCGCGCTGTCCTCAATCACGAGTCTGCCCTGCGTACTTTGGTCCTTGCCGTAATCGTCGCAGAACTCCTCGCGGATGCCCGCAGGATACTCAATGCCGTACTTGGCGATATACGGGCGCAGGTACGCCGTCTTGGAATAGTCGTAAAGTTTCACGCCACCGAACACGAGCGCGGCAATCAGCACGAGCGCACCGAGCGCGAGGAAAAACTGACGGGTCAGTATCTTGCCCAAAAACCGCTTCACTGCGGGAAGCAGACGCGTCTTGAAATTCGCGCGGATAACGGCGGGGCGCAAAAAGACTTTGCGCGCCTTTTTGCGTTCACTCGCTGCCGCCTCCTCGGCGGTCTGCCACTCGAGCGTCACGGGCGCGGGCTCGTCGGCGGGTGGTTCCTGCATTTCCTCCCTTGTTTTCGGGGGTTCGAGAGGTTCCTTCTCAGCCTCAGATTCCGTTTTTTGATTAGCCTCGTTTCTTATCCGTTTCAAAATGATATCAAGTTCATTAGAATAATCATTATCACGCATATATAATCCCTACTTTATTACGGTTTTTCTTGCGCCGTCGACTGCGCGCTGAATCAGTGTTTCGCTGTCGAGCGCGCTCTCCGCCTCAATCACAGCGGCAAGCTGCGGGCGGGTCTTGGGATGCTTCGGGGTGAATACCGTGCAACAATCCTCATACGGCAGAATTGAGGTCTCGAAGGTATCAATCTTGCGCGAAATGGCGACAATCTCGTCCTTATCCATTCCGATACAGGGACGGAATACGGGCATCTCGCACGCCGCGTCGGTACAGCCAAGGGCGTAAATCGTCTGGCTCGCGACCTGTCCGACGCTCTCGCCTGTAATCAGGGCGGAGCAGTTCTGGTACTTCGCGAGAATTTCGCTGACCTTCATCATATATCTTCTCATAATAATCGTGAAAAATTCCTCGGGGCACTCTTTTCGTATCTGCTCCTGAATTTCGGTAAACGGCACGACATAGGTCGTAATCGGTCCGCTGTAACGCGCCACGCGGTGGAGAAGTTCCATCACCTTCTCCTCGGCGAGCTCGGTCGTATACGGGGGCGAGGCAAAATGCACTGCCACGAGTTCGATGCCGCGCTTTGCCATCATATAGGCTGCCACGGGAGAGTCGATACCGCCGCTAATCAGCACTGCCGCCCTGCCGCTCGTGCTCACGGGCATACCGCCCGCGCCGCGGATATTATTGCCGCGGATGAAGGCGTAGTTATCGCGGATTTCGACCGTCACGGTCACATCGGGGTGATGCACATCGACCTCCAGATGATTGAATTTACTGAGCAGAAAGCCGCCGAGTTCCCGCGAAATTTCGGGCGATTTGAGCGGGAATTTCTTATCGCTGCGCTTCGCCTCAACCTTGAAGGTCTTTGCCAGTGACAGCTCGTCATCAAGATACGCGGCTGCGATACTCTTAATGCAGTCCATATCCTTCTCGGCAACCGCAGCGCGAGAGAGCGCCGCAATACCGAATACCCGTTTCAGCCGTTCCACGGCGTCGTCGAGGTCAGTATCCGCGTCAACGGGCTGTACCATAATCGTCGACTGACTCTTCGTAAAAGTGAATGCGCCGAGTTCTTTCAGCGATTTTCTCATATTCTTAATCAGGATGTCCTCAAAGGTGTTGCGATTGAGACCTTTGAGTACAAGTTCACCGTTTTTGATTAAAATGATTTCTTGCATATAAAATCTCCTAACTAATTTGCCTTCCCCCTGGGGGGAAGGGGGACCGCTTGCGGTGGATGAGGGGATGGTTTTGCTAAACTTGCCCCCTCATCAGTCTGCTCCAAGTATTCGCAGACAGCTTCCCCACCAGGGGGAAGCCGAATTGGTTTGTGTATCATATTTGAAATTATTTATAATTCTCTGTTGTTTCCTTGATAGCATCGACAAACGCGTCGATTTCTTCCGCCGTCGTGTGGCGCGAGAGTGATACGCGCACCGAGCGCTCAATCACCTTGTCGGGCAGTTTCATCGCGGTGAGCACGTGACTGCGCTTACCCTTGGCGCACGCCGAGCCGTTGCTGATGCAGATGCCGTATTGCGACGAAAGGTGCTGCACGACCGTCTGGCTCGTCATAAAGACGGGCACATAGAAATTCAGAATATACGGGCTCGCGTCTGCGGGCGAGTTGAGTTTCACGCCGTCGATGGCGCAGAGCTTTTCGCGCAGTGCCGCATTCAGCGCCGCAACGCGTTTCTCCGTTTCCCTCACATCGCCGAGGAGTTCGCACGCCTTGCCGAAGCCGGCAATCAGAGGGATTGCCTCGGTGCCGGGGCGCAGTTTTTTCTCCTGCTCGCCGCCGAATACGCGGGGCACGAGGCGCGTGCCCTTCTTTACATAGAGCGCGCCGACGCCCTTCGGTCCGTGAATTTTATGCGCCGTTACGGTCACTAAATCCGCCCCGAGTTTCGACGGATTCACGGGCACCTTGCCAAACGCCTGCACGCAGTCGAGATGGACGTACGCAGGGGCGCCCGCTTTCTTCACCGCCTTGCGAATAAAGTCGACGGGCATTACGGTACCGACCTCGTTATTAATATACATCACGGAGACAAGAATCGTGTCGGGCGTAATCGCCTCGGCAAGCTGCCCCTTCGTGATATTGCCCTCTTTGTCGGGTTGAAGGCGGATGACCTCAAAGCCCTGACGCTCGAGTTCGTCGATGCTCTGCATTACACTCTCGTGCTCGATGGCAGTGGTTACAATCCGCTTGCCGCGCCGACCGAGAGCCGCCGCCGTGCCGAGAATGGCGAGATTATTCGCTTCCGTGCCGCCCGAGGTGAAGTACACTTCCTCACTCTCGCACGACAGTGCTTGCGCCACGCTGCTGCGCGCCGCACGCAGAGCGGCATTCGCATCCAGTCCCGCGCGGTGAAAGCTCGACGGATTGCCGAAGTTCTCCGTCAGCATACGGTAAATTTCATCTGCGACCGCCTTCTCAGGCATCGTGGTCGCGCTGTTGTCTAAGTATATCATAGGTTTTAGGTTTTAGGTTTTAGGTGTTAGGTTTTAGTGGTTTAGGTTTACGGCTTACTGCCTAAAAAGTTTCAGTTTCAAGGCTGCTGCGACGGTTTTGGCATCTTTGATTTCGCCGGACATAATGCGCTCAATCAGTTCGTCAAACGGCATCAGCACAATCTGTAAGAATTCATCGTCGTCAAGGTCCTGCTCTTCAAAATGCAGTCCCGTCGCGCCGTAGAGACGGATAATCTCATTCGTATAACCCGGGGTGGGGTAAAGTTCGCCGAGGGAAAAATACCTGTCGGCAACGGCGCCGACCTCCTCCTTAAACTCGCGCTTACCCGCCTCAAACGGGTCCTCGCCCTTTTCGAGTTTGCCGGCAGGAATTTCAAAAATAATCTCTTTATACGGATAGCGGAACTGTCTGACGAGGGGCACTCTGCCGTCCTCGGTCATTCCGATAACCGCCACGCCGCCCGGATGGTCAACGCATTCGCGCAGCGCTTCGGTGCCGTTACACAGGAGCACCTCGTCGTGGTGCACACCGATGACCTTGCCGGAGAAGATACCCGTCACCTTCTCGGTCTGCTCGAAGAGCCCGAGGGCGATTGCCTCGATATCCTGCGGCTTTTCGACCACGAAATCCGCGCCGCAGTCAAAGAATTCAAAGCGGCTGCCATATCCCCATGTCACGCCGATGGAGGGCAGGTTGTTACGCTTAGCGCCCTCGATATCGTACTTCGTGTCGCCTATCATAAAGATGGAATCGCGCGGGGCGCCGAGTCCTTCAACGCAGCGCGAAATGAGGCTCTCCTTGGACTCACAGTCCGCGGTAAAGCTCACGCCGCACACGCAGTCAAAGCAGTCCGAAATCCCGAAATGGGAGAGTAGTTTTTCGATATACTCCTGCGGTTTTGAGGAGGCGATACCGAGTTTCAGCCCGTTTTGCTTCAGCGCCGCAAGCAATTCGGCGATGCCGTCATAGAGCCCGCTCTCAAAGAGTCCCTCGCTGCCGTAACGCTCGCGGAATTTTCGCACCATCTCATCCGCTTCCTGCGGGGATTTATGAAATTTTTCCTGGAAGGTTACGAGGAGGGGCGGCCCGATGAAATAATCGAGTTCCTCCCACGGCGGACTGTCAACGCCAAACGCGGAAAGTGCATACTGCGCGCATTTCTTAATGCCCTCGCCCGTGTCGCAGACCGTGCCGTCAAAATCAAATATCAGTGCTTTCGGTATCATATCGTCACCTGCTTCAAAATGATGCTAAATATTATAGCATATTACTAAGTTTATTTCAATCCTTAATGCACCGGATGTTAGCAGGGACGAGCACTGCTCGTCCCCACTAAAACCTAACACCTATCACCTAAAACCTAAATACCCTCTTTACAGATGTAATTAATTTATGGTATGATATAAGTTAGAATATTAGTTTTTGAGGAGGCTCGGCTATGCTTCTGGCAATAGATGTGGGCAACAGCAACATCGTCATCGGTGTGCTCGAGGGGGAGGAAATCCTCTATAAGGGCAGACTGCACACGAATATCAAGGCAACGACCGACGAATACGCGATTAAACTCAGCGCCTTTCTCCAGCTCCACGGCGTGCTCGATAAAATTGACGGCGCCGTGATTGCGAGCGTCGTGCCCCCGCTGATTCGCACGCTCAGAAAAGCGGTTAAGCTCGTGACGAACACCGACGCCCTCGTCGTAGGGCCCGGCATCAAGACGGGGCTTTCCATTCAAATTGACGACCCCTCGCAGCTCGGCGCGGATATGGTGGTCGGCGCGGTGGCAGCGAAAGAGAAATACCCCTGCCCCATCCTCATCTTTGACCTCGGCACGGCAACAACGGGCTCCGTGCTCGACAAAAACGGGAATTTCATCGGTTGCATCATCACCGCGGGCGTCAAAACTTCACTCAGCGCGCTGGCAAGCGGTACGGCTCTCCTGCCTCAGATTGAAATCTCCGCGCCGAAGAAGGTCATCGGCACGAACTCCATCGACAGTCTGCGCTCGGGCGCGGTCATCGGCACCGCCGCGATGATTGACGGACTGATTGACAGATTTGAAGAAGAAATCGGCGGCGAGGCGACCGTCGTTATTACGGGCGGTCTCGGCAATCAGATTGCCAAGAACTGCAAACACGATATCCACCTCAGCCCGAATCTCCTGCTCGACGGACTGAAAATCATCTATGATAAAAACAAGGAGTAGATTATGAAAAAAGTCATATCCTTTACCCTCGGTTTGGTGCTTTTGATGACGGCATTATTCAGCGGAAATATCCACGCGTTCGCAGCGGGCTCCGGCACCTGCGGTACGACGGGCGACAACGTGCTCTGGACGCTCACCGCTGACGGTACGATGACCATCAGCAAGGGAAACGGCACCGACTACCGTATGGCGGATTTCGTCAATAACAACGCCGCGCGCCCCGACTGGTACGATATGCGCGGCGAGATTAAGAAGCTCGTAATTGAGGAGGGCGTCGTCAATATCGGCGCGTACGCCTTCGACCACTGCTACAATCTCACCGAGGTCGACTTCGGCACGATTGATACCATCGGCAACAACGCTTTTATGAACTGCACGGCACTGACAAAGGTGGCGCTCCCGAGTTCATTTAACTGGATGTACGATGCGGTATTCGAAGGATGCACGGCACTCACATCCGCCTACCTCGGCGAACGCTGGTGGACTGATGGAACGGTACCAAACTACTTTTTCAAAAACTGCACTTCCCTGCGCGTGGTGCGTATGGGCAGCAAGTTCACGGGATTCGGCACGGGCGTTTTTGAGGGTTGCACCGCTAACCCCATTGTCATTTCGGATAACACAGACATCTCGTACAGCGGTATTACCATTGTGCCGACAAGCGTGCTCGGCGGCGTCTGCTCCGATAATACATACTCTGACACAAAACTGACTTACAACTACGATATGTGGAACTTCGCGCTCACCTTCACGGGCTCGGGCGATATGAACAGCATACCGTGGGCGGATATGAAGTCGATTATCGACACGGTATCCTTTGCCGGCACGGACGCAAAAGTCTCGATTACGACCTCGGCGTTTGAACTCTGCACGAATCTGCAAAGCGTGGATTTCACAAATATCTACGCCATCGGCTGGGGTGCGTTCGGCAGATGCTACAACCTCGGCAATATTCAGTTTGACGACGAGCTCGAAGCAATCTGGGACTACGCGTTTTCCGAATGCACGAGCATCGAGGAAATCCGTTTTGGAAACGGCACGCAGGATTTACATATCCGCCACCACGCCTTCAACGAATGCACGAAAACGACCTACTGGCTCAACCTTCCCGCCAACACGAAGTATGTCGACGACCACGCATTCTGGAAAACGAATTTTAACTACATTCATGTGTACAGTGACGATGTCGTCTACGGCGACGACGCCTTTGGCAACGGACTCGGCGGCTACGCGCGCTTCTTCGGTACTGCGGGCGTGCACACCACGACGTACGATTACGTGCAGAAATACCGCAAGCAGCATAAAAACCAGAGAGCCTACAACTGGCACTACTACTGCGACGGCGACGACAGCGTCCATATTTACACGACGACGACGGTTGCACCCACCTGCACCGAGCAGGGATACAACCGTTATAGCTGTATGTACTGCGAAGCGGGCGAGCTGAACTCCGATTTCACCGCACCGCTCGGTCACACCTACCGCTGCACGGGACAGGACGGCGCGAGTTACTTATACGAATGCACCCGTTGCGGCGAGAATGATTTTCAGCTTTCGGCGGTTGACCCGCTCTACTGGTTTCCGAAGGCGCTCTCCACCGGCGACATCGACAACAAATTTCACCAGTCCTCCTACGACGGACGCGTGGATGTCAACGGCGACGGTTTCGTCAACGGACGCGACTGGGCACAGATTTCGCAGAATATGATTAACATCAATACGAGCGGAAAGGAGACGACCGTCAACACCGCAACCACCTACCAGACCGTCGAGGGATGGGGCGCATCGGGCGCATGGTGGGCACAGGAGGCAGGACAGTGGGAGAACGCCAAGGACATTCTCCGCCTCCTCTACTCCAAGGACGGCGGCATCGGGCTCAACATCTTCCGCTACAACCTCGGCGCAGGCTCGCGCAACGCTGACCCCGCCTATAACGACACCGCGATGGGCAATGAGGGCACGCGCACAAACTGCTTTTTGCAGAGTGACGGTACCTACGACTGGAACGCCGACCCCGGCGCGATGAACGCCCTCTACTGGGCAAATAAATTCTGTCCGAATGTAAAGGTCGAGCTCTTCTCGAACTCCGCCCCCGTCTATATGACGAATACAAAAAAAGCTTACGGCAGTGGAGACACCTGCAACCTGAGCGCGGATAAATTTGCGGACTTTGCAAGCTTCGTCGTGACCTGCACCGAGCATTTCATCGACGAGGGATATAACGTTACCGAGATTTCCCCGATTAACGAGCCCGAATGGGGCTGGAGCGGTTCCGGTCAGGAGGGCTGTCACTTCGACCCCGTCGAGGCGAGGGATTTCTACAACAACGCGATGATTCCCGCAATGAAAAACAGCACAAAATGCTACAACGCCGACTGGGACGCGCTCACGGTGCAACTCGCGGTATGGGAATGTGCACAGCTTAACCACGGCTGGTGGTGGAAAAACGATACCGACGGCGGTTTTCTCAACGCCCTGTTTTCGTCCGAAAAGCAAAAGAAGGACTGGCTCGGCAGAGTGTCAGGCACGGAGTACGCCTCCTATAACGAAAACATCCGCAAATACGTCAACACCCTCGACACCCATTCCTACTGGGCAAGCGAGGATGACAGGCGCGCGGTGATGTCACAGCTACAAAGCGGAAACTACGGAGCCGTTCAGAAAACCAAGTGCTCCGAATACTGCCAGATGTATAACGACGGCAACTCGGGTACGGTCGCACACACCCAGATGACGGGCGTCGGCTCGAACGGTATGGACATCGACTACGGTCTCGCGATGGCGGACATCATCTACCAGGATATGACCATTCTCAATGCCGTTGAGTGGGAATGGTGGACCGCGTGCAGCAAGGGTATTTACACCGACGGACTCGTCTACCTCGACGCGAACGACCATTCTAATATTCAGACATCGAAGAGACTCTGGTGTCTCGGCAACTACTCGAAATTTATCCAGGAGGGCGCGAAGCGTATCGAGGTTACCACGGGCTCCTCGCTCGGCGCTAACCTTTACACCAAGCCCGAAAATATCTACACCTGGGTGGACGGCGACAACACCGGCATCGACAAGAATAATTATCTCGAGCAGTCGGCGTATCTCAATCCGGATGGCAGCGTCGCGATTGTGTATATCAACAATTCTGACACGATTGAATATACGAGCGTGGCGAATAACGGATATGACTACTACAAGTCCTACGTCACCGATGCATACCGCGACCTCGACCTCTATCAGAGCGGCTCGGTGAGCGAGGCAATCTGCCTCCCCGCGCGCTCGGTTACCACCGTCGTGCTGAAGAAGGCACAGCCCGCCACCTCGCGAAAGGGTGCGTACCTTTTCTCCTACTTCACGGGCAATAAGGTCAGCCAGCAGCGCGTTCACTTTGCGGTATCGCAGGACGGCTACCACTTCACCCCGCTGAACAATAATGACGAGGTGATTACCCAGACCAAGGGCACGCTCAACTGCCGCGACCCGTATATTTTCAAGGGACAGGACGGCTACTACTACATCATCGCCACCGATATGGACTGCAACACCGGCTGGTGGGGCAACAGTAACACAATGGTGCTCTGGCGCTCAAAGGATTTAGTGAACTGGAGCGACGAAACGATTATCAATATGAGCCAAATCACCGGTGCCGACGACATTCAGCGCTGCTGGGCGCCGCAGGTTATCTGGGACGAGAAAGAGCAGAAGTATATGATTTACTTCGCGCTCGCGTCGGGGAGCATCTCGCAGAATCACACCGTGATGTACTACTGCTACACCGACGATTTGCTCGACCAGAGCCACTACAGCTATCCCCAGCTTCTTTATAAGCCCGAGCTTGGCGATGACAAGGAGAATAACGCCATCGACGGCGATATTATCTACGACAAATCGTCCGACACCTACTACCTCTACTACAAGGATGAGGACAACGCGACCATCTGCTACGTTACCTCTGAGAACGTCAACGGTCCTTACAGCGACCCGACGAATCCGCAAAAGGTACTGAGCAGCAATGTCGCACTCGAGGGCTGCAACGCGTATTTCATCAACGGCACCGATACCCTCGTGATGCTCGCCGACGCGTATCTCGACGGCTATTTCGTGCTCAATCGCTCGGATGATTTCAAGCATTTCACGATGCTCGACAACAGTGAGAGCACCCTCAATGCTACGCAGCCGCGCCACGGCAGCGTCATCTCCATCAGCACGGATGAATACGACAGACTGGTGGAGGAATACGGATTGTTATAATATTTGATGATGGAACATTCTCAATCATCAATGATATATTGGGAGGACACAAAAATGAACATTGACACCATATGCGTCCAGGGCGCATACAAACCGAAAAACGGCGAACCCCGCGTCATTCCGATTGTGCAGTCGACGACTTATAAGTACGAGTCGTCCGAGGCGATGGGTGACCTTTTCGACCTCAAGGCAAGCGGCTATTTCTACACCCGCCTGCAGAACCCGACGAATGACCACGCGGCAGCAAAGATTGCCCTGCTCGAAGGCGGCGTAGCAGGTATGCTCACTTCATCGGGACAGGCAGCGAATTTCTACGCTATCTTCAACATCGCGCAGGCAGGCGACCACATTGTGTCGTCCTCGGCGATTTACGGCGGTACGTTTAATCTCTTCAACGTCACGATGCGCAAGCTCGGCATCGACTTCACCTTCGTATCCCCGCACGCAAGCGCTGCGGAAATTCAGGCGGCGATTCAGCCGAATACGAAGGCGGTCTTCGGCGAGACCATCTCGAACCCGAGCCTCGATGTCATGGACATCGAAGTTTTCGCCAAGGTCGCGCACGACAACGGTATTCCGCTGATTATCGACAACACCTTCGCCACCCCGATAAACTGCCGCCCGTTTGAGTTTGGCTGCGACATCGTCACCCACTCCACGACGAAGTATATGGAGGGCCACGCGTCCACCATCGGCGGCGCCATCGTCGACAGCGGCAAATTTGACTGGACGCAGAACGATAAATTCCCGGGTCTCACCACCCCCGACGAGAGTTACCACGGTCTCGTTTACACCGAGGCATTCGGCGAGGGCGCGTATATCACCAAGGCAACGGTACAACTGATGCGTGACCTCGGCTCCATCCAGGCACCGCAGAACGCGTTTCTGCTCAACGTCGGTCTCGAGACGCTCCATCTGCGTATGGCGCGCCACTGCGAGAACGCAAAGAAGGTTGCCGCGCATCTCAAAAATCACCCGAAAATTACCTGGGTAAAATGTGCGATGCTCGAGGATGACGACCAGCACGCGCTTGCGATGAAATATATGCCCCACGGCACCTGCGGCGTCGTTTCCTTCGGCGTACAGGGCGGACGCGAGGCGGCAACGAAATTTATGGACAGTCTCGAACTTGCGGCAATCGTCACCCATGTGGCGGACGCGCGCACCTGCTGTCTGCACCCCGCATCCACAACGCACCGTCAGCTCACTGACGCGCAGCTCGAAGAATGCGGCGTAGCACCCGACCTCATCCGCTTCTCCTGCGGTATCGAGTCGGCGGACGACATTATTGCGGACATCGACCAGGCACTCGCAAAAATATAACGAAAAAGAGCGGATTTCCCGCTCTTTTCTTATACCGATTTAATTGTAAACCTCGTTTAATAATTCCGTTGACATTCAAAGTGTGGGGGCATACAATAGTATGCGAGGTACAAAATATGACAGAAAAAAATGAAAAGAAATTTAGGACGCTCGATTTGGCGTATGTCGGACTGGGGGTAGCGCTGATTGCAGTGTGCTCGTGGATTTCCATCCCCCTCACTGTTCCGATTACGCTGCAGACACTCGGCGTCTGTATGATTGCAGGTCTCTTCGGACTCAGGCGCGGCACCCTCGCCACCTTTGTCTATCTGCTGCTCGGCACCGTCGGCGTACCGCTCTTTGCCCAGTTTACAGGCGGCATCGGTATCATCACGGGACCGACCGGCGGCTATCTCATCGGATTTATTTTTACGGCGCTCATTGTCGGCTTTGCGTCCGACAAATGGGGCGAAAAACTCTGGGCAGTCATTCTTGCGATGATTGGCGGCGTGCTTGTCTGCTACGCGTTCGGCACGGCGTGGTTTGCATTTGTATATGCAAAGAGTAACGAGCCTGCAAGTCTGGTGACCATTCTCGGATGGTGTGTATTCCCATTCATTCCCTTTGATGCGGTAAAGATTATCATCGCGGCGCTGCTGACAAACCGACTGAAGAGATTTGTCAAATGATGCGGATACGCTACCACCATCTGATGTGCATTCCCCGCTTTCGCGGCGAGGGATACAGCGCGGCATTCTGCCGCAATATGGCGGAGATACAGGAGAGAATCAAGCACGAGCCCTACGAACTCGTGGACACGGCGGACGATATCTGCCAACATTGTCCGAATCTCACCGACGGCATCTGCGCTGATGAAGAAAAAGTAAATCGCTATGACGGAGCAGTCAGAAAGGCACTTGACGCGGGTATAGATTTCACACCCCATATAATATGCCCAGATTGCAAGTGGTTTTCAATCTGCTCCCGAACATAGGCAAACGGCACCTTGCGGTGCCGTTTGTTTTCTTATAGATAGACTTGCATTTCGCTACGCCACTTGTCGCAGAGTTTGTCGAGATGCCATGCCGCATTGGCAGGACTCGTGGATGGCAGGCAGATTGCCTTCATCCCCGTCGCCGGCTCTTGATACTTTTGGTACAGTTCATCGGCTTTTTTGCCGTTGGTGAAGATTTGCGTGATGTCCGACTTTGCAAGAATGCCGCGGATGTCGGTCGGCACGGCGTTTTTAATCGTGCTGTCCGCCGAGCCCGTAATCTCGCAGGAATCAATCACGTCCCACAGGGCGATTTTATGGCGCAAAAGAAATGCGCGTTTTTCGTCATTTGTGCGGGGCACCTCGTCACCGCACACAGCCGCAACCACACGCCAAAAACGATTCTGAGGATGCCCGTAAAAGAATCCGTACTCTCTCGATTTCACCGACGGAAAAGAGCCGAGTATCAGTATTTTTGAGTTATTGTCATACACAGGCGCAATCGGGTGGGTTATTTTTTCACTCATTTCTTCTCCTCAAACGGGTAGACAAGATTCATCTGCCGTCTGCACTCGTCCATAATTCGCATACACTCAAGCGTTGCCTTGTGCGGAATATAATCGGATTCCGTCTTGCCTGAGCGTATCTCGTCCGCCGCACGGCTAAACTCCGTAAGGTAATCGGTTGTGCCTTTATAGACCTTTTTTCCGTCCTTGTTTTTCAATGTCGCCTTGCTCGCCATATGGAAAAATCCCATCGTGATTTTACAATTTTCGCCTTCAATCACGCAGTTTTCCTTGAGGATATCAAGCGCCATATTGAGCGTGCATTTCATCTCTCCATAGTGCAAAACGACAGTTTCCTTAACGTCGATTCCGTTTTTGATAACGCCGTCGCACTCGATTTTGTCAGGGTATCCAAACAGGTTGTAGCAGTATGTAATCGGATAAATTCCGATGTCGAGCAGCGCGCCGCCAGCCGTTGAAGGCGTCAGCACACGCGAGTTTTTGCTCATCATAAGACCGGGGAAAGCGTAGTTAATCACAACGTTTTTTACCCCTCCGATTTCACCGCTAAGCACCCACTTTTTAACCGTGAGCGCAACATCGGAAAACCAAGTCCACATCGCCTCGCAAAAGTATACATTGCAGTCGTTCGACGTGTCAATCAGCGCCTGCACTTCGCTCTCACAAACAGCGACAGGCTTTTCGCAAAGCACGGGCTTGCCCGCCTTCATAGCGCGCAAAGCGTAATCAAGGTGCGCCGTGTGCGGCGTCGCGATGTAGATGCCGTCAATGTCCTGTGCAGCAAGCATTTCGTCATAGTCGCCATAAGCTTTGGCGCCATGTGCCTTGGCAAAGCTCTCTGCTTTTGCTTTGTTCCGACCGTATACGGCGGAAATGGTATGCTCCCCCCTGAGAATACTCCGCGCCGTCGATTTTGCAATATTGCCGTTGCCGACATAACCCCATCTGAACTTCATATTATTTCCCTATCCTGTTATAAATTTTCATCAGCCGCGGACGGTTGTAACGCTGCATTACAACAAACACTCCGTCAAACATCGCCGCAATGACTGACGTAATAATAAACACAGCCGGTGTGCCTGCAAAAATAATGAAAAACAGAGGCACAAACGACAGTACCATGATAACTTCATGCACAACTTCACTCTTGCACATCGTTTCAATAACTTCATAGAGGCTGTGTTTTTCAAGGTCAAACGAGTCAGGGTCAAATGTAGGCAGTTTGTTTTTCCACTTCTTGACGCCGATTTTTTTATAAAGTCGTTTTTCAAACGGCTTCTGCCGGAACCACGGCGAATTTGGATTCCATTTTTCAGGCACAGAAAAGCCTACAATCAGGCGCATTGCAAAGTGATACAGTATTGTGCCTGTGGTAATCGTAACCGAAAGCAGCCAATCGGTATGATACACTGCCGTCAGAAACGCAAATATAATGTTTATAATTAATAGTATGACAGTGAGTGCAATTAGTTTCCGCTTCATAACACAATAATACCAAAAACGCACCAAAAAGTAAAGCGGAGCGATGAAGTTATCATCGACAATTGTAGGGAGCGGCGACCCCGACGCTCCGCAATATAATCGGGTGTGGGCAACGCCCACCCTCCAACTGCTAACTGCTAACTACATAAAGAAAAACCACCCTGATGGGTGGTTTCTTTATGTCGGCGTCGACCTATTTTCCCGGGAAGCAGCCCTTCGTCAAAACATAATCCGTGATTGAAGCATTTTGCAAGCAAAACGCTATGAATCACTCCGTATGTTTCTCCTCCCAAATCAAAATTTCACTTCGTTGCTTTTTGATTTGAGTATTGATTGCCTAATGAAAATACTTGGAGGGCAACCAAAAAACGGGTATCAAGATAAACAAAAAACCATCCAGATGGATGGTTTTTGTTTATGTCGGCGTCGACCTATTTTCCCGGGAAGCTGCCCTCCAAGTATTTTCGGCACGCGTGAGCTTAACTACCGTGTTCGGGATGGGAACGGGTGGACCCTCAGCGTAATAAACACCGACTATGAACAGTAACATTTCATCACGGTTGTTTGAAATATCTGGTGACCCGTAGGAGAGTCGAACTCCTGTTTTCGCCGTGAGAGGGCGATGTCTTAACCACTTGACCAACGGGCCACTGATGGTACACCATCAGGGACTCGAACCCTGGACACCCTGATTAAGAGTCAGGTGCTCTACCAGCTGAGCTAATGGTGCATAGCTCAAATTTAGGGAATGCCTTGCCGAACTCAGGTGGAGTAAGTACATATCACTTACCGTTCTATCGAACTATTGAGTTTAGCCCTTTGCAGTTTTTGCAAAGACAAGGCAAATTGATGAAGCAATACTTGCGTATTGCGAAGCGATTTAACGCAGTATTTGCGGAAAATGCTTGGGATAAACCTTGCTTCACTTGAGTCTGGCAAGGCAATGTACCCTCAAAACTAAATATAGGTAAGTGTTGGATTAACAAACCCTCAGACACTTCTGAAAGGTTAAGCCCTCGACCTATTAGTATTGCCTAGCTAAATACATCACTGCACTTACACATGCAACCTATCAACCTCGTAGTCTACAAGGGGTCTTAACTTTAAAAAGTGGGATATCTTATCTTGGAGGGGGCTTCACGCTTAGATGCTTTCAGCGTTTATCTCTTCCGCACATAGCTGCTCGGCCGTGCCATTGGCATGACAACCGATACACCAGCGGTGCGTCCATTCCGGTCCTCTCGTACTAGGAACAGCGCTCCTCAAATATCCTACGCCCACAGCAGATAGGGACCGAACTGTCTCACGACGTTCTGAACCCAGCTCGCGTACCACTTTAATCGGCGAATAGCCGAACCCTTGGGACCGAATTCAGCCCCAGGATGTGATGAGCCGACATCGAGGTGCCAAACCTCCCCGTCGATGTGGACTCTTGGGGGAGATCAGCCTGTTATCCCCAGGGTAGCTTTTATCCGTTGAGCGACGGCATT
>SVOG01000009.1 GCA_015066525.1 Oscillospiraceae bacterium | reverse complement strand
TTTCGTTGTTACGGTTATCGGATTATCCCAGCAGTCCGTTGCGGTCTTATCGTATTCAAGCCCGATTTGCTTTGCGTAAGACTTGGCGTATTTTATGTAGTAGTTTATGTCTATGCTCCTGACCTTGTGATATTTGAAGTTACCTGACCACTTACCGCAGGAGCAGGACCACGCTTCGTAACCGTAAGGACAGCGGCGGACGTATTCATCCCAGGTGATTTCTCCGTTCTCATACTGACGGCTGTATTTTTCCATAACGCTGTTGGCGTATTTCTTTAACGCCTTCTTTGACTTAAACCACTTTTTCATATTGCCCTTCGGCATAGTATGCTTATGTTTTTTCTTCTTTTTGTTCGTGTGGGAAGAAGATTTCGCTTTTACCGAGGCTGTAATTGTCTGCGGTGCTACTGCGTATACCGGCGGAGCCGTAACACCTGCCGTCAGTATAATGATTATTGCTATTGTGATTGAAACTATCTTAGTCATATCAGACCCTCCTTTCAACACAACAACTATCACAACCAATCGCCAAAGTCCAGAGAAATTTTGAAACCCTTTAATTATTGTTTTTATCAGGTTTTTTTATAAGGGTTATAAAGCGGTTTTATTTAGTATAAGAAAAGGGAATGCAATTTTGCATTCCCATCTCTTTTCCCTATTCAGTTTGAATACTCCCCTTATGATATGCACATAATGTGAAGCGGTTGTTTTGTTTATAGGATGTATTCCATTGTCGTTTCCATCGGCTTCATCCCGCGCTTGTCGTAAAAGGCGCGGGCGCTGTCGTTGCCCTCCCAGACGTTGAGCGTGACTTTATCGGCGCCGATTTGCCTTGCCTGCTCCCTGACGTAGGCAAAGAGCGCGCTGCCGATATGCTGCCCCCTTGCCGCCTTGTCAACGCAGAGGTCGTCGATATAAACCATGGTGTGGGGGGCGAGCTTGTCCGTGACGCCGTGGCGGATGATTTCGCACATCGCGTAGCCGAGAACTTCGTCGCTCGTATCAACCGCCACATAGGTGCGGCGGTTTTCCTTTTCCAAGAGGGCAAGGAGCTCCTCCTCGTTATATTTCACCGCCCCCGGAATGAAAATATCGGGGCGGATTTTTACATGGACGTCGAGCACCTGACCGAGCAGGTCAAGGATTTTTGCGACGTCCTTTTTCTCAGCATTTCGTATCGTCATCGGTGAAGTATTCCTTTACTCTTTTGTATTCTGCGTCGGAGATGCGGATGACGCCGCCGTGGCGTTTCTTCCTCGTTCCGAAATCGAATTCGCTCTCGTCGAGAACGCGAAAATCCGCTGCCGCAAGGTCGTTTGCCACGAGTGGCAGATAGCCGTGATTTCCCATAAATCTGTCGACGATGAGGCACCATTTACCCGTGTCCTCAAGTCGGAAAATCTCGGGACCCTCGAGCCCTGCGAAATCGGCGAGCGCGGCGCAGTGCAGCGTTTCGAAATCGTGTGAAAGCAGTTCCTTTGCGCGCTGGACGGTGATGGTCTTGCTGACCTCGTCCTTCGAAAAACGGTAGTAGTAGCCGCCGTCCCTGACGATGCTGGTGTCGATGATGTCCTTCTCATTGTCGATGTAGAGAAACGTCTCGCCGAAGGTGCGAAAATCCTTCGTAAACGCCGCATAGATGCGCTGTTTGTCGTCGACGCAGGAGGCGAAGAAAACGAGCCATTCGCCGCGTTCTTCGCAGTAGACCGCCTCGGGTGCCCACGCGCATCCCGCGCCCTCAATCCCGAGCGTCACGAGCTTCTCCTCACTCCAGTGGATGAGGTCGTCCGACTCCCAGATGAGGATGGAGCGACTGCCCCTGTGGGAGTACGCCCACCAGTCGCCCTCGCGCCCCGTTTTGAGGTCGGTGGCGAGGATGAAGTATTTTTTCAGCGCCTTGTCGTAGAGGATGAACGGGTCGCGTATGCCCCTCGTACCGCTGTGGGAGGTTAAAAACGGGTCGTCCCCGAGGTCCTCCCAGTGCAGTCCGTCGCGGCTGAGCGAAAACCAGATTGCCTCGCGTTCCTCGGTGTCGCTCGTGAAATGTACAAACAGATATGCAGCCATCATATTACTCCTTTTCGTTTCTGCCATTCATTGTAAATAAAAAAGCGCCCTTTGTCAATGCGATATCCTGTTGACGAATGAGAAAAAGCATTGTAAAATGAGAGCAGAATGATGATGGCAGGTGAGGGAATGAATTACCATTTAGCGATTGATATCGGCGCTTCGAGCGGACGGCATATTCTCGGTTGTGTCGAGGACGGCAAACTGAAACTCGAGGAAGTGTACCGATTTGAGGATTATCTGCGAGACGACGGCGCCACCCTGTGCTGGGATATTGCAAAACTCGTGCGCGAGGTGAAGGCGGGCATCGCAAAATGCGGGGAAATCGGCAAAATTCCGTCCACGATTGCGATTGATACCTGGGGCGTGGACTATGTGCTGCTCGATGAGAATCAGCGCGAAATTCTGCCCTGCGTCGCTTACCGCGACAGCAGAACGCTCGCCGTGACGGACGAGGTGGCGGCGCTCATTCCGCAGACGGAACTCTACGCCCGCACGGGGATTCAGAAGGCGAACTATAATTCGGTTTATCAGCTTTTCTGCGATAAAAAGAGCGGCAAACTCGACGGCGCGCGCTACTTTCTGAATATGCCCGACTACCTCGCGTTCAAACTCACGGGTGTCATGAAGAACGAGTACACCGAGGCGACGACGACGAACCTCGTCAATGCCGGGGAAATGACCTGGGACGGTGAAATCCTCGACCGCCTCGGTATCAAAAAAGAGATTTTCAGCGAGATATCACTGCCGTGCACGGAAGTCGGCGACCTCGTCGGCTTCGATTTTGACAGCAAAGTTGTGCTCGCTCCGTCGCACGATACCGCGAGCGCGGTGGCGGCGTGCAGCGTCGGCGACAACGGCGTGTATATCTCCTCGGGCACATGGTCGCTCATCGGCACCGAAAACCTTGCGCCCGTCCTCAGCAGGGAAGCGATGGAAGCGAATTTTACGAACGAGGGCGGCATTGACCGCCGTTTCCGCTTTCTGAAGAATTATATGGGGATGTGGCTGTTTCAGAATATCCGCCGCAATCTCGATAAGCGCTATACCTACGACGAGATGATGCACCTCGCGATGGAGAGCGAGCGGGTTTTCTATATCGACACAAACGCGCAGGAATTCGTCGCTCCCGAAAATATGATTGACGCCATCCGTCAGTATCTCGGAAAGGGAGACCTTCCTCTTTGCGACGTGATAAATGCAGTCTATCATTCGCTGGCGAAAGCGTACGCGGAGGTGGTGACGGAGATTGAGCGCATCAGCGGCAAGACGGTCGATACGGTGAATATTGTCGGCGGCGGCAGCAAGGACCGCTATCTGAATCAACTGACGGCGCAGTATACGAAAAAGCGCGTCATTGCGGGTCCCGTTGAGGCGACCGCGACGGGCAATCTCATCTCCCAGTTGATTTATGCGGGCGAGGTTGCCTCCCTTGCCGAGGCGCGCAAACTCGTGCAAACCTCCTTTGACACCGAGGAAATATGACGCAAAACGCCTCCCCCTCGAGCCGTTTTATTTAGTTCTTTATTTTTGCTTCATTATATGTTATAATAATTAACCGTCAAAGTATAATTGCCGCTTTGCGGCGTATCTATAACAGAAGGAGAATGATTATGATTATCAATTTATCGGGCAGAATTGACTCCTCCAATGCAGCGGAGGTGGAGCAGCGCATCACTGCCGAAATCGGCGACTATGCCGGTGCCATCGAGCTCAACGCCGCAGAGCTGGAGTATCTCTCGAGTGCCGGACTGCGCATTATCCTCAGAGTGAAGAAGGCGCACCCCGATACCAAGGTGACGAACTGCAATTCCGATGTGTATGAAATTTTTGATATGACGGGCTTTACCGAGATGATGGATATTGCCAAGGCGTACCGTAAACTCTCGGTCGAGGGCTGCGAGGTCATCGGCGAGGGCGCCAACGGTATCGTCTACCGTACCGACCCCGACACCATCGTCAAGGTGTATAAGAATCCCGATTCCCTCGATGAAATCCATAACGAGCGCGAACTCGCGCGTAAGGCATTCGTGATGGGTATCCCGACGGCGATTCCTTACGACGTGGTACAGGTCGGCGATTTATACGGCTCCGTATTCGAGCTGCTCAACGCGACCTCGTTTGCCAAACTGATTCAAAACGGCGAATCCGTCGACGACCTCGCACGCCAGAGCGTCGAGATTCTGAAGACGATGCACGCCACGATGCTGAAGGACGGCGAACTTCCGAGCAAGCGCGCCGAGGCAATCGGCTGGGCGAAATACTGCGAGGCGCATCTCCCGTCGGAAATCGGCACGAAACTGGTGCGTTTATTTGAGGAAATCCCCGAGACGCACAATATGCTCCACGGCGATTATCATATTAAGAATATTATGCAGCAAAACGGCGAAAATCTGCTGATTGATATGGACACCCTCTCGATGGGACATCCCGTATATGAACTGTCGCAGATGTATCTGGCGTATCTCGGCTTCAGCGAAACCGACCATAACGACACGATGGTATTTCTCGGTATCGACCGCGCGACCTCCGAGAAATTCTGGAACAGCTCGCTGAAATATTATTTTGAAGGCAAGGACGAGGCGTTCATCGAGGACGCGGTCGTTAAGGCGCGCATCATCGGCTATACCCGCCTGCTCAGAAGAACCATTAAGCGCAATCCCGATAACAAGGCGGTTATTGATAACTGCACGAATCAGCTCTGCGAACTCGTGCCGAAAACGGATAAGTTATACTATTAAGGAGAACAATTATGGAATTATCGAACGTAAGAGAAAACGGAAAACTCACCATCGCCATTTCCGGCAGAGTGGACACCTCCACCGCGCCGCAGCTTGAGGAGTATATTCTGACCAATGCCGAGGGCGTGAGCGAACTCGTCCTGGATTTGAAGGATATGGCGTATACTTCATCGGCGGGTCTGCGCGTTATCTTAAAGGCGCAGAAGCTGATGAATAACCAGGGCTCGATGAAGGTTGTGAATGTCCGCAGCGATGTGATGGAAATTTTTGATATTACCGGCTTTTCCGATATTCTGACCATCGAGTAATGGAATGAAATTTTTTCATAAGTTACGCTCCAATCTGGCGTTTAATATCATCAGCGCCATTGTCTGCCTGCTTTTGTTATTCGGCTGGATTGTGAGCGTTATCGGCTATATCAGCTTTACCAATTCGTTTAAGCGGGAGTACAGCAATACGACGTTTCATATTGCCGATACGGCGACTACGCTGGTAAACGGTGACCGTATTTACGACTATCTGGCGGAGGGACCTGTCTCTGCCGATTATCTTCATACGAAGGCGTATCTCGATGCTTATTGCATCCGCATGGGCGTGTCGATTGTCTACGTCATCAAGGTGGACACCTCGGATTATATGAGATTCACTTCGATTTTTAATTCGGTCGGACCGGACACGCCGTACACCCCGTGGGAATTCGGGCATCAGCAGGATACGACGAATGCGGAATATGCCGAAATATACAGAAATATTTATGAAAACGGTTTGCAGAGCGGTACCGTGTACCGCACGAAGGACCTGAGGGGCGCGCCCCCGCATATTACGACCATCGTCCCGATTCATAATTCGAAGGGCGAGGTGGTCAGCCTGATGTGTATTCAGCGCCCGATGCAGGAACTCAGGGACGGCAGACGGCCGTACCTGATTATTATTGCGCTTTCGACAGTGATACTGTCCGTTTTTGCGGCGCTGTTTTCGATTGTCTATATCCGTCGGGAATTTGTGAAACCGCTGCGCCGCGTCGCGAAAGAAACGAAGCGCTTTGCAGCGGAAAACAGTCGGGGAGAACGCCTCGGCGCCGTTAGCGCGATTGATGAGATTGCCGATATCGGGCTTGCCATTGATAAGATGGAGGCGGATATGCTCCGCTATATTGACCATCTGACCGCTGCGACCTCCGAGAGAGAGCGCATCGGCGCGGAACTTGCCGTTGCGAGCACCATTCAGGAAAATGCGATTCCAAACCGTTTTCCCGCCTTCCCCGTCAGGAAGGATTTTGACATCTTTGCCTCCTTGGCAGGGGTCATGGAGGTCGGCGGCGATTTTTACAATTTCTTTTTAATTGACGACGACCGTCTCGCGTTTGTTGTCGGCGACGTGTCGGGCAAGGGAATACCGGCGGCACTGTTTATGATGGTGACGAATATTCTCATTATGGACAGAACCCGTATGGGTGGCACCCCGGGCGAGATTCTGACCCGGCTCAACGACGATATCTGCAAGCATAACCAGGCGGATATGTTCGTCACGCTCTGGCTCGGCATTCTCGAGATTTCCACGGGCAAAGTGACTGCCTGCAATGCGGGTCACGACGATGCCTTTGTCTGTCGCAAAGGCGGCTCTTTTGAAGCGGTCAAAACGAAGCACGGCTTAGTCGTCGGCGCAATGCCGGGACTGCGGTATCAGGATTTTGAAATTCAGCTCGGGGCAGGCGACAAGATTTTCCTCTATACGGACGGCGTTCCCGAGGCGACGGATAATGAGGTTAATATGTTTACGCTCGCGCGCACAAAGGCGGCGCTGGATGCGTGCCGAAACGCGTCTCCCGCGGATATTCTCGAGCATATCCGAAGCAGTGTGAATGCTTTTGTCGGCGACGCGCCGCAGTTTGACGATTTAACCATGCTTTGCATCGAATTGAAAGCAGAAAGTGACACGGATATGAAGACACTGAGTGTGGACGCGACGGACGATAATTTAGCGCGCGTGACGGAATTTGTCGACGCGTTTCTTCAGGCGCACGACTGCCCGATAAAGGCGCAGATGCAGATTGACCTCTCCCTCGAGGAAGCGTATGTCAATATTGCGCACTATGCTTACGGCGACGCGACGGGCAAGGCGGAGGTGACGCTGGCCTCACAGGATAACGAAGTGGTGATTACGCTGCGCGACAGCGGCGTGCCGTATAATCCCCTTGAAAAAGCGGACCCCGACATCACCCTCTCCGCCGAGGAGCGCCAAATCGGCGGACTCGGTATCTATCTTGTGAAGAAGAATATGGACGCTGTGTCCTATTCCTACGAAAACGGACAGAACGTCCTGACAATGACAAAGCGCATTTAGGTGAATACGATGGATTTTGAAAAAGCGGCAATCAATGACGCTTCGGGATTTGTCCTGCTCTCGGATTATGTACCGGGCATTGTGCAGGAAATCCGCTATTATTCGACTTATAATTTTATCGGCGAGCGTATCGACGGCTACGAGCAGCCCTGCGCCATTCTGACAAAAGAGGCGGCGCGGGCGCTCAAGGCGGTCAGCAACGAGATGAACGTCAAGGGCTATCGGCTGAAGATTTTTGACGCCTACCGTCCCGCGACGGCGGTGAAGCATTTTGTGCTCTGGGGCATCGAGGACCTCGACCAGCGCATGAAACCGTATTTCTACCCCGACCTTGATAAAACGGCGCTCTTCGAGCTCGGCTATATCGCGAGTCAATCGAGCCACAGCCGCGGCAGCACGGTCGATTTGACCTTGCTGGATATGCAGACGGGCAAGGAGGTGGATATGGGCAGCCCCTTCGATTATTTCAGCGAGATGTCCCACCCCGATTATCGGGGCATCACCCCCGAGCAGTTCGAAAACCGTATGACGCTGCAAAGCGTGATGAAGAAGCACGGCTTTGAGCCGATTGACTGCGAGTGGTGGCATTTCACCCTGAAGAATGAGCCGTACCCCGCCACCTACTTCGAGTTCCCCGTAACCGCCGAAGTACTCAAACGATAAGAAAAGTGACCGGTGCCCCGGTCACTTTTTTGTGTGATGTCCGTAGGGAGCGATGAGATTCCCCTGTGAGGTACTCCCCGATTAACGGGGAGATGTCACGAAGTGACAGAGGGGAGCGTCTGCGCTAGCAAAAATGTCACCGTAGGTGACAAAAGGGTGAGGCGCCCGCTCCAAGGGCACATCGCTCCGATACGATGCCCGTCACCTTACGCAACTCAAAACTCAAAACTCAAAACTGTAGGGAGCGATGCCCACATCGCTCCGATACAAAACCACGCTCCCACGAGCAACTGTAGGGAGCGGCGACCCCGACGCTCCGCGATACAATGAGTGTGAGCGCAGCTCACCCTCAATTCTCCATTCTCAATTCTCCATTCTCCATTCTCCAGCGATGCCCACATCGCTCCGATACGATGCCCACATCGCTCCGATTGTACGCGATGAAAAGCGCTG